>JBILQT010000229.1:0-11674 GCA_044373065.1 Sandaracinaceae bacterium
ATGACACCGTTGCGCCTGGCGGAAACTACGTCTTTGAGATCGTCGTCGAGACGCCGAGCGCACCGGGAACACACCGTGGTGAATGGCGTATCGCCAATGCTGAAGGGACCACCTTCGGTCAGGTCGGCAGCCTGACGATCAACATCGCGGAGGCACCACGTGGCTGCAACAGCCACACACTTGGCCGCACGGTCGATCACGGCTCCTGCGTCCAGGTCACGTACTCCGGATGCGGCAGGTCAACGTGTGCGTGGTTCCGCTGCGCCGACACGGCCTGGCTCTGCACGCAGCCAAGCGACTGCGAGGGCGAGTCGTTCGCCAACGCACGCTGCGGCGGTGGCGACGCAGGACCGGCACGCGACGTCGGCCCCGTCGACGCCATGATGTGCACAAACCCACTTCAGACCTCGTGCTCCAGCGACACACAGTGCTGCGACGCGACCTGCGCTCCCCGCAACGGCACGCTCCAGTGCTGCCTCGGAGCCGCCCAGCGCTGCACCAGCAGCATGGATTGTTGTGGCCAGACGCTCTGCATCGCCGGCCGCTGTGCGCTGACAGCGCGCGGTGGAAACTGCGAGCGCACCGCCGAGTGCGCAGGCGGCGGCATCTGTCGTCGTCCAAGTCGCGGCGCCATCTGCGCCCTCGGTCAGCGCGACTGCACCTGCCAGTAAACGCGAACAGCGCGCACAAGCGCTGAGCACAACCACGAACCCCACCCTGGCCCAGCCTCGGTGGGGTTTTTGGCGGAATGGGCCGGTGTCAAAAGTCTCCAGAAGCGCTCTCCGTGAGGGCTTTGCACCCCGCGTGACCTCCCTGAAAAGGTTCTGACGCACTGCGCAAGATGCCGTTTTTAAAGCGTTTTTCGAATCGCTCTCGATGGCCCGAGGCATGCTTTACGAGGGGCATGTCGATGAGATTGCGATCCCTAGGTCTTGGCGTCCTCCTGCCAGCCGCTCTTCTTCCCGCAGCGCTTCCCGCCTGCACGCCGACCCCCAACGCTGCGCAAGCGGAGTTGATGGCGTACTGCCGCGTTGCATCGCGTGAGGGGCTCAACACTTGGGTGGGTGCCTTGGTCACCACCTGCACCGACGACGAAGGAACCGAAGAGGGCAGCTGCAGTCTCTTCCGTGTGCGCGCGGGAAGCCTCGAGGCCGTGGCCTTGCCGAGGGAGGTGGTGAATCCGATCTGGGCGGCAGAGACGCCGAGCGCGCTCTTTGTGCTGACCGACGCAGGTGAGCTCGTGCGCGTCGCAGGCTCGGCGATGGAAGTCATCTCGCCCCTCGCACGCGACCCTTCCCTCTCGTCCTCTGGCGAGCGCGTTGTCTTCCTCGCCGCACCCGAGGGCGTGACCGAGTGGGATATCGACACGCCCGCACTGATTCAGTCCTACGCGATTCGAAATCGCGAGGTGTCGACCGTTCTCCAGGATGAGTTCGCGTACGCGCCCTATGCCGTTCCACGTAGCGCTGACGTCATCTTCTCCTCCAACCGAAGTGGCGTTGCAGCGATCTTCCGCGTCTCTCCAGAGGGCGAGCCGGTACAGCTCACGAACGTGGGCATGACCGCGATTGAGCAGGAGTCTGTTCCACCGCTGACGAACCAAGCCCTCTGGGCCGATGACGGCGTCTACTTCGCGTACATGTCGGACCTCAACCAGTCGGTCGTCCTTCATCTAAACATCACGACGGGCGCAGTCGAGGATGTTGGCCCCGGCTTCTGGCCACGCTTGGACACGAACAACGACATCCTCGCGCTCGCCCCCTCGGAGAGCACGCCCTGCGCATTCACGTACCCGGCTGGAGGTGCACGATGAAGAGCCTGCCGCTTGCCCTCATGCTCGCGCTCGTCGTGAGCTTCCTGCCTTCAACTGGAACCGCACAGTTCCGCAATCCGACAAACCTCACGCGCGTCACCTCGCATGTCACCCACAGCTCAGGGGGGCGCCTGGTCCGCTTCGACTGCACCCCCATCTCACGCGCGGGGCACCGGGGTACCGACTACGGCATTCCGATCGGCACACCGGTCTATGCAGCCGCGGCAGGCACGGTCATCGTCTCGTCGGACGGCTGCCCTGCCAACGGCTACCGTGGCTCCAGGTGCGGCGGCGGTTTCGGCAACTACGTCGCCATCAGCCACGACAACGGGATGACGACCTACTACGCGCACATGTCACCCAACTCAGGCCTTCCCGCCAACGGCGCGCGCGTCGCTTGCGGTCAGCAGATAGGCCTCAGCGGCAACAGCGGGAGCAGCACAGGCCCGCATCTTCACTTCGAGATTCGCAGAACGGCCAACACGGCCGTTCGACCCGACCCCTACGGCGGCGCTTGCTCCAGCCAAGCCGCATCGCTCTGGACGGGCGGTAGCCCCACCGCGAGCTGCACCGCGGGCCCAAGCGACAACGCGCAGCTCACGGCAGCCACCTATCCTCGGGCCGTTGCGGGCGTTGCAGGCGCCACGGTTCGCCAGCGTCTGACCTTCCGAAACTCGGGAAGCACCACCTGGAACTCAAGCTACCGACTCATCCATACAAGCGGGGCATTCAGCGAGGTCGGGCCGATTGCCGTGAGTGGCTCCGTTGCGCCAGGCGCATCCTTCTCATTCGACGTTGTCGTTCGCACGCCGAGCGCAGCAGGCACGCACCGCGGACAGTGGCGCGTTGCCAACGGAAGCACAGCGTTCGGCGCGACGGGCACCCTCACGATCAACATGGGCGGCGGCGACCCGCGAGGTTGCTCCAGCAGCACGCTCGGCCGCACCGTGGCCCATGGCTCGTGTGTGCAGGTCAACTACGCAGGCTGCGGCATGTCGAGCTGCGCATGGTTCCGATGCGCCGATGGTGGTTGGAGCTGCACACAGCAATCCGATTGCCCCGATGCGGCCAACACCTTCGCCAGCGCGCGCTGCGGCGGCATGCCCACCACGCGTGATGCAGGCCCGGTCGACGCGATGATGTGCACCAACCCGCTGCAGACCTCCTGCAGCACCGACACGCAGTGTTGCGACGCGCTCTGCGCACCCCGCAATGGCACGCTCCAGTGCTGCCTTGGCGCCGCCCAGCAGTGCACCAGCAGCATGGATTGCTGTGGCCAGACACTCTGCATCGGCGGGCGCTGCGCGCTCACGGCACGCGGCCGGAGCTGCGAGCGCACGGCAGAGTGCGCAACGGGCGGCGTCTGTCGTCGCCCGGGTCGCGGCGCGGTCTGCGCCCTTGGTCAGCGCGACTGCACCTGCCAGTGAGCTGAAGCGCACGTCGGCATCCCAAACGAGCCCCACTGTCCTTGTGACGGTGGGGTTTTCGCTTGGGCGTGATCGTCACGTGCCGGTTCGCATTCGCCCACAGAACAAGGCGCTGCGAGCAAACAGGAACGCGCACACGTCCGTTGACTTCCTTGCCTGACTCACAGAGTGTCCCGCCCATGGGAAAGCAAAGGAACGAGATCGACGAGGGTGAAGATCGGATGGCGCGCATCATCGGCGCCGTGCTCGCCGTGCCTGGGATTGCGCTCTTGGCCTTTGGCCTCTGGCTCTGGCTTGAGATGCGGGCAGAGGGCGTCTACTCGTACCGCGCGCTCCTCTGCTGCAGCACGATCGGAGGCGGCCTCACGGTGACGGGGCTTCGGCAACTCGTGCGAGGCCGCGAAGAGCCGACGTGATCTCAAAGCGCGTGCTCACGCCTTCGACATGGATTGAACGAGCGGCTGCACGGGGTCGGCGTGCCCTCGCACTTCAAGCGTCAGGCTCGGCTCGGGCATGACGCGCGTGGTCTGTGCGCAGTGAATCACCGCGCGTTCGAGGTGGGCGCGTGGGCTTCAACGCGACAAGCGCGCATGCCCAGCGCTCAGTTCGCGTACGTAGGCTCGCCCACAGCCCACGGACGCACCTGGAAGTGCTCAAGCTCTTCGAGAGTGTGTGTGCCGGTGAGGAGCGCGGGCGGAGTGCCTTCCCCGGTCGTAAACACGAGCGATGCGCCGTCGACTGCGACGTCGACGCGGTAGCTCGTGCGCCCGATGACGGCCGTGTGTCCATCCTCGGCGTAGCCGATTTGGCTTCCGCGATATGCGACCGGAATGCCGTAGCAGCGCGCGTCGGTGCCGCCTGTGCAGAAGACCTCGACATCGGTGCTGGAGCGTGAATCGGCATCCACGTGGGTGAGCTGATCGACAACGGGCATCGAGACCTCGGAGCGAAACGCAAAGCGCGCTTCGAGGCCTGCTGTGCTGAGCGCATCTTCGACACGAAAGTGCGTGATGGGCTGAAGCGTGCTGCCGTCGAGGAGCTGCGCTTGAAGCGTGCCGATCACGCGATGCTCTCCACCGACGGCGCCATGCGTGATCACGCGCACCTGCTGGTCTCCGTCCGCATCCATCTCGGCATGCGGGCAGGTCACGCGGACGATCGCGAACTCATCGCTCTCAGCATGCGCGCTCATCTCCACGCGCGCCGTGCAGTCGCTCTGCCATGGGCAACATCGCGGCGCGTAGTTCTCCACTTCGACCTCACATGCGTGCGTGATGCGCTCGGTGAGCGAGGCAAGTGGGCTCGCATTCGCAGCGCTCTGATGCCACGGCGGCGCCCACGGCGATGCGAAGGCGAGCGTGCTCGGCGCGCGCGGTGTCGGCGCCTCAGGAAAGCGTCGCGCGAGCTGATGCACGGGCTCTGTCCTCCACGTGGCGAAGGGGATGGCGGTGCGGGCTCTCGGCGGGCGCGGATACGAATCGCTCTCCGTCGTGAGCTCATTGGGCTCGGGTGCATCGAGCTCGGGGCAGGCCGCGCAGGCTGACTCGATCGCATGCGCGCTCGTGCTCAGGTTGCCCTCCGCATCGAACTGCGCGGTGCCCTCCCAGCCAATGCCGCACGGCAATGCAGGCAGAGGCCTGTCGCAGGCAGGCGCATGGTCGAAACCATCGGCGTAGTAGCGCGACTCGAAGGTGGGAATGGCCGCGCAAGCAAGCTCGTCTTCGAGCGGTGCGCAGACGATACGGAGGCGCTCTGCTTGGCGCTCGCGCGCGCCCATGCAGCCCTCGTCCTCATCGGGATCGCAGTCGTTGCCAGGGAAGCTATCGAGGTAGACGAGCCGCGTGACATCGAGCACGAGCTCAAGCCCACGCGAGGGCACGACCTCTTCGAAGCGCGCCTGATCCACATGCAGCTCCGCATCGCCGTATTGCGGCATGAGCGAGGCGATGACGCGTGCGCCCTCGGCATCACGCACCGCGAGGTAGATGTCGTCCGGCCTCTCTGTGCGGATCAACGCAGCCTCAAGGAGCACACCCGAATCGCTTGGTGCAGACCAACGGCCCTCGAGGCTCGCGGTGCAATTCTGTGGATGGTAGGGCGAGGCCATGCAGTAGTCGGTGAAGCCTTGTGCGAGCGCTTCCATCGAGGGCGAGGGGCCAAGCGCGCGGCGCAGTGCATCGGTGATGCGGTCGTTCTGCGCTTCATCGGCGGCGCCCTCGGCATGCGCACTCGCTTGGACCAAATGTTCGTAGACGGTGCGGTTCGCGCGCAGCGAGAAAGAGCGTTGATACGAGGCGACCGCGGCAGGCCAATCACCCGCGGCCTCCGAGACCAGGCCGACGTTGTAGAGGCAGCGCGCAAGGGAGACGCGACCTTCCTGATCGGTTGGCGTAGCGTACGAATCGGCCGCGCCGCGGATCAGCGGGACCGCGAGATCAAGGTGCCCCGCACGAAAGGCGACGTAGCCCGCTTCGCATCGAAACGAGGGCGGTGCGCTCGCTGTCGCAAGGGGCTGAAGGCGCGTCCACGCCTCTTCAAACTGGCCCGCGCGCGCCATGCCGCGTGCCTCACGGAGTGCCGCGATGGCCTCTGGGCTCGCCTGTGCGGGCTGCGTCGACGGCGCTTGCGCACTCGGTGTCGGCGTCTCTTCGGTGCTCGGTGTCGGCGCTGTGGGCGGCAGTGTGGGCGACGTCGTGTTCGTGCTCGGGGCGGTGCTCGGCGCATCGCCGCTTGAACATGCCGAGGTGACCAACGCCGCGAGGCTCGCAACGAGAAGGCGATTCATGCGGCGAGGATGATCCGCTTCCTTGTGCGCGGGCAACGCACATCGGTCTCCCGCTTTGGCGTGAGAGGAGGAGAGGAGGAGCGGAGCAAGAGCTGGCTGGACGCCGCGTTGGCGATCGATGTCGACTCGGCCGCGAGCGTGAGCGTGACCTCGCGAGGTGGCGTTCTGGGTACTCCCGCACGTCAGCCTTTTGCGCCGTCATGGATGACGTACGGAATTACCTACAACGCAGCGAGCGAGACGACGCATCCCTCGCACGAAAGAACGCCGACCGAGCGCCAACGCCGTATACGGTTCAGTCAACTCTTCTCTCTCCTTCTCCCAACTCTCTTCTCCTCCGAACCACAGCGATCTCAGGGAAGAGAAGAAGAGAGGAAGCCTCACTCGTGGCGAAGATGCGGAGGCTCGCCGTTCACCATCACGGTGTCCTTGCTGAAGCGCTCATCGGTCTCTTTGTGATCGATGTTGTAGTGAAGCCCGCGGCTCTCTTTGCGCACGCTGGCGCAGCCGATGATCATCTCGGCCACATCCGCGATGTTGCGCAGCTCGAGCAGGTCACGCGTCACGTGATGCTCCCAGTAGTACTCGCGGATCTCGTCCTTCATCAGCGCCACACGACGCGCTGCACGACGCAGGCGCTTGTCACTGCGCACGATGCCGACGTAGTTCCACATGAAGCGGCGAAGCTCATCCCAGTTCTGGCTGATGACGACGCCCTCATCGCTCGCCACTGCCGAGCCGATATCCCACTCGGGCACCTCGGGGAGCACCGAGTCTTTGCTGAGGTTGCGCAGCGCCTCGGCCGTGCGCTGCCCGTAAACGAGCCCTTCCAGAAGGGAATTCGAGGCCAGACGGTTCGCGCCGTGAAGGCCCGAGGCGCTCACTTCACCGATCGCCCAGAGGCCAGCCACCGTGCTGCGTCCATCCGCATCCACCACCACGCCGCCGCACATATAGTGCGCTGCAGGCACCACCGGGATGGGCGTGGTCGTCATGTCGATGCCGAAGCGCAGGCACTCCGCGTGGATCGTCGGGAAGCGCTCGCGCAGGTAGTCCGCAGGCTTTGCGGTCATATCGAGATACACGCAGTCCGCGCCCGTGCGCTTCATCTCGTAGTCGATCGTGCGGGCCACGACATCGCGCGGCGCGAGATCCTTCATCTCGTGATGACGCGCCATGAAAGGGTCGCCATTGGCGAGGCGCAAGATGCCGCCCTCACCGCGCAGGGCCTCCGAGATCAGGAAGCTCTTGGCCTGCGGATGAAAGAGGCAGGTCGGGTGGAACTGGAAGAACTCCATGTTCGCGATGAGCGCGCCTGCGCGGTACGCCATCGCCACGCCATCGCCGGTCGCGACATCGGGGTTCGAGGTGTAGAGGTAGACCTTGCCCGCACCGCCCGTGGCCAGGATCGTCGCGCGCGAGACGACCGCATGCACCTGGCCTGCGCTGGGTGAGTCGGGCGTGCAGTCGAGCACGTACGCGCCTGCGATTTGATGCGGCCCGCCGAGCTTGCTGAGCTCGATCAAGTCGACGCCCATGTGGTGCTCAAGGATGCGGATGTTCGGATGCTTGCGCGCAGCCTCGGCGAGCACGCGCTGCACCTCGCGGCCCGTCACATCGCCTGCGTGCACCACGCGCCTTGCCGTGTGCCCGCCCTCGCGCGTGAGGTCGAGCTGCGTGAGGTCGAGCGCCTGGCCATCGACGACAGCGCCCGGTTCTTCCTCGTGCTTGGTGTCGAACGATGCGCCGAGGGCGATGAGCTTCTTGATGCCCTCCGGCCCGCCCTTCACGACGAGGTCGACGATCGCCGGCTTGCTCAGGCCGTAGCCCACCGCGAGCGTGTCCTTCGCATGCGCCTCGAAGGAATCGGCTGGGTCCATGACGGCCGCGATGCCGCCCTGCGCCCAGTTCGTATTCGAATCCGAGAGGCCCCGCTTCGTGACGACGATGACCTCGCCGTGCTGCGCGGCTTCGAGCGCGAAGGTGAGACCGGCTACGCCACTTCCAAGAACGAGAAAGTCACAGGTGATGCGCATCGCGCGAGCTTAGTCGCCTGCGCGAGGAAGGTCTTGCACCGTCTCGACATGAAAAATTCGGAGCAAAATGTGCCATCACGCGCCAGGAGACTCGCGTTGGACATCGCGCGGTCTCCGCACGGGGCTTGGAGGACGCTTACAAGCGCAACTCTGTGCCAGAATTCTGCTTAGGAGGTGCTCGTAAGCCGAAATCTGAGCCAGAATTCCGGAGAATGAGGTCTTCTAAGCCCGATTCTGTGCCAGAATTCCGCATCTTGTGTGCCAATATGTCCGTTCCAGAACGGGAATGAGCGAATTGGCCGCGCGCAACGGCATTTCGGAGAACGCGCAGCGCAGACACGGAAACGTCACGGCCCTCGCATTGTGACAACGGGCTTCGCTTGCCAGAGTCCCCCGATGCGACACTTGCTGTTCCCCTTGGTTGCCTTCGCCGTGGCCCTTCCGGCTGTCTCTGCGTCGGCGAATGCCACACCTCAAACGCTCTCCTACTCGCAGGATTGGTCGAACGCAGGGCTCATCACAGTCAACGATGACTGGAGCATGGTGCCCGGTGTCATCGGCTACCTCGGTCAGAACATCACCACCGCACAAGGTGTCGACCCACAAACACTGCTCACGGAGTCGAGCCTGGCTGGTGATGTCGATGTCATCGCCAATCAGACCAACCCGAACACAAACGCCACCGGAGGCGTTGCTGAGTTCACCCTCGCCGTCACGGATACCGTAGTCGCGATTCAGCCCAGCGGGACGGCCGATGCGCCCTACGTCTTGATTCACTTGGACACAACGGGCTTCACTGGCGTGGGGATTCGCTATCTCCTGCGTGACATCGATGGCTCGGCCGATGATTCGATTCAGCCCGTCGCGCTTCAGTACCGCGTGGGTTCGTCGGGAGCCTTCGTCAACGTGCCGGCCGGTTTCGTGGCGGATGCGTCGAGCGGTCCGAGCCTCGCGACATTGGTCACGACGGTCAGCGCAACGCTCCCTGCGGCAGCCGACAACCAGGCGCTCGTTCAGGTCCGCATCATCACGGCGAACGCTGCTGGCGCGGACGAGTGGATCGGCATCGACAACATCACCGTTGCAGGCTCCGCCATCGGCCCCAGCTGCGGTAACGGCATGGTCGAAGCGGGCGAGGCCTGCGACACCGGTGCGCTGAACGGCACAACGCCCTGCGGCTGCACGACGATGTGCGCCTTCGTCGCGAGCGGCACCACCTGCGGCGCGGCCTCGGGCGTCTGCGACGCCGTCGACACCTGCAACGGCACGGGCACCTGCACGGCGAACTTCGCGCCTGCCACCACTGAGTGCCGCGCAGCTGCGACGGCATGCGACGTCGCCGAGATGTGCAGCGGCTCCGCAGCGACGTGCCCAGCCGACGCCGTGCAAACCGCTGGCACCGTCTGCAATGCGGCGTCGGGCCTCTGCGATGCAGCCGATGTCTGCGACGGAACGACGACGGTGTGTGCGCCTCTCTTCCGCAGCGCAGGCACCAGCTGTCGCCCCGCATCGGGCCTCTGCGATGTCGCCGAGACCTGCACCGGCGCGGCTGCCGATTGCCCCGCCGATGGCGTGCAGTCGATGGGCACCGTCTGCCTGACCGCGAGCGGCGCATGCGATGTCGATGACGTCTGCGATGGCACCGCAACAAGCTGCACACCGCGCTTTGCGGCAGCGGGCCTTGAGTGCCGTGCATCCGGTGGTGCGTGCGACGTTGCTGAGACGTGCTCGGGCGCGGCTGCGGCGTGTCCTGCCAACGCGGTTCGAAGCGCAGGAACTGTCTGCGCAGCCGCGAGCGGCGCATGCGATGTCGCCGATGTCTGCGATGGAACGACCGTGGCTTGCGCACCGATCGTCGCGAGCTCTGCCACCGAGTGTCGCCCCTCCGCGGGTGGCTGCGACGTGGCCGAGATGTGCAATGGCACCGGCACGACATGCCCCTCGGATACGCGTCGCGCGGCAGGCTTTGTCTGCAATGCGGCAAGCGGCGCCTGCGATGTCGCCGACACCTGCGATGGAACGAGCGCGACCTGCACAGCCGTCTTCGCGAGCGCAGGGGCGACATGTCGTGCGTCGGTTGGGCCTTGCGATCTCGCGGAGTCTTGCTCGGGCAGCGCGGCGTCGTGTCCTGCCGACACGCTGCGTGCTGCAGGCACGGTGTGCGCAGCGGCCAGCGGTGATTGCGACGTGGCCGACGTCTGCAACGGAAGCACGGCCTCCTGCACCGCGATCTTCGCGAGCGCCGACACCTCCTGTCGCGCCGCCGCAGGCCCCTGCGATGTCGCCGAGTCTTGCTCGGGCAGCGCATCCACCTGCCCCGCCGACGTGCGTCGTGCAGCAGGCTTTGTCTGCAACGCGGCCTCGGGCGCATGCGACGTGAATGACATCTGCGATGGCACGGCCACGACCTGCGCAGCCGTCTTCGCCCCCGCCACCACGGAGTGCCGTCCCTCGATCGGCGCCTGCGACACAGCCGACTTCTGCAG
Source organism: Sandaracinaceae bacterium (assembly GCA_044373065.1). GTDB lineage: Bacteria > Myxococcota_A > Polyangia > Polyangiales > Sandaracinaceae > JAFLCL01. The sequence goes on from JBILQT010000229.1 coordinate 10,548, forward strand.
CGGCACCGCAACGAGCTGCCCAGGCGAGGCCACGGCATGCACCGATGCAGGCACGCCCGACGCTGGCACCGATGCAGCGGTCATCATGCCCGACGCCTTCGTCGCGGTGGATGCAGCGGTCGACCCCGACGCAGGCACCGACGCAGCCGTGACGATGGACGACGCAGGTGTCGCGATGGACGACGCAGGCACCGACGACGCGGGTCTCGATGACGCAGGCCTCGTGATGGACGACGCAGGCATGGTCGCAGTCGACGCAGGCATGGCCATGCCGAGGGTCGATGCGGGCAACCGCGATGCGGGCCGTCGCGATGCAGGCGCACGTGATGCGAACGGCGACGCCTCGATGGAAGGCACAGACGCAGGGACGCCAGGCGTTGTCGGCGGTAGCTGTGGATGCCGCGCAGGCGGCTCACGCTCGCTCCCGACAGGCGCATGGGCCCTTGGCCTTGTGGCGATCGCAGCGCTCGCACGTCGCCGTCGCGCGAACTGATTCGCGACTTCAAGCACACGCCCCGTCTTCGGTTCGTCCGGAGGCGGGGCGTTCTCTTTGGAGCAGCAAAGATTCACCTCGAAGTCATCGCGCGGGTGATGCGGCTTCGTGTAGCATCACCCCACATGGGAAATCGCCTTCGAAACCCGGCACTTTCAGCAGTATCGCTCCTCGCCCTCGCCCTCCCCCTCGCCGCCTCATCTGCCTCTGCACAAGAGGAGATCGCGACCGGAGAGCCCTCCGCCAACCGCTTCTACGCCGCACCCGGACGCGGCTATTTGATGGTCGACGGCAGCGACGTGACGGGCGAGACACAGCCCTACTTCGGCGTGATGTTCGACTACAGCCATCGCCCGATGACGCTGGATGACTTCAGCAACGTCACGTGGGCAGGCCCGTATGATCCTACTGCCCCCGTGCGGCCGCCGCAGCGTGCCGATGAACTCGATGTGGTCGGTGGCATGACCACGCTGCAGCTGACGGGAGCCATCGCGCTCTTCAATCGACTTCAGATAGGGCTCAATGTTCCAATCGTCCTCAACACGTTCGGTACGGGAGGCGATTGGAGGACGTGCCCTTCAGACGGGAGAGGCTGCACAGCTGGCGGTCGTCTTATTGGCGGCAGCGGCGGGAC
>JBILQT010000024.1:0-45322 GCA_044373065.1 Sandaracinaceae bacterium
ACCATGCGCAGCAGGCCTGCGCCAAGGACGAGTGTGCCAAGCGAGATGGGCAAGACACCGAGCAAGAGTGCGGTGATGAGCGCGAGGAGGCCGAGGATGAAGCGGCCCACCATGCGGGTGGACTCGGTCTTCAAGGGCGCGGCGTTTTCTCCGCGTGCGGGCGCCCACCTTCGGATGCCGAAGAGGAGCGCGACGGCGATCAGCACCGCCGCGAGTTGGTCGTAGCGAAAGGATGCGCGCAGCTGCTGCGAGGAGGCTGCGCTCACGTTGATGTGCACCTCACGCGTGCGTCCTGCGCGCTCGACCTCAAGCGTCGTCACGTGCGCGTCCGCTGCGATGCGCAGCTCGTGCGGGAAGATCACGCGCAGGTGATCGATGCGCACAAGGCGATCGCCCGGGGTGATGCCTGCGGCTTCTGCGAGGCCGCGTGTCTCCTCAATCACAAAGCCGCGCGGTGTCTGGCGCGCCATCGTCTCGGAGCCATCGCCCTCCTCGTCGAGGCCCTCGTCATCGGCCTCCGCAGCGCTCTCCTCGGAGACCTCCGCGAGCGAGAACCCCAGCACCTCAAGTGCATCGAGGCTGCCATCGGTGTCGCCCATGTGGATGGGCTCACCCGCCACGATGTCGAGCGTCACAGCCTCAAGGCGGCCGATCACACGGGCCGAGCGACCCTCAAGCTCCGAGCCCTGCAGCGAGACCTCAATCGACCCATCGAAGGTGCCGCGTGCGCCGATATTCGCCATGTCGGACTCGGTCAGCGAGGTGACCACGCGCTCGGGCGAGTCGGTGCGTCCGTGCGTCTGAATGTGCACCTGACGCGCATGCCCAAGCGGCGTGTGCACCGTGCCCGTAAAGACAACCTGCACCTCGCGGCCGATCGGAAAGCCGCTGCCCAAGATCACCATGCGATGACCTGGCTCCATGCGGCTAGGGCGCACCTCCTCCAGCGTGAAGAGCTCGTAGGGCTCCTCCGCGCAGGCACTTGCCAGAAGCGAGAACATCATCGCGATGAGCAGCCACATCCATCGCGTGGCGCGCGGTGCAAACGCTGGTGCTGACGAGGGAACCTTCACGACCTGCCGACTCTCGTTCACCCGATCGCCGCCGCCAACAAATCCGCGTGCGCCGAAAAATCGACGCGCTCTTCGATGCGTGTTGTGTTCCTCGCATGCTCGCTCAAGTCTCTCTCTCGCCCGACCTTCTCGAGGCCTCGTCCACATCCGCGCTCACGCGTGCAAGGCGCTTCCTGGGTCGCGTGCTCGACACGGTGTCTCCGCCACGACCTTCGCGGGCCGAACGACGCCCCTCCGAGATGCCACCGCCGTTCGAAGGGCGCGCGATGAAGGTTGAGATTCCGCGCGCGGAGCCGATGGCGATCATCGCGACGCGCGAGAGCTCCGAGGCCCTGAAGGCGGGCGAGGCGCTCGATGCGGCCGACATCGAGGCGCAGCTCCATGAGAAGCGCGCGCTGCGTGAGGAGGCTGCACTTCGTGTGGAGCGTCTGCGCCTGCGCGGCTTGCTCGATGCGCGCCTTGTCGCGTGGGAGCAAGACCTCACGTGGATGGGAATTCGCGTGGAGACAGAAGGCGATCAGACGCTCGTGGCCTGGCGCGTGACGGAGGCCGATGTGCTTCGCACGGTCGAGGTGCGCTGCACGCTGGGTGAGGAAGACTCGCTCGCGGAGACGACGAGCGAGGACGTGCCTGCAGGCATGAACGTGGGCTCGACCGTCATCACCAGCGACGCGCTTCGCCTGGTCGTCGCGATCGGTGTGCTCGACGAAGGCCGCTTTGTCTCGAGAGCGCACGCCATCGTCCGCTGAGTTCGTGCGCGCGGGACGGGGCGTCGAAAATCTCGCTGTCTGCAACTCATCGGTGACCTCTGGCCGATCCCGGTGCACGCTCGGCCGATGCGCCCCCTCGCCCTTCTCTTCCTCGTCTCGGTCGGCCTTCAGCTTGGCTGCGAGACACGCGTCTCGCTTGGCAACGCATGTCGCAGCGACAGCGAGTGCTCCGGTGGTCTGCGATGCAACTTCGGCCGTTGCCGCTCAGGCTGTACCGACAGCGCCCAATGCGGTGCAGGCGAGCACTGCTTAACGATCAACGGAAGCCAGGGCGCATGCACGCTGCCCACCGATACATGTAACCCCACCGAGCAGCGCTACTGCGAGGACGGGCTCACCTGCGTGAGCAACGAGTGCGTCTCGCTCTGCATGCCGACGACCAACGCCTGCTTGCCCGGCACCTCATGCAGCATGGCGACGTCAGCATGCTTGCCGATGTCCATCACGTTGCCGGATGCGGGTCTTCCCGATGCTTCGCTGATGGATGCAGGCACGGATGCGAACCTCGATGCCTCGACGGGTGACGATGCATTCTGTGAGGCGTCGCGACCCACGAGCGTGGCCCCATCCACATTGTGCGTTGGCAAGCACTTCGGTTGCGCGATCGTCGCTGGCCGAGTGCATTGCTGGGGAAGCAGCGGTTCTGGCCAGCTCGGCAATGGCACCGATCTCCACACGCCACCTGTGCACCCCAACTGCACCTCAGGGCATCCATGTACAGACGTGCCCTCGACTGTGTTGCGTGAGGACGGGACACAGCTCTCGAATGTCACCTCGATTGGCTGTGGCGACCAGGTGTGCGCACTGAATGACTCGGGGGAGGTCTGGTGCTGGGGCTATGTCGTCGGCAGCATCTTTGCCCGTGCGCGTCGCTACACCACCGGGGCCTCTTCGATTGCAGTCGGCTCTCGTCATGCCTGCGCACGCAGGGGCGACCAGTACGTGTGCTGGGGAACCAACTTCGCCAACGTCCTCGATTACCCGGAGTTTGAAAATCGCGTCGATCGCCGTCTCGGCAGCGGCGTGTCGGAGGTCTCGTATGCCCTACCTGCAGACGACTTCGCTGGGAGCGAGCGCATTGCGGGTGGGTCCGCCTTCACATGCTCCGTGCGTTGCGGGGGCCTCTACTGCCAAGGCTGGAGCGAGGGTGCGGTTTGCGGCAACGACCCTGTATTTCAGAGCGACGGCGTGCACGGCATTCGGGTCGTGGTGCCCGAGGGAAACCGCATCCTGGATGGGCACCCCGACGACATCCACGCGGGCTACACGCACGCGTGTGTGCTCGAAGATGGCGTCGTCTCATGCTTTGGGAGCGACAACAACGGCGCGCTTGGCAACAGCGAAGGTACGGTCGATTGCAACACGAACTCGGTCTATCGCTGTCGCCCCAGGGCACGCCCCATCGACATCGACGCGTTCCCAGGGCTTCGCTTCAGCGCGCTCGCGCACGGCATGTCCGGGACTTCCTGCGCCATCGTCGAAGGCAGCGGTGAGGTCTACTGCTGGGGTCAGGGCGAGTCGGGCCAAGCAGGTGGGGTCGAGTCCTGGACGACAGCTGTGCACGGGCCAGTGGAGGGCGATGGCGGTCCGTTGACGAACGTGACCGAGGTCGCTGTCGGCGACACATCCTCATGCGCGCGCCGGTCAGACGGAGCGGTCTACTGCTGGGGCGGCAACACATGGAGCGAGCTCGCACGGCCATCCGACGACATCGCGCGTACGACAGCACTCGTGGTGTCTCTCCCGTGAACCTCGCGCCGCATCCGATCACGCTGCGTCAGCTTCAGTACATCGTCGCCATCGCCGATCGAAAGTCGTTCCGGCAAGCCGCGGAGGCATGTCACGTCGCGCAGCCCTCGCTCTCCACGCAGGTCGCTCAAGTCGAAGAGATCTTGGGCGTTCAGCTCTTTGAGCGGGAGCATCGGCAGGTCGTGACCACGGCCGCAGGCCAGGCCTTCGTTGCGCGTGCGCGTGCGCTTCTTCTTGAGGCCGACGCACTCATCGAGTCGGCGCGCCTCTACGCCGATCCCTTCTCCGCAACGATGCGCATCGGCGTGATTCCGACGGTCGCGCCCTACCTCCTGCCGCTCGTCGCTGCGGCCATGCGCGAGGCCTATCCAAACCTCACCGTGCGCTGGGTGGAAGAGAAGACGCACGTGCTCCTGGGCAAGCTCACGGCTGCAGAGCTCGACGGCGCCGTCTTGGCGCTGGAGCCCGGTGTGGACGATGAACTCCCGCATGTCGTCATCGGCCAAGACGAGTTCGTCGTCGCCACGCCGCAAGCGCATGCCCTCGCGCGCTCAAAGCAGCCAATCGCCGCAGAGCAGCTCGCGCAGGAGCGCATTCTCCTGCTCGATGACGGTCACTGCTTTCGTCAACAAGCGCTCTCGTTCTGCGCGGGTGTGGGCGCCTCGGAGGCCAGCTTTCGCGCGACGAGCCTGCCCACGTTGGTGCAGATGATCGTGGGCAGTCGCGATGGCAGCGTGACGCTCCTTCCAAGCCTCTCCCTCGATGTCGAGAATCGGCATGGCGAGCTCGCGATCCGTCGCATCAAGCGCGCGCCCGCACGCACGCTGAGCCTTGTCTGGCGTCGTGGTGCTGCGCTGAGCAAAGCGCTCGAAGGTGTCGGTGCGGTGATGAAGAAGGCCTACGCGTCGCGCTGAGTCGCACGTGGCGCAAGCTCGCTCGTGAGCTCGAGGTTCAGCATCGCTGCCGCCTGCATGCCGCTTGCTGCGGCTGCAATGGCCGCCTGCATCCGCGTGGTGAGATCGCCCGCAGCAAAGATGCCAGGCGTGGATGTCTCGCGACGCATCGGGTCGACTTGCACAAAACCGTCTCCGTCCAAGGTGAGGTCGAGCGCGCGCACAAGGTCAACCTGATGCTGCGGAGGGTGCGCGAAGAGCAGCGCACACGGCAGGCGCGTGCCGTCCTCAAGCTCCACGGCTTCAAGTCGCTGCGCTTCTGCCCCTCCTGTACCTGCAACGAGCCGAACGACGCCTCGCGTCTCGATGCGCACGCCTCCAGAGACGAGCAGATCCCGCGTCGCCTCCGGCACCTCGAACTCACCGTTGGTGAACACGCAAACGTCCTCCGTCCAACCTCGAAGCTGAAGCGCAAAGAGCTGCAACTGCGACGCGTGCTCCTTGCGAACGAGGTAGCCCCAGGGGCGGCCTTTCGCCTCCCAACCGTGGCAGTACGGGCACTGCACGACGTCGCTTCCCCAAAGCGCACGCAGGCCTTCAAGCGGTGGCAGTTCATCGATCATGCCCGTGCACAGCAGGATGCGACGTGCCTCCACCGCTCCGGTCTCGGTGACCACTTGGAAGGCGCCCTTCACACCCGTGATGCTGCCCACGCGAACATCCTCCGCGATCACGTTGGGGTAGTCCGCGAGCTGCTCGCGCGCGATGCGACGAAACTCGCTCGGCTTTGTGCCATCCCTCGTGACGAAGTTGTGCATGTGCACTGCGGCCGCATTCCTCCGCGGGCCCGAGTCGCAGAGCAGGACGCGCTTGCACGCACGCCCGAGCGCAAGGGCAGCGGAGAGGCCAGCGGGTCCACCACCAATGATCACAACATCGTAGGGCATCGAGTTCCTTGAATGCGCGAGCGAGCACGAGGGCTCTTCTGCAATATGCAACTGAGTTGCAAGTTGTAGTCTGCGCCGATCCCCTCGTCGATGCCCTCGGGCCTTAGAACGCGGGGTAGATGTTGAAGTACGAGAGGCCGCGCATCCATCGCGGGTCGTCGTTGTTCTCCACGTAGCCGGCCACCGCGATCCATCCGCCTGCGACCCAGACCGCGTGTGTGAGGCGCCAATCGACGGGCGAGACGCCACTGCCGTCCATGGTCGTATCCCACTGCCATGCGCGACGAACCCTAGGTGTTGGGCTCACAAAAACGAGAAGCGGATCAAGCTCACCGCGCACAGTGAGGAGCGTTCCGTCGCCGATGCTTTGCTGATCGGCCGTGTTCGTCGCGTAGAAGGCGAATCCGTCCGCGGAGGTAGCAAGCCCGTGACCCAAGAGCTGCGAGCCAAGCACATCGGCCCCGCTCGCGGGCACTTCATCGGGGCTGTACTCGACGCCCACCGGCATCGACGCAAGCCCCACCGATCCTGCTTCCACACGGCTCACGTAGGTCATGTCCCGCATCAGCGTGGTGGGAGGTCCTCCGTCGATGTGGAGCTGCGTCACACCGCCCACGACATCGAGCACGGAGAGGACGGCCCAGGTCGTGCGGGGCGACGTCACGAGGTTGCGAAGCACGATCGTCCCGTCGGTCACCCAGAGGTCGTGATTCCACGTGGAAGCTGCGCTGCCGGGATTGAAATGGAGGAAGCGCACATGTGCAGCGGCCCCCGTTGCATTCGCGCCCTCCGGCACCAGCACATCAGACGCTGCGGCCAGAATGCGCCCGCCTCGCTCGATGCTTCGATGCAGTACAACCGCGCCGAGATCCGTGCGCCTCGTGGCAAGCGGTGTGTCGTGGCCAACGACGACCACGGGCGAAGCGCTGGAGACGCTGAGTGACGCGGCTGTTCCTGCATCGAGCGTCAGGAGGTTCTGAAGCGTCGGGTCGAAGAACTCGGGACTCACCGCCGCGCCGTTGATGCGGAGTGTGCCCGTGGCCGAAGCCGACACGTGAAGCGCGAGCATGACGCGCCCCTCGATCACATCGATGTCGGTGCACCAGACCTCCGCACTGCCGTCCGTCGTATCGATGACGTGAAACGCGCTCTGTGCTCCCGTGCTGTCGATGCGTGCAACGAAGGCGCATCGCTGTGATGCACAGCCTCTCAGCGCGGTCGGTGCGGAGGCAAAAGGCTCCATCCCGGTTGAGCCCATTGTGCCGCAGAGCAATGTGTCGCCGGCAACGTCGAGTGCGCGCGTGATGATCGGATAGGGGTAGCCGCCGGAGCGCCACAGAACGGGCGGTGCGATCGTCGAGGGCGCGTTCATGCGGGCGAGGAAGAGCACCGCATCGTCTCCCTCCGACGTCATCGGATTCGAATCATCCGCACGCGGATTGGGAAGCGTCAGGGCTGCGCTCGCCTGTGCATTCACCGAGAGCCCGGCGACAAAGAGCAGCGTCTCTTCAGCGGAGCCCACGGGATAGATCGCGTTGTGCTCGGTGTCCGGGCCCGCGCGGTTGTCGAGTGCGAGCGAGAAGGTTGGCGTCGTGCGCGTCGGTGAGAACGGGATGGGGATCAGGTTCGCATCCAGGTTTGCATCGGAGGCGAGCGCGGGCGCATCCACGCCTGCATCCTGCGTGGACGCATCCTCAAACTCCTGCCCTGGAAGGACCTGCGAGAGCGGTCCGACTTCAGGAATGAGCTGGCACATGCCTCCCTCGCAATCCTCCGTGCTCATGCACGCTGCTGGGATGCACGAGGCGGCGAGGAAGATGGGAAGGCGCAAGGTCTGCTCGCTCGTAAACCCCGTTCGCACGATGCGCCGCACACGGGCATTCGCGAAGTTCGGTGCCTCTGGGTTGCAGTCGGCAGCACGCAGCGCGACCACCTCAAGCTGCACGCGATTCACACCGCTGCGCGGCTTGAGCACGGCAAACGAGAAGGGCAGCTGCGGGCCGCTTGGACTTCGTCCGTCGAAGAAGAAGAGCGATTGATCGCTGGGCCCAAGCCCTTCCTCCGTGCCCCATGAGGAGACACGCGCTGCGACACATGCACGCTCGTCGGGAGGCAGGTCGCTGTCGACCACCACGAGCAACTGCGTTGGCCTTCGCGTGCACGCGGTGAGGCTCATCCACGTGAGCGCGCCGAGGGCAAGGAGAGCGCGCAACCAAAGACGCCGCATCGCGCGATCCTAACGTAGAAGGTTGCGGGCTCGGCATGGCATCCTCACACGATGGCGCGTTACCAGCTGTCTACCGAACTGCCCGGCTACCTTCGCGACATCTCGAAGCAAGTCGAAGCGCACGCGCGTGGCTACGGCCTCGACATCTTCCCCACGCTCTTTGAGGTCGTCTCCTACGACCAGATGAACGAGCTCGCGGCCTACGGCGGCTTCCCTGTGCGCTACCCGCATTGGCGCTTTGGGATGGAGTACGAGCAGCTCTCCAAGAGCTACGAGTATGGCCTCTCGAAAATCTACGAGATGGTGATCAACAACAACCCCTCGGTGGCGTACCTGCTCGAGGGGAATTCGATCGTCGATCAGAAGCTCGTGATGTCGCACGTGATGGGCCACGTCGATTTCTTCAAGAACAACTTCACGTTCGCGGCGACGAACCAAGGGCGTGATGCGGAGACGGGGCAGCCCATCCGAAAATGGATTGACTCGATGGCCAACCACGGCGCGACCTTGCGTCGTTGGTCCGAGCGCATCGGCATCGACAAGATCGAAGAGTTCGTCGATGTCTGCCTCTCGCTTGAGAATTTGATCGACCCGCAGAAGCCCTTTGCACCCCCGAAGCCGCGCGAAGAGAAGCGCGAGCTGGGCCTTCTCGAGGCCGAACCCGACGACGACAACTACGGCCGCATTCGCGTCGATCGCGAGTACATGGAGGACTTCCTCAACCCGAAGGATTTCGTCGCGGCGCAGAAGAAGAAGCACGAAGAAGAGAAGGCGCAGGCCGCGCGCTTTCCGGCGAAGGCGGATCGAGACGTGCTCGGCTTCTTGCTCGATCACGCGCCGCTTGAGCGCTGGGAGCGCGATGTTCTCTCGGCTATCCGCGCGGAGGCCTACTACTTCTGGCCGCAGATGCAGACCAAGATCATGAACGAGGGCTGGGCCTCGTATTGGCATTCACGCCTCATGACGGAGAAGGTCTGCGATGACGGCGAGATCATCGAGTACGCCGAGCGCAACGCAGGCGTGATGGAGACGGGCAACGGACGCATCAACCCGTACAAGCTCGGCGTCGAGCTCTACCGCCATGTCGAGGACCGCTGGAACAAAGGCCAGTTCGGCAAGGAGTGGGAGGACTGCGACGACCTCGAGGCGCGTCGCACGTGGAACCGCCGCACAGGCAGCGGACGCAAGAAGCTCTTTGAGGTGCGCGCGCTCTACAATGACGTGACCTTCATCGATGAGTTCCTCACGCCCGAATTTGCGGCCGAGCACAAGCTCTACGCGTTTGGCTACAACGCCCGCAACGACCGCATGGAGATCGAGACGCGCAAGTTCAACGAGGTGAAAGAGAAGATGCTCTTTCAGCTCACGAACGCGGGCCAGCCCTTCATCGCCGTTGAAGAAGGCAACCTCGGCAACCGCGGCGAGCTGCAGCTCAAGCATGACCACATGGGCGTCGACCTGCGCGTCGACTACGCACGCGAGGTGTTGAAGTCGCTCGTGCGCATCTGGCGAAGGCCAGTCGAGATCGTGACCATCGTCGAGAAGAAGCCGAGCGTGCTGCGCTTCGACGGCCGCGAGCACACGCAAAAGCCGATCAAGTAGGTCGGCTCTCGGTAGGTCTCACCGCCAACGTTGGCTGTGGCGACCGCCAACGTTGGCTGTGGCGACCGCCAATGTTGGCTGTGGCGACCGCCAACGTTGGCTGTGGCGACCGCCAACGTTGGCTGTGGCGATTCAGCGCGGCGCCATCGACTCAAGCGTATTCGGCGGCGTCGAGGGCAGGCGCAGGTCGCTTCCGCGCGGGTAGACCCAGAGCACGTCCGTCCAGACGAGTGAGCCGCGCTGCATCACAAAGCGCTGCGCGGGCTCCACGGAACCATCGGCGTTCATCAAGCGGTGATCGCGGACCATGCCCTCCAGGAGAAAGTCCGTGAGCTCGCCTGCGTGCAGCACTCCGTCGTGCGGCTTGTAGTCGGCATCACCGAGCACACCACGACGCAGGTAGTACGAGAGGTAGCCGCCTGCGCGACGCGGCTCGGCGGTATCGCTCAGCACATCGGAGTCGGAGGAGAAGAGGCCGACGTGCCCGGGAGCATTCACCCAATCGTCGGCAAAGCCTCCCGAGTGACAGGTGTCGAGCGCGAGGATGACGGTCTGCGCATGCACCTGGCTGAGCTCGCGCGCGACCTCCGTGTCCGAGAGCTGCCCGTCGATCAGCACCATTGTCTCGTCGAGACCATCGAGCTCGCTCGTATCGCCTGCCGTCACAGGCTGCACGTTGCCGTGGCCCGAGAAGAAGACCATCACGACATCGTTGGGCTGGGCACGACGTGCGAGCGAGCGAATGCCATCGAGGAATGCGCCACGTGTGGCCTGCGCATCGGTGAGCACAATCTGCTCGTCGACACGCTGAAGATGCGAGGCGCGCATGGCCTCGCCGAGCAGCGTTGCATCGTCGGCGCAGCCGTAGAGCTGCGAGGCTGTTTCGTACGCAGTGATGCCGCCGTAGAGGCCAAGGATGCGGCCTTGCCCGTTGCGTCCTGCGAAGGCCCCGCGGGGCGTTAGCTCGCCGTCGGCGTAGGTGACTGGAGGCCGTGCACTCGTGCTCACAGCGAAGTTGCCCGTGCCGCCCGGCGCAAAGCTGGAGACGACGACCTGGTACGTGCCACTGCTCGGTGCGCTCAACTCCACCGTGCTGTCGAGTGCGCGCTCACGTCCATCGGTGCCCATATCGTTGGCATCGTCGTTGACCCAGACCTCGCCGTTGGGCCCGAGCACGGTGGCAATCGTGTCGAAGTCGGGGGAGGTCACGCGCACGCGAATCACCGAGCCGCCCTGGGCATCGAAGCGCACGAAGGAGCGTCCGGGGAAGGCCCTGTCGGCCCCTGTCGCGCCAAGCTGCCCTTGGGTGCGTGAGCCAAGCGTATGCATCTCGCCCGTGCCCGCGTTGGGAACGATCGAGAGGTTGTACGTGCCCGTCTGCCCCGGCGGCGCGGTTGTTACCTCGACTTGGTACGTGCCCGAGGCGAGCGGGGTGAACTCAAGCAGTGCATCGAGCGTATGCGGAAAAGCATCGTCGTTGAGGAGCACAGCGCCCTCGGGGGACGTCACGCGCACCATCGGATCAAAGCCCTCATACGAAGGCACCATCACGCGCATGCGCTGGCCTTGAACGAAGTCGACCGCATAGCGATGAACAAAGCGCCCCGAATCGTCGCGCTCTGCGTCGGGGCCAAGCGTGGCCTGAAGCTGAGCGCCTTCTGGCGTAAGCGGAAGCGCGCGTGCAACACCGCGGGTCGCCACGCCTCCGCTTGTGGAATCGGTCGTCTGCACATCCGCGACTTCCGGTGCCGCACTGCCGCACGAGGCCGTGAGCAGTGAGAGGCTGAGCGGCAGAAGGTGTGAGCGAGCCTTTCGCAAATGCGTATTCATGGGCCGCACAATATCAACAACGCCAAGCCCGCTGGTTTCAGTTTCGGCGCGCCGCCTGGTTGGTCCGTGTTGGTCTGCGTAGGCATCGAGACTTGGTCTACAATGGTCTGTGGTGACTCCCACCCGTGGACCCTTTCGCGGTCCATCGCATCAGGCATCGTCCAACCATGCGCAAGACACCGCCCAAGCCTGCGACCAAGCCCGCCTCCAAGAGCCTGAAGCCCGCGAAGTCGGTCGCGAAGAAAGCGCCCTCGCGTGAGCGCAGCCTGGGCCTTGTGCTCGATGGCACGAGCGAGAAGCCGCTCTACCAGCAGCTCTTTGATGGTGTGGCCGAGCGCATCACAAGTGGCGCCTTCCCAGCGGGCTATCGCTTGCCGCCAACGCGCGCGCTCTCCGACGAGCTGCATACGCATCGCAACACCGTCGTGCGTGCCTACCGCGAGCTGCATGAGGCAGGCTTTCTTGCTTCGACCGTAGGCCGCGGGACATTCGTTCGCGACCAGAGCACGCCCTCGTCTCCGCTCGTGCATCGGCCTCCTTCGACCTCGCTTGCGTGGAGCAACCTGCTTGCCGAGCGCACCGTGCATGAGGCGCTTCAGCGCGTGGCCAAGCGTGCGCATCGACCACTCCTCGGTGCAGCGGTCGATCTCGCGCGCATGCAGCCCGGCCCCGACATCCTTCCGTCCAAGCAGCTCGCGCGCTGCATCGCCTTTGTGCTCGAACGCAATGGTGGAAGAGCGCTTGGTTACGCGCCGCTGGAGGGTGCGCACAGCCTTCGCACGCAGATAGCCCAAGACCTTGCAAAGCATGGCGTTCCCGCATCGGAGGAGGACATCCTTGTCACCTCGGGAAGCCAACAAGCGATCGATCTCATCGCGCGTGTGCTGATCGATCCAGGCGATACGGTGCTTGTTCAAACACCGACGTACGGTGGCGCGCTGCAGACCTTTGCGGCGGCAGGTGCGCGTGTCGAAGGCATGGCCAACGACAGCGAGGGGCCCATCCCGCCGAGCCATCCGCGCGAGCGCGTGAAGCTGCTCTACCTCATGCCCAATCACGCCAACCCAACGGGCCAGTCGATCACCGAGACGCGGCGTCGTGAGCTTGCACGCTGGGCGCGTGAGCGCGGCATCGCGATTCTTGAAGACGACTACGCGGGAGGCCTTGATCTCGAAGGCACGCCTGCACCGCCTGCACTGCGCGCGCTGGATGGCGATGTGCTCTACACCGCGAGCTTCTCGAAGCGCTTGATTCCCGCGATGCGCATAGGCTTCATCGTCGCGCCCGAGGCGCTGCGTCCGCATCTGGCCTCGATGCAGCACGCGTCGAGCTTGGGCAGCTCGCTTGTGCTTCAGCTCGCACTCGCCGAGATGCTCGAGCGCGGTTGGGTGACGGCGCATGTGACACGAACGCGCGAGATCTATCGGGCACGGAGAGATGCGCTCTCGGATGAGCTTGAGCGTCTCTTGGGCGGTCGCATTCAAGTGCCGCGTCCTCCGCGCGGCCTCACCACATGGCTCTCACTGCCCTCCTCGATCGACCTCGAAGCGCTGCAAGAACAGACCAAGCGCGAGGGTGTGCTCGTCGCGACAGGCGACCTCTTTGCAAGCTCGCGCATTGTCTCGACGCCCGATACACACGGCGCGCGTCTCTCGTTCTGCTTCGAGAATGAAGAGCGCTTGGTCGAGGGCGCACGGCGCTTTGTGCGCGCCTTCGATGCGCTTCATCGGTCACCAAGGACGCTTCAGCGCGCGCGCGAGTCGCACGACCGCAACGAGTCACCGCAGATGGTCTGAGCGACGTGTGCTTGTACGGCGCCTGCGTGTGCGGGTGCGTGGCGCGGTGCGTTCTGGGAGGCCGACTGGGTACAGCGTGACGGTCACGCTAGCGCCCACCTCAGCGATGCGCTTCAGCACCTCCAATGAGAGCGTTGAGGTGAACGCGCTCGGTGCTGTGCCGCACGCGAAGCCGAGGTTGAACTCGCGCTTGGTACACGCCTCCCAAACCGCCTTTGCCTTCTCGGGGAGGCCTTCGATCGCGGTCAGCAAGGCGGTGGCAACGAGGTTTGGGTCGCCTGTGGTGCCCGTCTTGTCGCGCGGTGCAAAGACAGTGGTCTCGTACACGGCGAAGCGCAGACCGTCCTCGTTGCGCTGTTCACGTTGCGTGTGCGGAGAGCCTGGGTGAGCACCGTGAGGGGCGCATGGCTCTCCACATCCAAGTCGATGTTGAGGAAGTGTGTCGTGCTCAACGTGCGTCGGGTGCGTCGGGCGCGCTGCGTGCGTCTGGACTCGTAAACGCGTCGGGGGGCACGAACGCATCGACACCTGCATCGGAGCCGCCTGCATCGACGCCTGCATCGCCCATGTTCGCGCATTGATCGATGACGTCGAGACCTCTGACGAGCCCTGCGATGCGAATCGGTGAGCCCTGGAAGGTCACGGCCACGCTGACGGCATCGCAGGTCAGGTTCATCGCTCCGGGGCCTGGCGGCACACTGCGAATATCGGCGAAGGTGTTGAGCTGCGACTCAAGCAGGTTGTACTGCGTCGAGCCGGCGCAGATTCCGACTGCCTGGGCCGTGGCGAGCAGGTTGACGACGCTCCAGCGGCCTGTGATCGTGATCTCCGCGAGGCCCCCTGCGCGCGTCAGGTTGCCGACGATGATGGCCTCACTGAGGCGCACGGAGACACCAAGATCGCGTGCCGGGAAGACGAGCTGAATCCCTGCGGGCAAGCGCATGACGAGCTGGTTGTCGCGCACATACGCGTTGTCGTCGCGGATGAGAGGGCGTGCGATGTCGTTCGAGGCGAAAGTGTCATTGCGCACCCATGTCCAGTCCATCCCATCCCAGGTCGGGTAGGGCGCGTCGCTGCCATCGGGGAGCAAGATCGTGCGTGGGTCGACGATGTTCACCACGGGCGGGGAGGTGCCCATTCCGTCGGCGCTGGTCGAGAGCACAGCGGTGGTCACGACGCAGTCGACGCGTGAGTCGTTGGGCTCGCCGTTCCACTCGCTGATGCGAATGATCGGCATACCGATGCCCTGATCTTGTGCGCGCCGCGCGGTGTCCTGAAGGCCGGGGACGACTGCGTTGACGAGCGGAAAGAGGCGACCGCCAAAGACGTTGTCGGTGCCATCCACGCCATCGATCGGCGGGCGCTCGGCACCCGGCGGAGTGCACTGCGTCGCGAAGTCCGTGGCCGCACTGGTGGTCAGGCCATCGAGGTCGTAGCCGATGCGGCTCCAGCCCGTGCCTTGGTCGAGCAGCGAGTTGCGCAACGCGTAGGTGAGCGGTGTCAGGAAGATGTCATCCGCGGGGATAGGTGGGCGCTCTGGGGGCTGACGGGAGGGCATGAGCACCGGCGCATCCATCGGCGCCGAGGCATCCGGAGTCTCGGCCGCGTCCATGTCGAGAAGCTGCGCGTCGTAGACCTTGCAGCCTGCACTTGTGAGCGCGAGTGCCGTGAAGCCGAAGGTGAAAGCGAGTGTCGATGTGCGGTTGGAAGACATAGGCTGTTCGAAGCTCAGCGTGCGTAAGGGTTGACGATCACTTCGTCGTCGTCGGGAGGCGGAGGAGGCGTCGTCGCGGGCGTGGTGACTGAGCCGCCGGTGCCCGTGCTCGGTGGAGTGGGTCGCGAGGTGCCATGCCCCGTGCGTCGATGACGACCTTCCGTTCGCGTCTCTTCAGGCGTCTCCGCAGGTGTCGTCTCCTCTGGAGGCGCTGCTTGCGGTACCTCGGCAGCCGTCTCTGGGGGCAACGTTGGCGGAGTGGGAGTCGGCGTGCTCGGAGGCACCACGACGGCTGGCGCAGGCGTCTCCACGACGGGCGCAGGGGAGAGCGGTGGTAGGCGGGTGTCCTCTTCGCCTGTCTGCATGGCGAAATACGCAGCCACACCAATCGCCGTTGCACCGATGAGCGAGCCCACAATCAACCGGTTCCGGCCTCCCGAAGGCTGCGCGATCGGCTCTTGCTTCGTGAGCTTCTCCAGCTTCGTCGACGCCTCAGGGTCGTTCGAGGGCAGCGAGCGATGCGAGCCCGTATTCGAGTCGCCCTTGGGGCGCACGAGCGATTGCGCACTGGGCGTGAGCGAAGAGTTCTCAGGCCGCGGCACCGACGTGTTGGGCACCTCGCTGCGACCCAGCGATTCCATCGCCTCGCGAATGCGTCCGGCCTCGCGCTCGATCTTGGTTCCGAGATACTCCTTCACCGCACGGCCGACACCGCGCGCGGGCGCAAGGCCTCCGATGCCTGCAGCTGCTTCTTCGATGGCCTCGATGAATTCAGGCGCACTCTGAAAGCGCTTGTCGGGCTCACGCTCAAGTGCCTTCGCGAGCAGCGCATCGAGCGGTGTGAGCTCGGGGATGTACTCCGAGGGCGGAGGAATCGGCAGGTAAAGCAAGCGATTCAAGAGTTCGGCGTTGTTCTCTGCCTTGAACAAACGTCGCCCAACGAGCGACTCCCAGAGCACCACCGCCATGCCGAAGAGATCACTGCGCTGATCAGCGTGCCCTGAAGCGGCCTGCTCGGGCGCCATGTAGGCGAGCTTGCCCTTGAACTGCCCGTCGCGCGTCGAGCTCATCCGCACCTCGGCTTTGGCGACACCGAAGTCGGTGATGCGCGTCGTGCCGTCCGTGCCGACCATGATGTTGTGCGGCGAGATGTCGCGATGAACGATGCCGAGCGGCTGCCCGTCTGCACCAACGAGGCTGTGCGCTGCGCCCAGGCCCTCGAGTGCATCGACCACCACACGCAGGCTCAAGCCTGGTGGAAGGTTCTTCCCGGCGCGCGCGGCCTCACGCAGGAGCGACCCGAAATGATCGCCTTCGATGTACTCCATGACGAGGAAATATCCGTCGCCCTGCGAGTCCGAGATATCGAGTGTGGGGACAACATTCGGATGGCGAATGCGCGCTGCGAGACGCGCCTCATCCAGGAACATCGAGATGAACTCATCATCATGCGCGAGGTGCGGATGCAGCACCTTGATCGCCACCAAACGCTCGAAGCCCGCCACGCCTTGCGCACGCGCTGCATAGACCGTCGCCATGCCGCCCGAGGCGAGCTGGGCAAGCACCTCGTAGCGGCCGAGTCGACGGCCGACGAGATCACGCGGAACGGTGGCGGGCGCGGCGCTCATCAGAAGCTCCCTTGGAGGCCGAGGTAGACGAGGTCAGGCGTGATGGCGAGCGCGGGGCTCACACGCGCCGTGGATTCTTCTGCTGCGGGTTCAGTCTCCGCGTCGCTCGTCTCGGGGTCACCACTGTCGACTTCCGTCGAGGGCGTTCCATCCCAATCCGTGACGAACGCGAAGATGAAGGTCGTGAGCGCGAGGCCTGCCGTCACACCGATGAGCACGTTGGTACGAAGCTCACGCGATTGGCCATCTGCAAGGCCCTCAGGCGTGGGGTTGTCGCGGTAGGCGGGCACGCCGTCGAGCGTATCCACGCCGGACCACGCGAGCGCCGCACCCGAGCCAATCGTGAGCAAGAGACCCACCGTGAAGAGCGCGGGCGAGAGGCCGCCCTGATCGACCGACGTCGGCGCGGTGACCGGTGCATCGTCGTCATGGCGCAGCGTCGTCTCCGCCGAGGGCGGAGGTGCCGTGAGCGAGACCGGTGTTGTGCTTCCAGCCGCGCCGCTGATCGACTGCTCCACGTTCCCCGTCTCGAACGTTGCACGCAGCGTGTGCGTTGTGCCCGCCTCGATGAAGAACGAAGGGTGCCCCTGAATCGCGCCATCCAGCTCAAGTGTGCATGCGGAAGAACACGTCACGTTGATGCGCGCATATCTCGCGCTCGCTGCCGCAAGTGTCGTGGTCGCCTGACGCTGCGCCGCTTCATCGCTCGGGTGCTGTGCCTGAAGGAGCAGCGCAAGCGAGGCCGCACGCAGCGGATTGCCCGCGCGTTCATATGCACGCACGGCCTGCACAAGCGCAGCAGGCGCCGGTGCCAAGCGATACGCCGTCTCGAAGAGAGGCGCGGCGCGAGCGTAGTCGCGACCCAAATAGGCCGCGGTCGCGCGGTCATAGGCCTGCCCGGCGGCTTGTCTGTCAGCGACGGAAGGCTCTGCTGTCGCAGTCTGCGCCTCCGCCTTTCCAGTGAAACCAGAGGCAAAACCGCCCAGCGAGAGCATCAGCGGAAGCATGGAGCGCAGGAGCAAGCGCGACGTCGAAGTCATCGAGGTCGAAGTTGAACACAGCCCAGCGTGGGATCTTTGCGTGGAATGCATGACAGTTCGATTCCCCGACAGGATCACTGTGATCTCTTCGCCACGTCAAGCGAGTGGCGCGTGAAGTCGCTGCAGCATGAGTTCAGAGGGGCGAACCTTATTGACAGTGTTGTCAGTAATCCTGGCATCCAGCCGCTACCAGTTCCCTGCCACGACAATGCGGATACCCCTGGCTTCGTAAGGTCCGAGCAGCTTCGGCAAGAAGTCGAAGACGAGTTTCCATTGGCTGCCCTCGAGGTCGATGTCGGAGAGGTCCACTGCGCTGATCTCCGACCAGAGCGCATACGTGTGATTGAAATCGCCTTCGCCATGCTGCTCGATGAAGGCGTCGTTCTCCTTGTCCCAGGCACGCACGGCCTTGCTTGCGTCGCTCGGAACGCCGCGCTTCTCAAAGAGGCCCGGCTGCGGAGGGTGCTTCGCCAGGCCGAAGAGCTTGGCCGAGACTTCGTCACCGCCAAGAAAGACTGCATTCAGGCAGAGGAGTGGCTGCCACTCCAACAGGTCGCAGTCCGGGTCGTAGCGAACTTCGACGAAACCACTCACGTCGTACGGCATCGAACCATCTTACCGGTCGTCATCGAGCGAAGGCCGTGATTGAATCGCCGCATGGTTGAACCTTCTGGTCTTCGTTCACGCATTGAGGCTTGGCTCGCGGAGGATCCCGACTCCGCAACACGCGCCGAGGTGCAGGCGCTCTTGGATGCAGGCAGCTGGGCAGACCTCACCGATCGATTCGACGGACGCCTCGCGTTCGGCACCGCAGGCCTTCGCGGCGTGATCGGCGGCGGCACCAACCGCATGAACCTCGCGGTCGTTCGCCAGGCCACCAAGGGCCTCGTTACCTACCTGCAAAACCTTGTGCCGGATGCGAATGCGCGCGGTCTTGTCGTCGGCTTCGATGGCCGTCGCATGAGCCGCGAGTTCGCACACGAGGTCGTCGCGGTGGCCGCGGGTGCAGGCATGCACGTGCGCATCTTCGACCATGTGGTCCCCACGCCCGTCGTTGGCTTCGTCTGCAAGGAGACGAACGCCGCCGGTGCCGTCATGGTCACGGCCAGCCACAACCCGCCCGAGTACAACGGCTACAAAGTCTATTGGGGCAACGCCGCGCAGATTGTCCCGCCGCAGGATGAAGGCATCTCGGCCGCGATCGAAGCCGTCGGCCCGCTCTCGCAAGTGCCGCGTGTCGCCTACGAGAAAGCGTTTGAGCAAGGCCTCGCCTCGCTCGTCCCCGCGGCGCTTGAAGCGCAATACGACGCAACCATTCAGAAGCTCGTCTTGCACCCCGGCATGAAACGCGACCTCGTCATCGCCTACACGGCACTTCACGGCGTTGGCAATGCGCCCACGATGCGCGCACTCAAGACGGCTGGCTTCACGCACGTGCACAGCGTCGCAGCCCAGGCCGAGCCCGATGGCACCTTCCCAACTGTGCGTTTTCCAAACCCGGAAGAGGCCGGCGCGATGGATCTCGTCTTTGCGCTCGGGCGTGAAAAGAACGCCGATCTCGTCATCGCGAATGACCCCGATGCGGATCGTCTCTCGCTCGCGGTGAAGAACCTCGAAGGCCACTACCAGCAGCTCACGGGCAACGAAGTCGGTTGCTTGCTTGGCGCCTACCTTCTTGAGTTCGCACCGAAGACCGAGGGCAAAAAGCAGCTCGTCGTCAGCTCGCTCGTGAGCTCACCGATGATCGGCACCATCGCCGCATCCTTCGGCGCGCACTGGGAAGAAGTGCTCACCGGCTTCAAGTGGATCGCCAACCGCGCGCTTGAGCTTGCCCCCGAGGGCTACGAGCTCGTGCTTGGCTACGAGGAGGCGCTTGGTTACTCGGTCTCGACCGTCGTGCGCGACAAGGACGGCGTCTCTGCGGCGCTCGTCGCAGCCGACATGGCTGCCCATTACAAATCGCAAGACCTCACGCTTCTCGACGTGCTCGATTTGCTCGCGCGCAAGCACGGCCTCTTCTTGAGCAAGCAGGTCTCGGTGACGATGAAGGGCTCCGAAGGGGCTGCGCAGATCAGCGCGATCATGGAGCGCGTTCGCAAGGCCGCACCGACGCAGATTGGTGTGCACAAGGTGCTTGCGATCCGCGATCTGCAGCGTCGTGAGAAGCGCTTCAGCGATGGACGCGTCGAGCCGCTTTCGTTCCTCGCGAGCAATGTGCTCTCGCTCGAGCTTGAAGGCGGGCACCGCATCATGCTTCGCCCCTCGGGGACGGAGCCGAAGATCAAATATTATTTCGATGTGCGCGAATCAGTCGGCGCACGCGAGCATATGACCTCGGCACGCAGGCGCGGTGACGCGACGGTGGCGGCGATGGTTGAAGCCTTGTTGGAGGTCGTTCGATGAAGTCCTTACGCACATGCCTGAGCACGCTCGCGCTTGCGGTCGCGCTTACCTCTCTCAGTCCGCTTGCGGCCTCCGCGCAAAGCGATGCACTCGCGCCCATCCGTGAGCAGGTGCTCTACGCGAACTACCCAGAGGCCATCGCGAATGCCAGCACCCTGCTCGCACGCACGGACCTCGATGCCGAGACGCGCAATGGCGCGCTGGAGTTGCTCGCGACAGCCCAGCTTGCGAACCGCGACACCGCGGGCGCGACGCAGACCTTGCAACGTCTCTATGCACGTGACCCGGCGCATCGCCTCTCCGATCCCGATGCGAGCCCGCCGGTCATCTCTGCGTTTGCGCGTGCACGTGAGGCGCATCCGGCGCCCGTGATCGTCGGTGTCGTGCATCAACCGCCGACGCTCATTCGACGTGAGTCGCCGAGCATTGAAGCGACGCTGACGACGAACGCCGATGCGGTCGATGAGGTGCGCCTCGTCTATCGGCAGGGCGCGGAAGGTTGGTCGCGCGTCGTGATGAACCGACGTGCGGATGGCACCTATGCCGCGCGCATTCCGGTGATCGGCGCGGCCGATCAGGCGATCGATGTCGTCTACTACATCATCGCAACCGCGCCCTCGGAGGCCGAGCTTGCGCATCGCGGAACGGAGGGCGACCCGCTCTCCTTGCGCATTCCCGCCGACACGCAGGTCGCGCGCATTCCCGATCCGAACCAGGTGCCGATTCCCACCACGCCGCCGGCCGACCGCGGTGGCTCGGTCGCAGACGAGTGGTGGTTCTGGACGCTCATCGGTGCGGTCGTCGCAGGCGGTGTCGTGACGGGCGTCGTGCTCGGCACGCAAGACAACGGCATCCCGCAGGGCACGCTCGGGACCGTCACCTTGATGCGGTGAGCGCATCGCAGCGGAGCGAGAAGGGCTGGCCTAAGGTCGGCCCTTTCTCTTTGGAGCGCACGGCACGCGAGCTGCACCGTATTCCAATATGAGCAAATTACTCCGTGGTGCGGCTGCAGGCGTTGGGGCGAAATGGTTGGGCGGCGGATGCTTCAGCACCGTGCTCGTGTTCGTCCTCCTCTGGGTCGTGCTCGGGCACTTCGACATCTTCCGCTGAGCGCGCTTTGGCCGCCTGTGCAGTGCGCGCTCACGCCACACGTGGGGCATTCTGCCGTGCTCGTTTGGGTGAATTGAGGGTTTCCACCGTGGTGCCGAAAGTGCAGCTGCACGCCTTTTGGCTCTGCGCTTGCGCGCGAACGGAACCCCACGATGTCGACTGCGAAAACGACTCCAGCGAGGCCCAAGCGCCTCACAGCACCGAAAGAAGCAGCCGAGCGCGACCTTGAACTCGGAGACCTTCGCGATGCGCTCCGAGCGCTCAAAGCGGGCGACTTCAGCGTCCGCATCCTTCCCGGTGAGCGACGCGTCACAAAAGAAGTTGCGACGGCATTCAACGATGTCGCGGCGATGCTCGATGGCACCTCTGCCGAGTTCGTGCGCGTCAGCAAAGTCGTCGGTCGCGATGGCGAGATGATGGAGCGCGCGCAGCTCAAGGGCGCGCAGGGCGGATGGTCGAGTCAGGTCGAATCGTTCAACGCATTGATAGGCGACCTCGTGCGCCCCTCGACCGAAGTCGCACGCGTGATCATCGCCGTCGCCGCAGGCGACCTCTCGCAGAAGATGGCGCTTGAGATCGAAGGCAAGCCCGTGCGCGGCGAGTTCCTTCGCATCAGCACCTCGGTGAACACGATGGTCGATCAGCTGCGCTCGTTCGCCAGTGAGGTCACACGTGTGGCGAAAGAGGTCGGCACCGACGGCAAGCTTGGAGGCCAAGCCGAGGTGAAGATGAGCGGCACATGGAAGGACCTCACCGAGAACGTGAACCTCCTCGCCGACAACCTCACCGCACAGGTCCGCAACATCGCGCTCGTCACGACGGCCGTGGCCAACGGAGACCTCTCACAGAAGATCGATGTGGAGGCCAAGGGCGAGCTCCTTGAGCTCAAGAGCACCGTGAACAAGATGGTCGATCAGCTCAGCGCATTCGCGAGCGAGGTCACCCGCGTTGCGAAGGAAGTCGGCGTCGAAGGCAAGCTGGGCGGACAAGCGAAAGTGCCCGGCGCCGCAGGGACTTGGCGCGATCTCACCGACAACGTGAACCAGCTCGCCAACAACCTTACGGGCCAAGTCCGCGCGATTATGGAGGTGTCGATCGCAGTCACACAGGGCGATCTGACACGCTCCATCAGTGTCGAGGCGCAAGGCGAAGTTCTGGCGCTCCGCGGCAACCTCAACCAGATGATCGCGAACCTGCGCGACACGACGCAGCGCAATGAAGAGCAAGACTGGCTGAAGACGAACCTCGCGAAGTTCAGCGGGATGATGCAGGGACAGAAGACGCTCGAAGCGGTCTCACGTCTCATCATGGGCGAGCTCACACCGCTTGTGTCTGCGCATCACGGCGCCTTCTTCATCGGCTCCGAAACGGGCAAGGGCCAAGAGCTGCAGCTCGTTGCGAGCTACGCCTACCAAGTGCGCAAGAGCGTCAGCAATCGCTTCCAATTGGGCGAGGGCTTGGTCGGTCAGAGCGCGCTTGAGAAGAAGGCGATCGTCCTCACCAACGTGCCCGGGGATTACATCCAGATCAGCTCCGGCCTCGGTCAGGCCGCGCCGCTCAACATCCTCGTCTTGCCCATCCTCTTCGAAGACGAAGTGAGCGCAGTGGTGGAGCTCGCAAGCTTTCAGCCCTTCAGCCCGATCCATCGGCTCTTCTTGGAGCAGCTCTCAGGGAGCATCGGCGTGGTGCTCAACATGATCGGCGCCAACACGCGCACCGTCGATGCACTCGCGCAATCGCAGTCGCTTGCGGAGGAATTGCAGAAGCAGTCGATCGAGCTTCAGCAGCAACAATCTGAGCTGAAGAAGTCGAACCAAGAGCTCGGTGCGCAGGCGCAATCGCTCAAGGAGAGCGAGGAGCAGCTGAAGGATCAGCGCGAGCGCTTGCAGCAAGTGAACGAAGAGCTGAAGGACAAAGCGACGCTCCTTGTGGAGCAAAACAGGGCCGTCGAGAACAAGAACCAAGAGGTCGAGCTCGCGCGCGTATCGCTCGAGGAGAAGGCGGAGCAGCTCGCGCTCTCGTCGAAATACAAATCGGAATTCCTCGCGAACATGTCGCACGAGCTGCGCACGCCGCTGAACAGCTTGCTCATCCTCGCGCAGCTCCTCGCGGACAACCCCGATGGGAACCTCGTCCCGAAGCAAGTCGAGTTTGCGAACACGATTCACTCGGCCGGCGCGGATCTGCTCTCGCTCATCAACGACATCCTCGACCTCTCCAAGATTGAGTCGGGGACGATGACGGTGGACCTCGACGCACTTCCCTTCGCCTCGCTCTCCGACTACGTCGAGCGCAACTTCGGGGAGCTCGCACGTCACAAGGGCTTGAGCTTCGAGACCGTACTTGCGCCGAATCTTCCGGCCTCGATCTCGACCGACCCAAGGCGCCTTCTTCAGGTGCTCAAGAACCTCTTGGCCAACGCGTTCAAGTTCACCGAGAGCGGCCGCGTCTCGCTTGAAGTGGCCATCGTCGTCGAAGGTTGGTCACACGACCAACCAACGCTCAGCCAGGCACCCAGCGTCATCGCGTTCTCCGTGCACGACACGGGGATTGGCGTCGCGCTCGACCAGCAGAAGATCATCTTTCAAGCCTTCCAACAGGCCGATGGGACGACGAGTCGCAAATACGGCGGGACGGGCCTTGGACTCTCGATCAGCCGCGAGATCGCACGATTGCTCGGCGGCGAGATTCAGGTTCGCTCCGCCCCGAACCAGGGCTCCGTGTTCACGCTCTACCTCCCTGAGTCTTACGTCGCGCCTCACAAGGTTCCGGGCGACGAGCGCCATCACTGGCTTCCTCGAGACGACGAGGACACACGGCTCACACCACAAGCCAACGCGCTGGAAGACGATCGCGACCATCTCCATCCGAGTGATCGCATTCTCCTCGTGATCGAAGACGATGAGATCTTCGCCAGCGTCCTGCTCAACCTTGTGCGCGCGATGGGCTTCAAGTGCGTCGTCGCAACGACGGGCGAGATGGGCCTTGCGCTCGCGGAGGAGTACGACCTCGATGGCATCACGCTCGACCTCGGCCTGCCCGGCGTGGATGGCTGGATTGTTCTCGATAGGCTCAAGCACAACGATCGAACACGACACATCCCCGTGCATGTCATCTCGGGCGATGACGCAGGAAGGCGCCGCAGCCTTCAACTCGGTGCACTCGACTTCCTCACCAAGCCCGTGACCTCAGAGGCCCTGACCGTCGCACTCAGCGGCATCAGCGGTCGCCCAACACCGAGGGCAAGCCGCCTGCTAATCGTCGAGGATGTGCCCGTGGAGCGCGAGGCCATCGTGCGGCACGTGGGCAACGGTGACGTGGAAGTCGTTGCGGTCGCAACCGCGGAAGAGGCGCTCAACGCGATGATGGAGTCGCGCTTCGACTGCCTCGTGCTCGACCTCAACCTGCCTGGCGTCTCGGGCTTTGGTCTGATCGACCGCATGCAGTCGGAGCCGCATCTTCGGCGCATTCCGGTCATCGTCTACACGGGGCGCGATCTGACCAAGAGCGAGACGAGCGCGCTCGCTGAGCGAACCGACGCCATCATTGTGAAGAACGTCACCACGATGCCGCATCTGCTCGAGCAGACCTCGCTCTTCTTGCATCGCAACGAATCCAACCTTCCGCTTCCCACGCGACAGATGTTGAAGCGCGTGCGCGATGCGGACCCGTCCTTCGCTGGCAAGACCGTGCTCGTCATCGATGATGACGTCCGCAACATCTTCGCGATCACGGCCGTGCTTGAGCGCCAGGGCATGAGCGTGCTCTTCGCGGAGAACGGACGAAAGGGCATCGAAATGCTCGAGAAGAACCCTGCGGTTGAGCTCGTGCTGATGGATCTGATGATGCCGGAGATGGATGGCTACGAGGCGACCCGTGCTATTCGCAACATATCGCAATATGCAACATTGCCCATCATCGTTCTCACCGCCAAGGCCATGAAGGACGACCGCGGCAAGTGCATCGCCGCTGGGGCCTCCGACTACATCGCCAAGCCTGTGGAAGCG
Organism: Sandaracinaceae bacterium; assembly: GCA_044373065.1. Lineage (GTDB taxonomy): Bacteria > Myxococcota_A > Polyangia > Polyangiales > Sandaracinaceae > JAFLCL01. Next base: position 24,790 of record JBILQT010000024.1, read on the forward strand.
AGCAAGCTTCTCTCGGTGCTGCGTGTGTGGCTCTACTGATGCCCTATAACCACCAGTACACCGAGCCGGAGCTTGTCGTCGACATCCTCGTGGTCGATGACAACCCGCACAACGTGCTCACGCTTGAAGCGATGCTCGAAGGGGAGGGGCAAAACATCGTGCGCGCATCCTCTGGCACCGAGGCATTGCGTCACCTGCTTGAGCGCGACTTTGCGCTCGCCCTGCTCGACATCCGCATGCCCGGTCTCGATGGGTTTGAGACCGCGCAGATCATCCGTGGACGCGAGCGCTCGCGCTTGATGCCGATCATCTTTTTGACCGCCTTCAGCAAAGACGAGGACGAGATTGCCGAGGCCTACAAGCTCGGCGCCGTCGACTTCTTGCTCAAGCCCTTCGTGCCGCTCGTTCTGCGATCGAAGGTGCAGGTCTTTGTCGATCTGCATCGCAAGACGCGAGAGATCCGCGTCCAATCCGAGCGCCTCCGCGATCTCGATCAACGCGAGCACGATCGGCAGCTCACCGTGGCTGCGCAACATTGGGAGGGGCAGAGGCTGCGCGAGGAAATGGATCGCGAGCGCACGGTGTCGGCGACATTGATGAACACGGTGGCCGACCGTCGCCTCGCCGAGGCTGCACTGAAGGTCAGCCACGCGCGCCTCAGCTTGCTCTCAGACATCGCCAACCGACTCTTGATGAGTGAGCGCCCCGTCGATGCGCTGCGCGACATTTACATCGCAGTCTCATCACACCTGCAGCTTGAGGTGTTCGCGAGCTACCTCGTCGAAGCCGATGGTGAGACGCTGATGCGGCACAACGTGAGCGGTGTCGATGATGTGCACGTGGAGATCTTCTCGCAGGAGGGCTCCCCCATCACGCGCATGGTTGCCCACTCGCGCCTGCCGCTGGTGCTCGACAACATCCAGCGCTCGACGAACGAGGCGCTGAGCAACGGGCGCACACTTGGCCTTGAGGCCATCGTCACCTTTCCACTCCTCGCGCATGGTCGCCTTCTCGGCACGCTCGCCTTCGGCACACGGCGTCGGCCTGTCATCGATCTTGGCGACATCGAGATGCTGCAGATCCTCTGCGACCAGGTTGCGATCGCGCTTGAGCGCACGCGCCTCATCGACGAACTCTCGCTGCGCAACGAGGCGCTAGCGCATGCAGATCGGCGCAAGGATGAATTCCTCGCGATGCTTGCGCATGAGCTTCGCAACCCGATGGCCCCGATCGTCAATGCGGTGCAGCTCCTGCGGACGCCGGATGTTGCCGCCGCGGTGACGCAGCGCGCGCTTGAGGTTCTCGACCGACAGGCGGGGCACATGGTGCGCTTGGTCGATGACCTTCTCGACCTCGCCCGCATCACCACGGGCAAGATCGAGTTGCGTCGAGACCTCGTTCTCTTGAGCTCAATTGTCGATCACGCGATTCAGACGAATGCACCCTGGATGGAAGAGCGAGGCCATCGGCTCGAGGTCACACTTCCGGATCTCGCCATCACGGTCTTCGCCGACCCAACGCGCTTGAGTCAGGTGCTCGCCAACCTTCTCAACAATGCGGCGAAATACTCGCCCGCAGGCAGCACGATCGAGCTCAGCGCCATACGCGAAGGCAATGAAGTGATCCTCTGCGTGCGAGACCACGGGATGGGCATCCAGAGCGAGATGCTCGAGGAAATCTTCGGCCTTTTCGTGCAATCCGATCGCACGATTGAGCGCACGCGGGGAGGCATCGGGATTGGCCTCACGCTCGTGAAGGACATCGTCGAGATGCACGGCGGGAGCGTGCGGGCAGAGAGTGCAGGAACGGACTTGGGGAGCGCGTTCAGTGTGCGGCTCCCCCTTGCGGATCAGACACCGGAGCTCACCTCACGGAGCGCGAACGGATCGGGCAATGCGCCCGTCTCACGCAGCACCGTTGTCGGAGAAGCGCTCACCGTGCGGCGCGTCGTTGTCGTGGAGGACAACGTCGACATTCGCGAGACGATGGCCGACCTGCTTCATGGCTGGGGCCACATCGTGAACACGGCGAGTGATGGTCCAAGTGGCGTCGAGGCCATCCTTGAGTTTCTGCCAGACATCGCGTTCATCGACATCGGCCTCCCCGGCCTCGACGGCTATCAGGTCGCCTCTGCGCTTCGCCAGCGCGCACCCAATCTGCCCACGCGCCTCGTCGCACTCACAGGCTATGGCAGCCCTGAGGACCGTGCGCGTGCACTCGCCGAGGGCTTCGACGAGCACACCGTCAAACCGATCACGCCCGACTTGCTCTTTCGTCTTCTCGCCGAGTCCAGCGGCAAACGCGAGCGCGCTTAGGCGGGCCCGCAAGGCCGACGAGGGAGCCTACTTGTGTAGGTGACCGAGGAGGACGCGGACGTAAGCCAGGATCAAAGCAAAAGATGCGCGGTCTAGCCCAAGAGCACGCGTGCGAGATTGAGCCAACGAAGCGACTCATCGCGGTCGCGTCCGGCGCGCTCAAGCATGTACTGGTGATGCATCATCACGCGCTCGGGTCCGTCGGAGTCTGGCACCGAGAGCAGGAGCTTTTGCGCACGCGAGCGAAAGTGTTCACCGAGTGCGCGCGCGATGACGATGGCGCCTGCGGTGTCGACGATTTGATCGCGCGATGAGGGCAACTTCACGTGCTTGGCCAGGCGTGTCGAGTCCGTGCCTTGTTCTGTGCAGAGGCGCTCAAGGTCGGCGAGCGTGTGACTGCGCAGTACCTCACCGCGATCGAAATCCACACCGACGCGGCGTGCATCGATGACGACCTCACGACGCAAGGCTGCGTCATCCAAGTCGAGCACGATCTCGCGCACTGGCTCTTCGACGACGAGGCGATCGCGACCACGCAATCCACCAATCGACTCGGAGACGCGACCCACGGCCTTCCTCCAACGGAAGCGCTCTGGCTCTCGACCGCGCACGATCGAAACCGCCTTCCGCAAATTTTCCTGACGCCGCCAATACTCCACAGCGTCTGTCACTCGTGAGCCGTCGTACATGTTCGCCTCCGGTTCTGCGTATCGAATGGAAGACGGTGCTTCGTCAAAATAGCTGCAGCGAGAAGGCCAACACTGTGCGTGGAGTCGTTGCGCCAAAGGGATGCAGAGCCGAGTCTCCAGCCATGCGCAAGTACTCGGTCGACACCACCATCCGCGTTCGCCTCCCTCATCGCGCGGGCTCGCTCGCTCGCATTGCGACGGCCATCGGCGACGTAGGCGGCTTGCTCGGTGAGATCGCCATCGTCTCCTACGGTGAGCAAGACACGGTGCGTGATCTCGTCGTCGAGACGCAGGATGACGCGCACACAGAGCGTGTGGTTGGGGCGCTCAAGGCCCTCGAAGAATGCGAGGTGCTCGCGGTCACCGACACCGTGTTTGAGCGTCATCGCGGCGGCAAGATTCAGCAGACAAGCCGCGTCGAAGTTCGCGATGTAACCGACCTGCGCATCATCTACACGCCTGGTGTTGCGCGCGTCTGTCGCGCCATCGAGAAGGAGCCCGCGCGCGCCTGGGAGCTCACGGGCATTGGCAACTCGATCGGCATCTTCACCAACGGCACGCGCGTGCTTGGTCTCGGCGATATTGGCCCGCTCGCGGCGATGCCCGTGATGGAAGGAAAGGCGGTGCTCTACAGCAAGTTCGCGGGGCTCAGCGCGACGCCGATCTTGATCGACACCAAGGACGCGCAGGAGTTCATCGAGACGGTCATTCGTCTCTCGCGCACCTTCGGTGCGATTCACCTTGAGGACATCCGCATCCCCGAGTGCTTCACGATTGAGCGTGAGCTGCGCGCGCGCTTGAACAAGCCCGTGATGCACGATGATCAACACGGCACGGCCACGGTCGCGCTCGCAGCGATCTTGAGTGCGTGTCGAAAGATCGGCGTGGACCCGAAGAAGTCGAAGCTGGGACAGATTGGTCTCGGTGCTGCTGGCAGTGCGATTGCCCGTCTTGCGATGGCCTACGGCATGCCTGATGTGCTCGTCACCGATGTCTCGAAGGAGGCGGTTGCAACGCTCGAAGCGGAGGGCGCGAAGGGTCGCACGCTCGATGCGCTCTTGGAGGAATCCGACATCGTCGTGGCCACGACGGGACGCCCCGGGCTCATCGCAAAAGAGAAGGTACGCAAGGGGCAAGTCATCTTCGCGCTCTCGAATCCAGAGCCAGAGATTGCCCCGGATGTGGCGATTGCCGCAGGCGCAGCGTTCGCTGCCGATGGCCGCACGGTGAACAACGCGCTCGCCTATCCCGGGCTCTTTCGCGGTGCGCTCTCGGTGCGTAGTTCTTCGATCTCACACGAGATGATGATCGCCGCGGCGGAGGCGCTGGCGTCTTGTGCGACAGGGCATGACGTGACGCCCAATCCGCTCGACTTGAGCGTGCATGAGCGCGTCTGGAAGGCGGTGGCAGCGAAGGCTGTCGAACAAGGCCTGGCAGGGCGCGCGACCCTCTGACGGCTTAGAAACCGCCGTTGTTCGACGTCAGGTAGAAGATGACGCCTGCGGCGAAGAGGCAGAAGAGAGTGAGGCAGCCCAGGCCTGCGAGGGCGCCAACGATGAGCCAGACGCTTGATGAGCCTGAGTTGTTCGTCGGCACCACAATCGGAGGCGGCCCTGCGTTGGCCATGTACGCAGGCGTCGGCAGCGGCGCAGGAATCGGCGCAGGCGTCTGGTTCGACGGCATGACGGCCGTTCCACGTGGCGGCTGCCAGGCCGCAGCTTGAGCCTGCGCTGGGCCTTGCGATGCCGAGGGCTGTGCGGTGGCCCGGGCGGCAGCAGCCTCGACGGCAGCATCGAGGGTTTGCTGCCCATAGAGCTTGGGCTCAGGTCGTGGCGCAGTCGGGCTCGCCTCGATCGGTGTCGCGGGCATGGTCTGCATCGCGCGCGCAGCCTGCGGCGCGGCCTGCGGTGCGAGTTGCTGCACGATCTCAAACCGCATGCGCGGCCCGCCCGTACCGAACTCAATCTCATCGCCGTGGGCAAGCGTATGCCGTTGAATCACGCGCCCTTGAATGAGCGTTCCGTTGCGGCTCCGTGAATCGACAAGCACCCACGCCTCGCCCTCCTGACGAATCTCTGCGTGCGCGCCCGAGGCATCGAGATCGGCGTGTGGATCAAACGCCACGTCGTTCGAGGGCAGGCGCCCGAACGTGACCACCTTCTGATCGAACTCCCGCGTTCTCCCAGCGTGGGCACCGAACGTCTGAACGAGGCGAATCATCTCGCGATCACTGCGCCGGGGGTGGCTCGTGTGCTGTGTCGCCAGTCGCGCGATCACGCGGACGTTGTGCGATGACTTCAGCAGGCGGCTCAACGCTTGGTGGCTCGACTCCTTGTGGCGCCGCAGGCACTTCCACACCCGACGGGATCGCCTCGTCGAGGCTCGGCGGGGCATTCACGCGCGCGGGCAAGTGCACGCTTACGCTCTCACGCGCGGCGACGCTGACATCCACCTCCGCCAACATCTCTTCGCCGTGAAGGACACGCACAGAGTGTCGACCAGGGCGCACCTCAAGCAGCATGCCTCCAGAGGTCAGCGTGCCGTGCGCCTCACCATCAATCATCAGGCTCTCGCCCGCGTACGCACCGTCAAAGCTCAGATGCGCCGTCACTGGGCGAGCCTCGGGTGTCGTGAGGGTGGTGCGGGCTGGGGCAACCGCCTCTTCCTCCTCCATCGCCACGTAGATCGCCCCGAAGAGTGCGACCACAAGGACGATCAACACCGCAACGAGCCACCACCGTGAGGGAGCCTCTACAGGCGTCTTGACGTCGCGGCCTGGCTTGGGCCCACCTGTGGGCTTGATATCGCCTGGGGGACCCGGGGCAGGGTCGTCGCCGGCATCAGCCGGCGCTGGGGGTAAAGGGTATTGTTGGTACGCGACCCGTGCCTCAGGCACGGGCTCCTTCAATGCCAGACCGTCGAAGTCCGCAATGACGACAGTGATGTTGTCGTGGCCGCCACCCGAGTTCGCCATCGCGATGAGCTGCCGTGCAGCCTCCACCTGATCGCGATGTGCCCGAAGGACGTCCTTCATCATCTCCGCATGCACAAGGCCCGAGAGGCCATCGGAGCAAAGCAGGAGACGATCGCCGCGACGCAACTCAAGGAACGTGAGATCGACGTTCACTTCCTCGGTGGTGCCCAGCGCTTGAAGGATGATGTTCGAATACTCGAACGCTTCCGCCTGCTCCTCCGTCAGCTGACCTGCATCGATCAGCTGATTGACGAGCGATTGATCTTTGGTGATCAGCGCGAACTGATCTCCGCGCAGCACGTAGGCGCGGCTATCGCCGACCTGCCCCACAAAGAGGGTCGAATCGACGAGGCCTGCGACGGTGGACGTGGTGCCCATGCCGCGCCGCGAGCGGTCCATCTTGGCCGACATGAAGATGCGCGAACCGGCCTCTTCCACTGCGCGAACCAATCGGCGTGCGTAGTGATCGCGATCCCGCGGGTCGGTGCCGTTGGCCAACATCTCGTGGACGGTGTCGACGGCCATCTGGCTCGCCACCTCGCCCGCGGCCGCGCCACCCATGCCATCGCAGACTGCGAAGACAAATCCGCGCGACTCAAGGGGCGCGAGGAGCGGCATGTCGTTCGTGTTGCCACGCACGTTCGAGGTGAGGTTGGCGACGAGGTAGTTGTCCTCGTTGTGCTCGCGCACAAGGCCCACATCGGTGCGTCCGTAGTAGCGAACGCGGATGCCTTCGGGCTCCGGTTCATCGGGAGGCGGGGGCAGGGTGGAGTCGCCGCTCGAGGTGCGAATCTCGGGGGCATCATCGGCAGCGGCCTGTGCTGCGGCCTGCGCCTCAGCATTCTGCGCTGCGTGCCTTGCGTCGCTCGCCTCTGCTGCGCTCGCCTCTGCTGCGCTCGCCTCCGCTGCGCTCGCCTCCGCCTGAAGCGTGCGTGCCGCCTCGACGTCTTTCTCTGTGTCTTTCTCCGTCGGAGCTTCCGCCGCCTTCACAGGCTCGGCTGTCTCTGGCGCGCTGACGGCCACAATCACCTGACGCGCCGCGATCTCGGTGACCTCGTTGCCCGGAAGGATCGCCTCATCGGCGGCCGCAGCCGTCTCCTGCTTTGCGAGCGCTGCGACGACGGCGTCTGCCAGCGTCGAGCCGGAACTCTCGTCTCGGTCCGAACTGCTCATGACCTGTCCTCGCAAAGGCCAACCACGCTCCCGCGAGGGAAACCTGAAAGAGCTCGCTGGCTTCCCATTCGGGGATTCCGGAAAGCAGCAAGCTGTACGTCGTGCAACATCATGCCGAGGCTCCGGCGCGATCGTACCGGAAGAGATGACGGCCGATACGGAATTGATCGCCGGGCCGAAGGAGGCGCTCGCCGCGCACCCTCACAGCCGTCCCATTCGATGAGCCGAGGTCGCGCAGCACGAAGCGACGCGCCGAGCGATCGAGTGCCACGGCCGCATGCCTTCGCGACATGAACGGATCGTCGGTGCAGACGATGTCGCCCTGCTCGCGGCCGATCACCGACTCGTCGCGATAGAGGTAGTGCACATCGCGTCCCACGCCCTCGGTTGTGTACTGCACAAGGCGCGCGAGGCGCGGCACCTCGGGCGTACCAAAGACAAGCACACCGCGATGCATTGCCGGGCCGAGCGGCAGCTCCGTCTCTGGCAAGACCTCAAAACGCAGGAGCTGCTGGCCGAGCAAAACCGTGTCGCCATCGAAGAGCTCGACGGGGTCACGAAGGCGCACGTAGACGCCGTTCAAGCTGTCGAGGTCGCGCACCAAGAGGCCATCTGCACGCGGCACAAGGCGTACGTGGCGGGGCGAGAGGTAAGGGTCATCCGAGAGGATGATGTGGCCCTCGCTGCGGCCCACATCGGTCGGGTCATCGGTGATCGGATAGGAGCGACCGTCGCTTCCATCTTTCAAGATCGCGACGAGCGTCCCGAACACGGCACTGCGCTGCGCCTCGAACTGCGCCACGGGTGCGGTGCCTTGCGCCTGCGCCATGTAGCCTGGCGCGATCGCGGGCTGCACTGGTGCGGGAGCTTGTGCTTGTGGTGCGGGGGCGGCCTGCGCTGCGGGTTGCTGGGCGTAGTTGGCGATCGCCGCACCGACATTCGGCGCCTGGGGCGATTGCGCAGCACCGTCTGCGTAGCGTGCGCCGCAGAACTTGCAGAAGTCGGCGCCCGTCTCACCGAGCGAGCGGCAACGCCAACACACCGCCGCGGGCTGCACGTTCATCGGGCGCGCAGGCGCAGCAACCGGTGCAGGCGCATTCGCAAGCGGGCTCATCGCCATCGGCGACATCGGCACCTGCGGGACAGCGGCTTGTGCAGGTGGCGCGCCTCCGAGGAGGAAACCGCAGCTATTGCAGAAGCGCATGTGCGGCGGATTGGCCGAGCCGCAACGTGGACAATGACCTGAGGCTTGCTGCATCGGAACAGACGCTCCTGCACTCACGGGCGCTGCGATCGCACCAGCGGGTGCACGCCCAGAGCGATCAATTCCAGTAGGGGGCGTCGGAAGCTTGTTCGGCCGATCAGGAACCCAGTCACCAAGTCGGTGGCCGCAGTCCTGGCAGTACAAGCTGCCGTGCGGGTTCGCGCGCCCGCAGTTCTTGCAGTTCATGAGTGTGGCGAGGAGAACCCGCGCAGCGCTCTTGCGTCAAGATCGATCCAGGGCCTCGAACTCAAAAGTCTGTGCTGGCGATTACGACGCACTGCATCGTTTGAGCGGGGCGCGGGCGTGCCCGATGCAGTCGCCAAAAGACGGCGTCGAAAGGCACATTGCATGGTGCAGTCCGTCAAAGGACGGCGTCGAAAGGCACATTGCACGGTGCAGTCCGTCAAAGGACGGCGTCGAAAGGCACATTGCACGGTGCAGTCCGTCAAAAGACGGCGTCGAAAGGCACATTGCACGGTGCAGTCCGTCAAATAGTCCTCCGATTGCCACATTGTAAGCTTGGGTCCCTCGTCCGAAGGCTTCGTGAGGGCAATTGAGTGACTAAATCTCTGCCGCGAACGCTTCGCGCTCAAAGGTGCGGGACGAGCTCACCAAAGCGCGCGTTCAACCCAAGCGAGGCCTGAAAGAGCACATCGACGCCGAAGCCTTGCGCGCGATCCACACCGTCGCGTGTGCGAAACGAGCCCGTGCCGAGTGTCCAGAGCTCAGCCGCGAGCACGAGCGAGAGGCTCTCGGTGAGCTCGACGTGTGCGCCCGCGGCGAGGGTGACGACCGCGCCTCCGGTGGCGAGGCTGTTGGGCCCGCCGAACGCGAGTGGACCTACGGTTGCGCCGATCCAGGGCTGCACACGGCCGCGTCCATCGAGCGTGTAGCGCAGACCAAAACGCAGCGCGTGCAGCAGTGAGATCTCGTAGACGCTGTCGCTGTCGAAGGCGAGAAGGTCATAGGCGCCGAGCCAGGAGAGGCCGTCTGGGTTGCGATAGAAAGCGCGCACGCCAAGGCCCACGCCGCCGTTCAACACGCACTCCGCAGAGGCCGGGCAGATCGTGCTGCGCTCGACTGGAACGATGACCGACACATCGACTTCGAACTCCCACCAGGCCGGTGCCTCCTCGGGCGGCGTGGGCGTCTGGAAGGGCGCGCTGTCTTCTGCGCGCACGCAAAGTGGCCACGACGCGAGGGCGAGCGCGGCGAGAATGGCGATTCGGGAGCGCGGTGCGTGCATGAGAAGAGAAGACCTTGTGGTGAAGCAACGCGAACGCTTGTTGACACCGAAAGTGCCTTTTCTATAGTAGCGCGCGATTGCGACCCGTACGCGATCGATGAAGCGATCGATTCGCTCATCACTCGGTGACGAGTCGCTTGTTTCCCTCACGGGACCAGTCGCTTGTTTCCCTCACGGGAGCATTCGCTTGTTTCCCTCCCCGGGAAAAAGACTCTCGCAAGCCCACGACACTTCGTTCACTCTCGGCGAAGTTCTCGCAAGAATCCGCAACGATCGATCAGAAGGAACGGCAAGGACCGCTCATGGAAATCTTTCTCGACAAGCGCGCCCAGAAGCAGATCCGCGTGTCCGCCCAAGACGCCATCGACGAGGGCGATCACGATAGCCTTCGTGAAGACGTCCTCGAAGCATTCAGCGACGAGCAGATCGAAGAGATCGAACGTCGCATCGACAGCGTCGATTTCGCCGACCTCATCTCCGAGATCCTCGACGAGTGGGGCGGAGATGAAGTGGACGAACTCTTCGAACTTCTCGAGAGTCATCTCGCGGAAGTTGGCATCGAGCTGAAGCGAACCCCCGCGGGCGCAGAAGACGATGACGAAGACGCACCCGCTGCGGCGGATGACGATGAAGACGACGATGAAGTCGGCTTCGTGGAAGACACGGAAGAAGAGCTCTGAGCAACGCTTCTGCCCTCGGTTGAATCAGCCCCGCCTCGCGCGGGGTTTTTTCATGTCTGCTTCCAGAAGGAGTCGCGTTGAAGGTCTTCATCACAGGTGGGTCGGGCTACCTCGGTGCGCATCTGGTTCAGAGGCTGGCCGAAGAGGGGCATGCGTTGACCGTGCTGACCCGAAGTGAGGCACGGGCGAGAGAGTGCGCGCCGTATGCGCGGGTGCACCTGGGCGCGCTGCAGGATGTCGATGCGATCGAGGGCTGGCTCCGCGGGCATGACGCGCTGATTCACAACGCCATCGTCTGGGATGACGCACCCGAAGGTGCACGTCCGGAGCTTGAACTCGAAGACACGCGGCTTGCGATCAAGCTCTTCGAGGCCGCAGCGAAGGCAGGCATCCCACGTGTGTTGATGACCTCATCGCTCGCCGTGCATCGGCCCTTTACGCACGCAATGGATGAGTCCTCTGCGCTGCATCCTGTCGATACGTATGGGGCGATCAAAGCGAGCAACGAGCTCTTTCTCTCCGCGCTCGCCGCGATGCACGGCATGACGCATCACATCCTGCGGGTCGCGCCCGTGATAGGTCCGCCGGCGTACGAGGGTGCCGCATTCAAATGCGATCCGCGCTTTCTGGGCTTCTTCGAGAGGGCTGCGCGTGGGGAAGACATCGTCGTGCAGCGTGACGATGGACGGCAGTTCATTGGGGCGCGTGATGTGGCGCGGACGTACGCGGCGCTGCTTCACACGGAGCACGCGCGCGGCACGTGGATTTGCGCCTCGCAGGCGATGACAACGTGGGCATCGATCGCCGAAGGCATCGTGCATCGCATGCGCTCGACGAGCCGTGTGCTCGAGGTTGGCGAGGCACCGCCGCACGACTTCAAGACGACGAAGCTTGAGCGCCTGGGCCTTCGCTTTGAGGCGCAGCCCGTGCTCGATGCGCACCTCGACTTTCTTCTGCGCGCGCGTTGAAGACGACTCGAATGGGCGCGGGGGATGTTCCGAACGAACCCGCGTATGCTCGCGCGCATTGGCTCTGCGCACTTGAAAGACGCGCATTTCTGGAGGACCCGTGGGAAACGAAACGCCGTCGAGTGCACCTGGTGAGCAAGAGGATCCGCTTCATCGCATTGGCGATGCGCTGCAGGAGATCACGCCCTTGCTTGATGCGATTGCACCCGATGCATCGCAGACGAATTGGAGCGCATCGCAGGGCCGCATCGAGGGTGCTGTTGCGCTCTACAAGGGCGAGGTCTTGCCCGCGCTCGACGCGTTCAAGCCGCTGTCGCAAGAGGCTGATCTGCATACCAAGCTCGCGCTCAATGTTGCGTGGGTCGGTGCAGAGCTCGCGGCGCTTCTCTATGCCTCCAAGCGCACCGATGACGCGCAGGCGTTGCTCCTTCGTGCGCTGATGGGAATGATCGTGCGCCCATCGAAGATGGGATCGGGCCGAATCACCAACGCAAAGACAGGCACGAGCGCGACGCACGAACCCGCACAGATCGCGGCCAATGCGCGAGGCAAAAGCACCCGCGCGCGCGGCCCCTGATCGACGCGATGTGCACTCGTCCATGCGCCAACTCCGAGCATCACCGAGAGCATCAAAAGCACCCACGCCGCACGCTCCGACGCAAAGAGCACCGTGAGCACATAGCCCACCAGGAGCAGCTGGAGCGCGCCGCGCACGATGCCGATGAGCAACTCTCGCTCAAGCCCAAGCTGGGCACGCTTCGAGACCCAGAGCGAGGTCACGAGCACAAGCGCGAGCACCACAAGCAGGCGCCAGGGCGCGATGTCGATGTAGCTCACGGTGTTGCCCTTTGGATGCGCCCTTGGTCGCACACGTAGTGCGTCCCGCCGAGACGCGCGGCCTGCTCCAGAAGATGCGTGACGACGACCACTGCAAGGCCCTCCGCCGCACACGAACGGATGAGCGACAAAATTCCATCCGTCGAGGCCGGGTCGAGCGCCGAGGTCGGCTCATCCAAGAGGATGACCTTGGGCGCATTGGCGAGCGCACGCGCAATGGCCACACGCTGCTTCTCTCCACCCGATAGGTCACGCGCTACACGCGACCCAAAGGCCGGGTCGAGCGAGACGCGCCGCAAGAGCTCCGCAACCTCCGCATCACTCAAGACCGCGCCTCGCAAGCGGGGGCCCGTGCGCACGTTTTCCGCGACGCTCCCTACGAACATGACCGGAAACTGCGGCACGTACGCGACCTTCACACGCGTGGTCGCGAAGTCGCCCGCAGGCACCTCGCGCCCCTCAAGCCAAAGGCTGCCCGCCGCGAAAGGCTCCAGCGTTGCGAGTGCCCGCAGGAAGGTGCTCTTCCCGCTCCCCGAGGGCCCTTGAAGCACAGCGATCTCCCCCGCCGACACAGCAAAGTTCACCGCATCGAGCACCACGCGGCCACTGAACTCCACGCGCATCAGGCGCGCCTCAAGTCGCGGCGTGTCGGAACCATCGGGCATCTTCGTCAACGTCGCGAAGCCTCCCCTGCACACCGCGGCAGCGCTCGCTCCAAGTGCGCTCACAAAGCCCACACGACGGAAAAGCAAACGCCGCTGGTTTGTGGCCAGCGGCGTTTCAATCTACTTTTGCGGGGACCGGATTTGAACCGATGACCTTCGGGTTATGAGCCCGACGAGCTACCAGACTGCTCCACCCCGCGGTGAAGATGGGCGGTTTATAGGGGTGCTCATCGCGACTGTCAACAACGATCCACGGCGAGCGAACGATTGTTGTCAGCGGGCCAGAATCGCAGCGACCCCAACCTGCGCGATGCGCTGATCCTCAAGCTCGGGAAGGCCACTCACCGCGACGGATCCGACGACGCGCCCCTCACGCAGCACGGGCACGCCGCCGCCCCAGCCAATGTAGCGAGCGTCGCCGTAATAGGCGATGTCGAAGCGCGCCTCAGCGTCCTGGCTCTTCACGCGCTGACCGATGTCGTAGGTCGCAATCCCCTCACGCGCGGCCGTCCAAGCTTTGTTCATCGCGATGGTCACCGACGAAGGCGGGGCGCCGTCGACGCGGAGAAGCGAGATCAAATCGCCATGCACATCCGCGACGCAGATGACGGCAACTTTGTCCTCACGAAAGAGCACCTCGCGCATCGCGAGGATGGCGTGTTCGGCATCGTGTCGGTCCAGGGTCTCGATGATTCGCATGGCGCATCGATATCGCGAACAAGGCCGCGTTCAACGCGCCTTCATCACAGGCTCATCCCGCGTCGAGTGCAGCACGCAGCGCGCGCACGGCACGCCCGCGATGGCTGATGATGTTCTTCTCGTCCTCGCTCAACTCGGACATCGTGCGCGCCTCCTTGAGACCAAGTTGCGCGAGCTCCGTGGGTGCAACTTCGAACACAGGGTCGTAGCCGAAGCCGCCCGCGCCGCGTGCGAGGTGGGCAATCGCGCCCTCGCAAATGCCTTCTGCGATGACGGGCTCTGCATCGGGACGTTCGAGAAAAACAATGACGCATCGAAAGCGCGCTGCGCGTTCCTCGCGCCTTTCCATCACGTGCATGAGCTTGTGCGTATTCGCCGAAGGGCCGGCATCTCCCGCGTAGCGCGCTGAGTGAACACCCGGCGCACCATCGAGCGCGTCGACCTCAAGGCCACTGTCATCCGCCAACGTCGCAAACCCCGTCTTGGCCGCAATCGCATGCGCTTTGAGGAGCGCATTGGCGGTGTACGTCGTGCCCGTCTCCTCCACATCGGGCAGCGCCACGTGGGCTTGATCGACACCGATGAGTTCGAGCCTTTGACCGCGCACGCGCACGCCCTCAAGCAGCGCGCGTAGCTCCGTCAGCTTGCCGCGATTCTTCGTCGCAACGACGACGCGCAAGGGCGCGTCCTGCATGGCGTCCGCGCTCAACCGCGAAGCCTGTCGATGTCGACGCCAGCGCGCTTCAACGCCTCACGCTGCACATCGCGAATGCGAGGCATCGCTGCGAGCGAGAGATCGATCAGCGTGTCGAAGTGCGCACGCGGGACGGGCGGGCCCTCCGCGGTGCCCTGCACCTCCACGAGCGCGCCATCCGTCGTCGCAACGACGTTGAGGTCGACGTCCGCCTTCGAGTCTTCGACGTATGCGAGATCAAGCATCGGAACCCCTCCGACGATGCCCGCACTGATGGCCGCGATGTCAGCGCGGAGGGCGCCCACGGCGTTGCCGACGCGGCGCAGCTTATCGAGCGCGATCGCAAGCGCGACGAAGCCTCCTGTGATCGCAGCGGTGCGTGTTCCACCATCGGCATCGAGCACATCGCAGTCGATGAAGATCTGGCGCTCACCGAGCTTCTGCATGTCGACTGCGGAGCGAAGCGCACGACCAATCAGGCGCTGAATCTCGGTCGTGCGTCCGTCCGTCTTGCCGCGACGTCCATCGCGATCCTGACGCTGCGGATTGGCGCGTGGATGCATCGCGTACTCCGCCGTCACCCAGCCCGCGCCCTTGCCGCGCATCCATCCGGGAACGCCCTCATCGACCGAGGCCGCGATGAGCACGCGCGTCCCTCCGGAGGTAATCATCACCGAACCTTCGGGGTTCTTTTGCACCCCTACTTCGATGGTCATGGGGCGAAGGGCATCGGCGCTGCGGCCGTCAACTCGGGTAGACATGCGGCCGAAGAGAGCACGAATCCGGGCACGGCGGCTACGCCGTCTTCGCCTCCTCGAAGATGGGAAAGACGAGCACAAACACGGCGCCCCCACCCTCGCGGTCCTCACATCGAATCTGCCCTCGATGCGCGAGGATGATCTGCTGCGTGAGCGGCAGGCCAAGCCCCGTCCCGCGCTCCTTCGTCGAGTAGAACGCATCGAACATTTTCATGCGCACCTCCTCGGGGATGCCCGGGCCCCGATCGGCAATGCGAATCACGACGCCCTCGGCCTCCTGCACCACTTCGACATCGATGACGCCGCCCTGCGGCATGGCCTCGCGTGCGTTGCGCAGGAGGTTCATCAACGTCTGTCGTATCTGCGATTCATCCGCTTGAACGAGCGACGTCTTCTCCAAGCGCTCGTGCACTTCGATGTGAGCCTCACGCATCTCGCGCTGCACGAAGCGAAGCACCTCGCGCGTCAGCTGGCTCAAATCCTCGGCCTCAAGCTTGGGAGACGGGAGACGCGCGAGCTTCAGATACTCCTCGGTGATGAGCCCGAGGCGGTCCACCTCACGACGGATCGAAGCGAGGATCGCCTTGGTCTCCGCGTGCTCATGCGTGAGCTCGTCCTCAAGCAATTCCGCATTGAGATGAATCGAGTTGAGCGGATTGCGCACCTCATGCGTCACGTGCGCAGCCATGCGTCCCATCACCGCCAAACGCTCGGAGCGCACGAGCTTGTCCGCGGCATCACGCAGCTGTTGATCGCGGGCTGCAAGCGCCTCGACCATGCGCTCCAGCTCGATCGCAAGGCGGCCAATTTCATCCGTGCGATTCGCCGGAACAATCCCGGACACCGTGCGCAGATCACCACGCGCAACCTCAAGCACGCGCGCTTCGAGACGCGGCAACGGCGCGAGCAAGCGCCTCGCCCAGATGAGCACCGCCACGCCGAAGAGAAAGCCAAAGCAGGTCATCACGGCGGCGATCCACATCGATCGCGACTGCTCCATCGCAGCGACCGCCGAGATCTCGCGCACGCGCTCTTGCACCTCATCGACCGAGTGACGCAGGTCGCCCGTGAGCCTGCGATCACGACGACGCAGTGTCTCGAGCGCAGCCTGCGCATCGCTGCGATCGCCTCGCGTTAGCGCCAAAAAATAGCGATCGAGAGGCTCGGTGTCGGCATAGCCACGCTGCACCTCGCGAAGGAGCTCATCGAGTTCGCGCAAGATGATCGCGTCCTCGCCGCCGGGGTCGAGCGCATCGGCGCGGGCCACCTGCTCCAGCGCGCGACCAATCGTCGCTGGCATCACCTGCCTCACGGCCCTGTCCACCCACTCCTGTGTTCGCGAGGAGTCGGGCTCGGCCAACATGCGATCGAGCATCGAGCCATAAATCGCGTGATCGGCCTTCGCGGAGCCGAGCGTGAGCGCGAGCGGGAGATAGCCTTCGTGAAGCAGACGCAACATCTCCGCGCTGCGCTGGTGGGCAATCACGCTTGGGATCGAGGCGATCAAGAAGGCGGCCAAGAGCGCGGTGATGGCCGCAAAAATCTTCGTCGGAATCGTGATGCGTGAAGCAAGCCCAGGCGCCGTTGCGCGCTTTGGATCAGTCGGCGCCACGGGGAGCCTCTGATGCTGGGTCCGAAGGTCGAGCGAGCCCTGCGAGCGCAGCATCGAGCATCGGGCCGAGCGTCGGATCGGAAGTGCGTGCCGCACGCGCAAACTGCCGCGCAGGGCCCATCTGCCGCGCGAGCACAAGCGCACGAACACGCCAATAGCGCGCATCTGCAAGCTCACGTGCGGAGGCGGTCGCAATCAACGCATGCGCAGTCCATGCGAGTGCTGCCGCGCGATCACCTTGCATCACGGCAGCCTCCGCGAGGGCCAGCGCGAGCGGGATGGAATGCGGATCAAGGAAGCGAACGCGCTCACCGAGCGAGAGCACATGCGCGTAGTCGTGCGCTTCCATCTGAAATGCGATGAGCGCCGCAAGCGCCTCTCGATCGTGCTGCTCCAGGTTCACGTAGGCAGCGAGCGAAGCCTCTTCGAGCACCGGGTCATGAAGCGCGCGCGCCACTTGAACGAGGCCCCGACGGGCGAGCGCAAGGGTTGGGTCGAGCGTCGCCGCGCGCTCCAATGCAGCACGCGCACGCGG
The DNA here is from genome assembly GCA_044373065.1 of Sandaracinaceae bacterium. GTDB lineage: Bacteria > Myxococcota_A > Polyangia > Polyangiales > Sandaracinaceae > JAFLCL01. The sequence goes on from JBILQT010000024.1 coordinate 41,899, forward strand.
GAGTTGATTCGCGGCGAGCGCCGCCTGGCCTTCGAGCAAGCGCACCTCGGGCCCATCGTGCGAGGTGAGGATTGCATCGATGTGTTGCAATGCGTGCTCGTGCTCTGATGCCGCAATCGCAAGCTGCGCGAGGAGATAATTCGCGAGTGGGTCATGCTCATCGAGGCGCAACGCCACACGCAGCTGTGTCTCCGCAAATGCGCGCTGACCGGCTGCCAACAGCGCCCCACCGAGACGCGCCTGCGCGCCTGCGTCCGCTGATAGACGGGCGGCCTCTGCGCGACACGCATCCACATCCTGCATCGCCTCATTCGGCACCACGAAGAAGGCCGCGCGGGGCGCGAGACGTGCGAGCTCGAAGGCACGCCAGTTCGCGTCCAACGTGGCGGCATCAAGGTGAAGCACGCCTTGGATCACGGCCTCCGTCGTCTCACCGCGGCCCCAGGCGCGCAGCATGTTGGGCAGCACCGCGAAGCCAAATGTGTCTGCGATGTAGGCAACGACGCGTGAGCTTGCGTAGTACGCCGTGAGCACGCCCTCGACGCCCGACGCCGTGGTGAACGCATCGTTCAAGCGCGCGATCGGAGGAAGCGTCCTCTCTTGCAACGCAGCGAAGAGCTCGGGGTCATTCTCGCGGCGCCACTCGGGGCGCGCCATCACCGTCTCGTGCTCTGCGAGGCCCTCCGTAAACCAACGCGGCACGCGATGATTGGAGAGCTGAATGTGAAAGACATGGGCGAGCTCATGCGTCGTCACCTGCGCCCAATCGAAGGCCCCTCCGCGTGGTGAAAGCGCGGTGAGCACCTGACCAAAACACACACCCTGCACGCCCAAGTTTGGAAGGCCGTCCGTGCGCACCGAGAAGTGCTGCGGGCTCGCGTAGAGCTCGATGCGAACGGGCCCTGTGGGCGTGAAGCGGTAGCGCTGCCGCATGTCGCCGTAGGCCGATGTCAGCGTGGGCACAACCACGGTCTCGAGCATCGCGCGCTCATCTTCATGGAAGCGAAACGAGAGCTGACGACCCTCCACCCACTGATAGTGTGGGACTATCACGTCGTCGTAGAGGTTCAGCATGTTGAACACGCGGACATTGAAGCGATCGCGCCGAAACGCATCTCGCAGCTGAGCGAGACCTTCTTCTTCGCGACCCAAGCGCAGCAGGTTCAAACCGCGCGTCGACATCGCACGCGCATCGCTCGCATCGAGTGCCAATGCGCGCTCGGCGAGGCGCACGATGTCGGGGTAGCGGTGCTCCCAGTCGGCATGCTCCGCGACGATCGTGAAGAGCTCCCCGTAGCGCGGGTTCACGGCCAGCGTGGCACTCACTGCGCGCTCGAACCCCTCATTGTCCTCGGCGAGAAAGCGAATCGTCGCGCGCATCGCGAGCGCTTCGAGATGCGTCGGGTCCACAGCCAGGGCGCGATCGACCTCGGCGTCAGCGCCAGCAATCTCAAGCGCACGCAGGGCAATGCTCGCACGCATCACGTGGAGCGATGGATGCGCGGGGTTGATGGCCTCCGCGAGGTCGAGCTCACGTCGTGCATCGGCGAATCGAAAGCCCTGTGCGAGTGCGACGCGCGCCGCGAGAAGATGTACACGCGCATCACGCGGGCCGCTTCCGCGTGCGTCGATCGCATCGCGCAGACACTCCTCGGCGTGACCCACGTCGTAGTGCGCGAGGTAGAGGTCAGCCCACGCGAGCTGCGTCTCAACACGACGCCGATCAGCACGTGAGGCATCCGCAAACGCATCGTTGGCATCGTGCGGGGAGCGAAGCAGCGCAGCGGCCATGCCGACGTAGCTCATCGCTTCGGCGTTCGTCGTCGCGATGCGCTCGTCGTTGTAGGCCGCGATGACTTCCATCAACACAGGGCGCGCATCCGTGAGGCGTCCGCGACGCAGCAGCACTTGGCCGAGCACCACGCGCGCGCGGTACGCAGCAGCGTCATCACGCACAGCAGCACGCAGCGTCTCCTCGGCCTCATCGAGACGCCCACGTGCAAAGAGCGCTTCGCCGCGCACCGTCCGCTGCGCTGTATCCGAAGACGCCGCACTCGTCGCCGCAATGGCCTCGTCGTAGCGCCCCGTCGCCAGCATCACGCGTGCAAGCCCGACCCGCGCACGCCCCTCAAAAGGGCCGTTCAACACAGCACGAAAGCCCGGCTCTGCACCCGAGTATTCGCCGCGAACAAGCTGCGCCTCGGCATCCGCGACGATGCGCTCTGAGGACCGTGGCTGCGCGACGAGCGACGCGGGCACAAGCCACAAGCACGTGAAAAGCAGCAGAAACGCGGGGCGAAATCTCACGCCCGTAAGACGCGCGCGGAAGGCGCGGGCTTCACTCGAACTACACGCGCGAGGAGGATGCATGATGGATCAGAGCGCGAGCACGCCCGCGGCTGCATGCATGAGTGCCACACGCTGCTTCACCACTGCGCTGCCGCCATCGAGCAACGCACGCGTCTCATCGAGCACCTTCGTGAGCGACCAGCGCGTCACGGATCGATCGACGGTCGCAACGCCTCCCGAGAGCGGTGATTGCCAGGCGACCATCTCATCCGAAGCGCCCTCCGCGAGCGCCATCACCGCGGCCAGCGCGAAGCGGCTCGAGACCATGCGATCGAGAAACGAAGGCGCGCCGCCACGCACGAGATGACCGAGCACCGTCGCGCGAATTTCCAAGTCGGGATGCGTCGCATCGAGCGCCTCTTGGACGCGACGAACCAGGCGCGTGCAGGGCACCTCAATGCCTTCCGCCTTGAGCACGAGCACGCGTTGCTTGCCGCGATCATCGCTGAACCCGCGACGCACTGTGTCGGCCACGATCGAGACGATCTCGTCTTCGCTGCGACCGTCTTCGCGGAAGAGCGCGGCATCCGCACCGGCCGCGATCGAGGCAGCCATGCAGAGGTAGCCCGATTGCCTGCCCATCACCTCGACGACGAAGGCGCGGCGATGTGCGCGCGCGGTGTCGGTGATGCGATCGCATGCCTCGACGATGGTGTTGAGCGCAGTGTCGACGCCAATGCAGGTTGAGGTGCAGCCGATGTCGTTGTCGATCGAGGCCGGGATGCCGATGAAGGGAACGCCTTGTTCTGCATACAAAGCGTGCGCTCCGGTGAGTGAGCCGTTGCCGCCGATTACGATGAGCCCATCAACTTGCTGTGCCTGGCTCGCAAGGGCCGCCTTCGCCTTCGCGCGCTCGCTCGCCTCGTAGAAACGTTTGCTGCGGGCCGAGCCCAAGATGCTGCCGCCAAGGCTCGCGCAGGTGTCGACCTCGTGGGTCGGCGCAAGGCCTGTGCTCGAGCTTGTCGTGCGACGTGTGAGGGCGCGAAAACGGCTATCGAGCACGCCCTCCCAGCCTCGCTCGAAGCCGACGACTTCGATGCCGCGCTGGGCTGCAACAAGCGTGGCAGCGCGGATC
>JBILQT010000230.1:0-11654 GCA_044373065.1 Sandaracinaceae bacterium
GGGTCCGGAGGGCGTCATCGCCTCATCGAGCCCCAATGCACTCTCCGCGACACTCGCGTGCACCTCGACCGCATCCTGGGGCTACGCACGCGTTGTGCTGGAGGACGGCGAGATGGCCTGGTCGAGTCCGGTGTTTTTGGAGCACTGAACCCTTATTCGCCCTTTCATGATTTGGCGCAGACGTGCAGGATCAGCGCAGCATGTCCACGTCCACGACGCCGTCTATCGCACCCATGCACGAAAAGGATGCTGCCTTCTTGGCTGCCCTTCGTGATGTCGGCCTGCTTCCCGATTTCGCTGGGGAAGAACTCGCGCGCTCGCTCGCAGGCGCCCGCGCCAAGGGCCGCAAGGATGGCTCGACCGCCTTCCGGATGGACCTCTTGGAGTTCTATTACAACGCCTCGGGTGATGAGCGTTTGGCGCGCACGCGCCGTCAGGTGGATCGCTTCTTTGTGCACCACGAGTCCGAGGTCGTGACGGCCACGGCCCTGCTCGAGAGGCTCTCGGGTCTTGCGCCTGAGATCGGGGCCATTGCGCTTGAGCGCATCGGTGTCGGCGAGGATTCGACCCTTGTGCTGCGTGCGGGCGACGACTTCATCGCGCTGCTCGACGATGACGATGAGGCGGTCGCGACAGGTGAGACGGACTTGAATGCGCTCGAAGGTCGGAGCAGCGGCGTGCCGTCTTCGATGGTCACCGTGCGTGGTTTGATCCGCGGCGTGAACGTGCTTCTTGGACGGCGCGATGTGCGTGAGCGCCTGGTCCCTCTGCGCTCGGACGTCATGCGTGAGGTCTACATCGCCGTGCCGCTCACGGAGGCGATTGAGCTCGCGCGGGGCGGGCATCTCGAAGAAGAGAACGCGGAAGACGTGATGGAGCTCGGCGGCTGGTGAACGCGAAGTCTTCTCTGGGGCCGCTCGCGTAAGTGAAGGCGTTCTTCTCGTCGCGCGGGGCCGCAGTGCTTCTCTCGCTGACGTTGGCTTGTTCGACCGAGACGCGTAGCGCACCGGCGCCTTTGTCTGCCGTGCAGAGCGCCTCGCGCATTCACGTTCCGTCGGGCGTGTTTCTGCGTGAAGGGCGTGCCGTACATATCGAGGCGTTCTTCCTCGATCGCGCGCCGCGCACCGTCGCGGAGGTCGCAGACGCGGTGGATCTCGACGCGCTTCACGAGGCCACGGACTTCGATCTCCAGCGCGCGCGCTTTGTGGTGCGCGAGGAGGTGAGCGTGCGTTTGCCCCACGGGCTTTTGGGCACGCCTGCGCGGGAGAACGACCCTGCCACACAGCTTTCAGCGTTGGATGCAGAGCGCATCTGTGCGCGTGAGGGTGGGCGTCTACCGACGGAAGACGAGTGGGAGCATGCGGCGCGCAATGGGCGCGGGACTGTGTGGCGCTACCCCTGGGGTGATGATGCCGAGCGCGAAGGACGCAGCCTTGCGAACACCTGGGACGGGGTCTTTCCGACCGCGAACACGCTGCGCGATGGCCACCTCTTCGCCTCACCCGTTGGGGCATTTCCGGCGACACCGCTTGGCTTCGTCGACCTGGTTGGAAACGTCTGGCAATGGACGAGCACCGTAGGGAGCAACGCAGCCGCAGAGCGCGTCATTCGCGGCGGCTCCTACCTTTGTGACCCCGACGTCTGCCATGGCTTTCGCGTCGATGCGCGACAGCTTGCGGACCCACACGCGCACTTTGCCCACATCGGCTTCCGCTGCGCGTTTGCGGAGTGAGCTGGTCATATCGATATAGGATAGAAACGCCTGCGCATAGCTTCTGAAGAAAGATGTCGGCTCTCGCGCATTCGAGCAGGAAGGGCTGACGTTCTCTCGGCGAGCGCGCATCTTCCTTCTCGTGAGACGCATCTACTGGTTCCTCCGAATGTTCGTGGCGATTCTCCGAGCACCGCTCGTCCTCTTTCGCCGCGCGTTTCAGAAACCCGTGCCCTGGGTGCACATCAAGCTGCGATCCCACATCGTCGCTGCACCGCGCCCGCGACCCTTTTGGACGCGCTGGGTGCCGATGATGAAGGCGACGGAAGCGACGCCGCTCTCCGTGCTCCTGAAGCTCACAGAGGCCATCGAGAAGGATGAGAAGCTCGTGGGCGTGCTCCTGGAGGTGCCAGGTCTTGCGAGCGGCTGGAGCGCCGTTGCCGATGTGCGCGACATGCTTGAGCGGATGAAGCGCGCGGGGAAGCGCGTCGTCATCCATCTTCCGGATGGCGGCTCGCACCGCGAGCTCTACTTGGCATCCGTCGCAGACAAGGTGCTCGTTGGCAGGCACACGACCTGGATGTTGCCAGGCCTCGCAAGCATCACGCGCTACACCAAGCCGCTCCTCGATAAGCTCGGGCTTGCGATCGAGGTGCAGCGTCGCGCGGAGTACAAGACGGCCGTCGAGCCCTTGGTTCGCGATGCGATGAGCGATGCACAGCGCGAGCAGACCCAGGCGCTCATCGACTCGATTGAAGGCGCGATGCGCGAGGGGTTGCGTGAGCGAGAGGGTGTCGACGAGGCGAAGATCGATGCGCTGATGGAGCGCGCGATGATCACTGCAGAGGACGCAGTGCGTGAGGGCTGGGCCGACGCAGTGGTGCATGAGGATGAGGTCCTTCGTGCACTCACCGACGATGCCGCGCTCAGCGACAAGAAGCCGAGCAAGCCGATGCGCGCTGGGCCCTATCTCGCGCGACGAACGTCACGTTTGTTTCCCCGCTGGAAGCCGCTCCCGGTTGTCGCCATCGTCCCTGTGATGGGCACCATCAGCGACGGCGGCGCGCCGCACGCGGCAACGCGTACGAACCTTGTTCCAACGCTCCGTGCGCTCTCGCGGGAGAAGGAAGTGCGCGCCGTGATTCTCTACGTCGACTCGCCTGGCGGCTCCGCCATCGCGAGTGAGCGCATTCATCGCGAGGTGGAGCGCCTCGCTACATTGAAGCCGGTGATCGCCTGCTTTGGTGATGTCTCGGCGAGCGGCGGCTACTACATTGCGGCCCCTGCGCAGAAGATCATCGCGCGCGCTCAGACCATCACGGGCTCGATCGGCGTTGTGAGTGCACGGCTCGTCACCACGAGCCTCTTCAACACGCTCGGCGTGAAGACGGAGGTCGTGAAGAACGCACCGAGTGCAGACCTCTTCACGAACCCACGCGCGACGACGGAGGCTGAGCGTGAGCACGGTGAGCGATCGATCCAAGCCTTCTACGATCGCTTCCTGGAGGTCGTGAGTCAGGGTCGCAAGATGTCGACGAGTGCGGTCGATCTCGTTGCCAAGGGGCGCGTTTGGTCGGGGCGCGATGCACGCACGCAGGGCCTCGTGGACCGGCTTGGTGGGCTTCGTGAGGCCCTTGAAGAGGCCAAGTCGGCTGCGGGTGCGGCAGAGCTTGAGGCCGCGTTTGTTTGGCCGATGCCAGGCGAGGAGGAGCCTGTCGAAGCGCCGAGTTTGGAGAAGGCGGGGCGCGCCGAGATGCTTCGCTTGCTGGGTGAGATCGAGCCCAACCTTGCGCTGCTCGCCTCATGCACGTCGCTTCAGTCCTCGCCGCATGATGTCCTCGCACTCGCGCTGGACTTGCCGCGCCTTGAGTGACGCATCGCCTTCGATTGCCGCACTGAGTCAATCGATCCGATCGCGCTTTGCACTTTCGAGTGCGTGATGTGCGTGTCTATCCTCGCGCTGCAGCGTTGCCTGCGGAGGAGTTACGGATGCGTAGAGTCGCCTTTGGTTCGGTGTTGGGAATGTCGCTGGTCGCAGCACAAGGGCTGCTGGCCAATGAAGCGCACGCAGGTGGCTTCGAGCTCAGTGGTGTCGGTACGCGCGGTATGGGTCGCGCGGGTGCGAATGCCGCGAGCGTGGATGACTCCCTGGCCCTCGCACTGAACCCGGCCCTCCTCGCCGACATCGACTCGCAGGTTGTGCTCAACGTGCATCTCGCCGTGTGGGACGCGTGCGTGCAGCGCGATGGCGGCTACGGCACGGCAAGCGACTACGCCGGTGGTGCAACCACGCTCGGCGACGATGGAAACTTCAGCCCCTCGCCCTACGCGGGCATGGCCTTTCCGCGCGTGTGCAACAGCGGCATACCGCAGCTTGTCCCGCAGATCATGGCCAACGTCCGGCTCACGGAAGAGCTCGGTATGGGCTTTGGCATCATCGCGCCGAACGGTGTCGGCACTGCGCGTTTCGGGAGCGAAGACGGGACCATGCGGGTCAACGGGATGCTCGTCCCGACGCCCACCCGCTACATGGTCACCGCCGAGGATTTGCTGCTCTTCTACCCGAGCATCGGCATTGGCTATCGGCCGCTCGATTGGCTCCGCATCGGTCTCACGTTCCAGTGGGGCATCGGGATCATCTCGTTCACCAACTTCGTCAATTCAGGCAGCTCTGCCGCGGGCGCCGCGTCGCTTGTGGAAGACCCCTCGGGCGACATTCGCGCGCGCTTCAATGTTCAAGATTGGTTCGTCCCCGCAGGCGTCCTCTCCGTCCATCTGACGCCGATCGACAACCTCGACATCATGATCTCGGGCCGCATCTCCGATTCGATCGGCGGCGTGGTCAACGCGACGGGCGACATCAACGTCACCACGGGTGTCTACGGCACGGGCGCCGCGAACAGCTACGTGCCCACGAACAGCACGGTGCGAGGTGCCACGCTGCAGGCTGGCCAGCCCTTCCAGTTCACGCTTGGCGCGCGCTACGCCGACCGCATCCGACCCCGCGGCGAAGAAGGTCATCAGCGCAATGACTCGCTCCACGATGAGAACTGGGACCTCGAGCTGAACGTTGTTTACGAGCAACTCTCGCAGGTGCAGGACTTCGTCGTCGGGTCTCCCGCGGGTTCCTCGGCCACCTTGCAGCAGGGCGGCTCCGGCACGCTTCCGGCTGCCGTGGAAGTGCCTTTGCCCAACCCCATTCCGCTTCCGCACGGCTGGTCTGATTTGCTGACCATGCGCCTCGGCGGTGATGTGAACGTCATCCCCGATCAGCTCGCGGTGCGTGCTGGCGTGAGCTTCGAGTTGCCGGTCGACTCGCGCTATCGCCGCTATCTCTCCAACGACTTCATCGGCGGTTGGCGTTTTGGTGCGCATGTCGGTGGGACGCTCCGCGTCGACAGCTTCGACATCTCGCTCGCGTACGGCTTCTTCCTTGGTGAGTCGGTCTCCACGACCGGGACGGCGAACCTTCGGCAGGTGAATGCACTCGGCACGATGGGCCAGTGTGCGACGCCGAGCGCAGGGCCCGTCGCGCAGTCGGGATGCTACCCGCAGGGCTTCGGCGCCATCATCAACTCCGGCACCTTCTCGCAGATGTTCCACGCGGTTTCGCTCGGCGCGAGCTACCACTTCAACTGATGGCGCCTGACGCATCGCACACGCGGTGCACGTCACAGTGAGACATCTCCCAGCATGCGCATGAGGACCTCGGCAGTCTGCCCCTCATGCGCATCAACATTTTGGGCGGCGGTCCCGGTGGTCTCTACGCTTCCATCCTTCTGAAGAAGGAGTTCCGCTCGGCCGAGGTGAATGTCTACGAGCGCAACGCGGCGGGCGACACCTTCGGCTTCGGCGTGGTCTTCTCCGATGAGACGCTTGGAGGCTTTGCGGATGCCGACCTCGAGTCGCATCAGGCCATCACGCACAACTTCGCGCGCTGGGATGCGATCGATGTCTTCGTGAAGGGCGAGCGCATTCGCTCTCGTGGCCATGGTTTTTGCGGCATTTCGCGTCGCAAGCTGCTCGAACTCTTCACGGCCCGCGCGACGGAGCTTGGCGTGAAGATTCACTTTCACACCGAGCGCTTGGACATCGACGCGCTGCGGGATGCCGACCTCTTCATCGCCGCAGACGGGCTTCGCAGTGCGGTGCGCACGCGCTTCGAGGAGGCCTTCAAGCCCAGCTTTGATCCACGCAAATGTCGCTACATCTGGCTTGGCACCAAGCAGAAGTTTGAGGCGTTCACGTTCAGCTTCCGCGAGAACGAGGACGGGCTCTTTCAGATTCACGCGTACCAATTCGATGCCGAGAGCTCGACCGTGATCGTCGAGTGCGATGAGGCGAGTTGGAAAAAAGCGGGGCTCGATCAGGCCTCGGAAGCCGAGAGCCTTGCCTACTGCGAGAAGCTCTTTGCCGAGGAACTCGGCGGCTTTCCGCTGCTCTCGAATCGCTCCTCATGGATTCAATTCCCCACGCTCAAGAACGAGCACTGGGCGCACGAGAATATGGTGTTGCTGGGCGATGCGGCGCACACGGCGCACTTCTCGATCGGCTCCGGCACCAAGCTCGCGATGGAAGATGCGATCACGTTGCTCGATGCACTGAAGAAGCATCCATCGTCGATTCCCGATGCGCTTCGCGCGTACGAAGTCGAGCGCAAGCCGATGGTTGGCCGCATCCAGACGGCCGCGCAGCAGAGCCTTGAGTGGTTCGAAAACGCGAAGCGCTATCACGCAGCCTTCGAGCCTCAGCAGTTCGTCTTCAGCCTCATGACGCGCAGCCGTCGCATCACGCATGCGAACCTGGCCAAGCGCGACCCAGAGCTCGTCTTCGAGGCCGATGCTTGGTTCGAGAAGAAGGCGCAAGCGAAGTCGGGCGCGCGCGTGACGCCACCGATGTTCACGCCCTTTCGCCTTGGCAACCTCACGCTCGAGAACCGCATCGTCGTCTCGCCGATGTGCATGTACTCGGCAGTCGACGGCGTGCCGAATGACTTCCATCTCGTGCACTACGGTAGCCGCGCGCAGGGTGGGGCCGGGCTCCTCTTCACCGAGATGACCAACGTGAGTGCGCAGGGCCGCATCACACCTGGCTGCACCGGCATCTGGAATGAGGCGCAGCGCGATGCATGGAAGCGCATCGTTGAGTTCGTCCACGCGAACTCGCGCAGCAAGTTTGGTCTTCAACTCGGACACGCAGGCCGCAAGGGCTCGACCAAGGTGGCCTGGGAGGGCTCCGACTACCCGCTCGACTCTGGGAACTGGGAGGTGCTCGCGCCCTCGTCGATTCCGTATGATAAAAATAAGATGAATCAGGTGCCACGCGAGATGACGCGCGAGGACATGGATCGTGTGACCGCCGAGTTCGTGAACGGCGCCAAGCTCGCGGCGAGTGCAGGCTTCGACTTGCTCGAACTGCACATGGCGCACGGCTATCTGCTCTCCTCGTTCATCACGCCCGTCTCGAATCACCGTACGGATGCGTATGGTGGCTCGCTTGAGAACCGCATGCGCTTCCCGCTTGAGGTCTTTGATGCCGTGCGTGCGGTGTGGCCAAGCGCGCAGCCCATTGCGGTGCGCATCTCGGCCATCGATTGGGTGCCGGGCGGCATGGACGCCGATGCGGCGGTGCGTGTCGCAGAGATGCTTCGCGAGCACGGTGCCGACATCCTCGATTGCTCCACGGGGCAGACGACGCCGGATGCGAAGCCTGTGTACGGGCGCGCCTTCCAAACGCCTTTCTCCGAGCGCATTCGCAACGAGGTGGGCATCCCGACGATTGCCGTCGGCAATGTGGGCGACTTTGATCAGGCCAACTCGATCTTGCTCGGTGGTCGCGCGGATTTGATCGCGCTCGCGCGTCCCCACCTCGCAGACCCGTTCTTCACGCTACATGCGGCCGCCGCGCAAGAGCACCCCGTGCCTTGGCCGAAGCAGTACGCGATGGGTGCACCGTTGCCTCCGAGCGCTCCTTCGAAGTAGCCGCGTGATAGGTTCGCCTCCGCATGAACCTTGTGGTCAACGGAGAGCGCGTCGAAGTCGAAGCCGAGATGACCGTGCGCGCTTTGCTCGTGCACCTTGGCTTCGGTGACACCCTCGTTGCCGTCGAGCGCAATGAGGCGGTGGTGCCGCGCGCACAACATGCAACCGAAAGGTTGCACGACGAGGACCGCATCGAGATCGTCCACTTCGTGGGCGGGGGCTGAGCGTGGCGAACGAGACGGCCACCAAAGACGCGAAGCCGCAGTCAGAGAAGGTCGAAGCCGCGCAGGAGAAGCTCCCCAACATCGCGGTGCGTTTTGCGGAGTGGGTCTTTGCGGCGCCAGTGCTCGCGCTCGCCGAGATTGGCCTCGTGATGCGGCTGCTCTGGGACACGATCCTCTGGGGCATTCGTCGTCCCTATCGCTTCTCGCTGATCGTCTCGATGTGCGAGTTCATTGGTGTGCAGTCGATGATCATCGTCGGGCTCACCGGTGCGAGCGTCGGGGCCGTATTCGGTCTTCAGTTGGTCGAGGGCTTTCGTCAGCTCGGCGCTGAGAATCAGACGGGGTCGGTCGTCAGCATTGCGCTCGCGCGTGAACTCGCGCCCGTCTTCTCCTCGCTGATGATCTCGGCGCGCGCAGGAAGCGCCATCGCGACCGAGATTGGGTCGATGCGCGTCACCAATCAGATCGATGCGCTCACCACGATGAGCGTGAACCCGATTCAATATTTGATCTTTCCCCGTGTGCTCGCGGGCTTCCTCATGACGCCGATCATGGCGCTCCTCTTCTATTTGATCGGCTTCTCCGGCGCCTACCTTGTGGCGACGCAGGTCTATGGTCTCGATGGCGGCATCTTCATCGAGCGCATGCGCTGGTACGTCGATGCGAAGGACCTGCTTCAGGGCCTCACCAAGGCGGCCATCTTCGGTGTGACGCTGACGATCATCTCCTGTCGACAAGGCTTCTATGCCTCGGGCGGTGCCGCAGGCGTTGGCCTCGCGACCAACCGCGCCGTCGTGCAGAGCTCGGTTGCCGTGCTCGTCCTCGACTACATCATCACGACCTTCTTCGTGTGAGCCCGATGAGCGACAAGCGAGTGGAAGCGAAAGGCGTTGAAGCGAAGGCGGACCTCGACCCGGTTCACATTCGCATTCAGGAGTTGAAGAAGGGCTACGACGGAGTGCCCGTGTTGCGCGGTGTGACGCTCGATATTCATCGCGGTCAGATCAACGTCGTCATCGGTGGCTCGGGCGCGGGCAAGAGCGTCTTCACGCGCCAGTTGCTCCGCTTGGAGAAGCCAGACAGCGGGCAGATCGTCGTCGATGGAACGGACATCGCGATGCTCGATGATTGGAAGCTCGTCCCCTTCCGCAAAAAGTTCGGGATGGTCTTTCAGTTCGGCGCGCTCTTCGACTCGATGAGCGTCTTCGACAACGTGGCGTTTCCGCTCCGCGAGCATACCAAGATGAACCGCGCGGAGATTCAGGAGCGCGTGATGGCGCGCCTTGCGACGCTCAACGTGGCGCATGCCTCGCACAAGCTGCCCGCGCAGATTTCAGGCGGCATGCAGAAGCGCGTGGCCATCGCACGTGCGCTCGTGCTCGAGCCCGAGATTCTTGTCTACGACGAGCCGACAAGCGGTCTCGATCCGGTGAGCTCGCGCATCGTCGACGACCTGATCTCCGAGATGGCCGCGAGCTTCGGCGTGACCAGCGTTGTCATCACGCACGACATGGCTTCGGTCTTCAAGATCGGCCACCGCGTGAACATGCTCTACAAGGGGCTGATCGAGGCGAGCTGCACGCCGGATGAGATCCTGCGCTCGACGAACCCGACCGTGGTCGACTTCCTTACGGCCTCTGGTGTGCAGATGAAGCACTGATTGGGGTCATGCTGAAATCATATTGAACTCGTATGGAGTTCATATGCGGCGAGCACCTCAGCGCTTCTTGTTTCCGTAGACAACGTCGACTTGCTGCTCGGTGATCTTGTAGGTCTGACCCCCCGCAAGCTTCTTTGGAAGCTCTTTGGTCACAGACTTGGGCGGGGCCTCGTCGCCGGGGAGCGGCAGGGAATCGAGTGCGGGGTCGAGCATGCGGAAGGCGTCGGTGATGGCGTGCTTGGCGGTGCGCACCTCGGCGAGGACTTCCTTGGCCGTCTGGGGGCGCTTGGCTGGGTCTGCGGTGAGGCAGCGCATGATGAGCGCCGAGAGCTTCTCGGGGATGACGCCTTCGCGATCACGCGGGGAAGGGTAGCCGCGCGCGCTGCTCGCTGGCTCGTGCTCGAAGCCCGGGAGCTGCCCGGTGAAGAGCTCGTAGAGCGTTGCGCCGAGGGCGAAGAGATCGCTGCGTGAGTCGGTGGCGCCGAGCATCTGCTCGGGGGGCATGTAGGCCGGTGTGCCTGCGATCATCGTGGGCTGGCCGCCCGTGGTGTGACCGACTTTCTTGGCGAGCCCGAAGTCCATGATCTTGATGCCGCCATTGCGCATCTTCATCAGGTTCGAGGGCTTCAAATCGCGGTGGATGACGTTCGCCTCGTGGGCGAAGGAGAGGGCGCTGAGCACAGCCTCGGAGATCTCGAGGCCTTCGAGCAGCGAGAGCTTTCCACCGCGCTCTTCGAGGAGCCGATCGAGCGGTTGGCCATCGACGAGCTCCATCGCGATGAACTCGCGGCCGTCCTGTTTGCCGACGTCGAAGATGGTCACGATGCCGGGATGCGAGAGGGCTGCGGCGGCGCGTGCCTCGCGTCGGAAGAGTGCGGAGCGCGTTGGGTCGTTGTCGTCGTCAGGAAGAAACTTGAGCGCGACATCGCGACCGAGGAGTTGATCGCGTGCGCGGTAGACGACGCCCATGCCGCCTCGGCCAAGCTCAGAGAGAATCTCGTAGCGAGTGCCCGACTCCGAGACCGATTGCTTTGCGTTGCGTGGCTTGGGCTTCACGCCGAGTGCCTGGGTCTGTGCTGAGCGCTCGTCCTCACGTGTGATCGGCACGGAGGGATGCTTCACCTCGCGCTTGCGGATCTCATCGCGAATCTCCCGTGCGAGCGGTGCATCACCACGCTCGCGTGCACGCGTCTCACGTGCGCGAAGGACCTCGATCTGTCCGCCTGCGAGCTCGGTCAGACGCTCGACTTGCTTGAGGTCGCCGGCCTCGGTCCATGCAGCCGCGGCGAGGTCGAAGCGACGCAGAGCGCGCTCATAAAGATCCGCTGCGCGCTTGAGGTCGCCTGCGCCGTCGTAGGCACGTGCAGCACGCTCATGGAGGCCAAGCTTGTAGGCCGCTGCGGCGGCGCGTGCGAGGAAGTCGCGTCGCTTGGGGTCTGCCTCGGGGACGCTCAATGCGGCCGTCTCCAGCATCGTGATGACGAGGTCAGGCGGGTCGAGCTCTTTGACCTTCGCGTAGAGCGTTGCGGCGCGCTCGAACTCACCAAGCTCCTGGTAGAGCCGCGCGGCCTCGAGGTACTGGCCGCTCTTCTCGAAGTGCTCCGCGGCGGAGCGCTGGGTCTCGGGGGATGACGACGATTGCTGCAGGCAGAGGGCTGCCCGGGTGGAGTCGCCGAGCGCCTCGAAGTGCTTTGCGGCAGAGGCGTAGTCGCCCGCTTGCATAAAGGCCTCCGCGGCCGACTCCAGCTCGCCCGCATGCTCGAGCGCGCGCGCCTGACGCAGCCACTCTTTGCCCTGCGCGTAGAGACGTGCGGCCTCGGCGTAGTTGCCGCGCCGGGCTTGCAGATCACCCGCGAGGCGGAAGTCGCCATTGCGGTGTGCGTTGCGAACTTGGTCGTCCAGCTGCCGACTCTCACGCCCCGTCATCCAGGCCCACGCGCGCGAGCCTGCTGCGGCGAGGATCGCCAAGAGAATACCGCCAGCTACGTACCAGACCCAGGTCCCGCCGTTGTCCACGCTTACAGAGGTTACGCAGGTTCGGTCGGCCTGTGCGAGGAAAACTCGCCGAGGCTAGAAGC
>JBILQT010000231.1:0-11652 GCA_044373065.1 Sandaracinaceae bacterium
GTCACTGACTTCCGGAGGCGCTCGCAGCCCATCGTTCGCTACCGCTTGGATGATGTGCTCGTGCCGCGTCGCACGCCGTGCCCATGCGGCCAAGTCACGACGGCGCTCGATCGCATCGAGGGGCGCACCGATGATCTCTTCCTGCTCGGCGATGCGCGTGCGCCGCTCTTTCCCGACTTCATTCGTCGCGCGGTGATGCTCTCCGATGCGCGCATCGACGACTATCGCGTGCGCCAGCACGCGCCCGATGCGCTCTCGCTCTGGGTTGCGCCGAGTGAGGCCTATCTCGCTGCGCACAGCGCCCTCTTTGCGCTCTTTGCGGAACATGGCGTGCGCGTTTCGATCACGCGCGGTGAGGCTCCCGCGAAAGACTTGCTGCGTAAGCTTCGTCGCGTGGAGCGCTTGTTTTCGTAGCCCGCGCGCGAGGCGCTCTGCTCAGCGTCGCGCGAGGTTGAACTCCACAACCACCGCAGTCTCGAGCGCCTCGCGGCACGGGGTGTCGCTGTTGCTATCGCAATGCGAGAAGCCCTCGCCTTGAAGTTGAACGAACACGGTGGGCTCGCGGATCGAGCGGCAGGTCATTCCGACGAAGTCGCCGTAGAGCGCGACGCACTCCTCCAAGGACGATGCGAGCGCGCTGTAGCTCGCTCCGACACGAATGCCGTCGGGGCCCTCGACGCTGCCATCACGCACGAGCACCTCACCCGAGAAGCGTGGCGTGTCGCGGTAGAGCATCCAGCCCATGCGTCTGCCGGGCTCAT
Source organism: Sandaracinaceae bacterium (assembly GCA_044373065.1). Lineage (GTDB taxonomy): Bacteria > Myxococcota_A > Polyangia > Polyangiales > Sandaracinaceae > JAFLCL01. Next base: position 762 of record JBILQT010000231.1, read on the forward strand.
CTGTGGCGTCAGGGTTGATGAGGCCAATCCGCACACGGCATGCATCGTCACCCACACAGACGATGGGCTCGCGTGTGTCAGGGCTGTTCTCGTAGCCCACCGAGTCGAGCCAGTAACGTCGGTGTCCTGGGAATGCACGGCGTACATCGCGCAGGCGGATGCGTTGACCACGCCGCCAGGGGACGACGTACGCGGGCCTGGTCTCGGGCGCGTCATCGGCCAGCGCAACCTCGCCCACGACACGACGTGCTTCCACCGAGCCGAGGTCTTCCGCGTCGCCCTCGACAAAGCGCGCGTAGCCGCGTGCGGGGCAAAGCCCATCGAGGGCGCTGCGTCGAATCAAGCGCACGGCCCCTTGTGCCCTGTCGAAGTCGAAGAGCCACGCATCCATCGCGCGATGTTGCACGCGTGGGATCCACGGCCGCCCGCGTCGCTCAAGAGACCAGACGGTGAACGACCCAGGGCCACGCTCCTCGATTGTCTCGATGCAGAGCCCGGGGCGTGGATTGCCGAGTTCGTCGCGCAGAGAGACGCGACGAAAGCGCCGGATGCGGATGCGCGAGAGTTCTTCGTGCTGCTCGATGTCGAGCTGCGTCACTGTCGCGAATGCACGACCTTGGGTATCCAGGAGCGCCACGCTCTCATGCAGGAAGCTGTGCTCTTCGTGCTCAGAGGCGTAGCGAACCATCACGAGCGAGAGCATCTCGCTGCCCACGCGGAGATGCCGAATGAACTGATAGACGCAGTGCGAAACGCCGCCCTCTTCAGCGCGCTCCACGCCTTGGATGAAGGGCAGAAGCTCGGGTGTGCAGCTCAAGATGAGGCCGCCGTCCTCGCCTCCAAAGAGCGCTTGAGGCGCTTCACCAGGCTGGATGGTGACGGGCTGCGCGAGCGCGGGTGAGCCCACGAAGAAGAGGAACCACATCGCGAGGAGAGGGAGGCGCATGCATGAAGGGTGACGCCTGCGAGGCGCCTCGATGCTCGCGTGTGAGAGGCGCGTGAGGGCGCACTCTCGCCCGACCTTTCCTCACCGCATGCGATATGAACGCGCATGGCCAAAGCGCGATTGCCTGAGCCCGGTGAGCCGGGCGTGATCTACATCCTCGACCTCTCAGGCTTTGTGTTCCGCGCCTATCACGCGCTCCCGCCGATGGCGACGAAGGGCGGCGATACGACGCATGCGATTCACGGTGTGGTCTCAATGATTCAGCGTCTGCTCGCGGACAAAAAGCCCGAGTACTTCGCTGTCGCGGTCGACACGAGCCGTGCGCTCTCGTTCCGCAAAGCCATCTACGCGGACTACAAAGCGACGCGCAAAGAGACGCCGCCCGACCTCATCCCGCAGGCGATTCGCGTGCGCGAGATTGCCATCGCCTATGGCCTTCCGGTGCTCGAGTGCGAGTCGTTCGAGGCGGATGACGTCATCGCGACGGTGGTGGGCTTTGCGAAAAAGGGCGGCCTGCGCACGGTCATCGTGAGCGCCGACAAAGATTTGCTGCAGCTCGTCGAAGACGACGTCGTGATGTTCGACACGATGCGCGACAAAATCTACGGGCTCGACGAGACGATCGAGAAGCTGGGTGTGCGTCCCGATCAAGTGCGCGACTACCTCTCGCTCGTCGGCGATGCCTCGGACAACGTGCCTGGCGTGCCCTCGGTGGGGCCGAAGACGGCGGTGCAATTGCTCGCCGATCACAAGACGCTGGATGGCGTCTACGCAGCCGTGGATGGCATTGCGAAGAACGGCCTGCGCGAGAAGCTGAAGGCGCACAAGGACGACGCGTATCTCTCGCAACGCCTTGTTTCACTGCGGGATGACGTGCCTGTGGGCCTCGATGCGATCGAGATGCTGAAGGTCAAAGCACCCGATGTGACGAAGCTGATGGCGCTCTTTGGTGAGCTTGAATTGCATCGTGCACGCAAGGAGTTGGAGCGCATGGTGCCGGAAGCGCGCGGGGCTGCGGCCAAGCCTCCACAGCCGAAGAAGCCCTTCGTGAAGCCGCATACGCAGCTCGCGCTCGACCCAGGCGCGATCGGCGCGTTTGTCGCGCGTGCGGGCATGCAGCCGATTGCGATCGATGTGCTCTTCGAGGCGGAAGACCCGCAGCGCAGCCCGATGGTGGGCTTTGCGCTCGCGACGCTGCATGAGGCACTCTACGTGCCCGTCGGGCATGTCTATTTGGGGCGTCCATCGCTGATGCCGGTGCAGCATGCGGCGGGTGCAATGGTCTCTGCGCTGGAGATGCATCCAGGCCAGCGCGCCTTTCACGATGCGAAGAATGTGCTGCACGCGTTTGCGCGCGCCGATGCGCCCGATGTTCTTCGTACGGGCGATGTCGACACGATGCTGGCGAGCTACCTGCTCACGGCCGACGCGCACGATCACACGCTCGATGGCGTGGCCAAGCGCATGCTTGAGACAGAGCTTCCGCCGCTGGCTTCGACAGACAAGAAGCGCACGCGTTGGTCGGAGCGAACGATTGAGGAAGTCGCCGACACCGCAGGCTCACGTGCCTCTGCGATAGCGCAGCTTCTGCAACCGCTTCGCGATGGTTTGGAAGAGCAGGGCTTGCTCACCGTGATGGCCGAGCTGGAGTTGCCCTTGGTGCCCGTGCTCGTTGCACTCGAGCGCTCCGGCGTGACCATCGATGTCGAGAAGCTGCATGCGATGAGCGCGACCTTCGCTGCGCGCTTGAATGAGCTTGAGCGCGCCTGTCACGAGGCTGCGGGGCACGAGTTCAACGTGTCGTCGCCGCGCGCGCTGGAGACCGTGCTCTTCGATGAGCTGGGCCTGCCTGTGAAGAAGCGCACCAAGACCGCCCGCTCGACGGATGCCGAGGTGCTTGAGGAGCTTGAAGAGCTTCACGCATTGCCGCGCGCGATTCTCGAGCTGCGCAGCGTGCAGAAGTTGAAGAGCACGTATGTCGATGCGCTGCCCAAGCAGATGGACGCAAAGACGCATCGCGTGCACACGCGCTTCAATCAGGCAGTGGCCGCGACCGGGCGCCTTTCGTCGAGTGAGCCCAACCTGCAGAACATTCCCATTCGGACGGAGGAGGGCAGGGCGATTCGCGATGCGTTCATCGCGCCTCCTGGGCACGTCGTGCTCTCCGCGGATTACTCGCAGATCGAGCTTCGTGTGCTCGCGCATCTCTCGAATGATCCGCAGCTCGTCGAGGCCTTCGTCGAAGACAAAGACGTTCACATCCGAACAGCCACGGCGCTCTTTGATGTCGCCGAAGAAGACGTTACGCGTGAGCAACGCGGGCGCGCCAAGACGGTGAATTTTGCCGTGATTTACGGCCAAGCCGAGCGAGCACTCGCGCGCAATCTCGATGTCGAAGAGAAGGAAGCCAAGCGCTACATCGCGGCCTTCTTCGAGCGTTACTCGGGCGTCTCGCGCTACCTCAACGGGCTCGTCGATGAGGCGCGTCGCACAGGCTCGGTGCGCACGATGTTTGGACGCAAGCGCGACGTGCCGGACATCCACTCACGCAACTGGTCGCTTCGTTGGGGCGCCGAGCGCATCGCGAAGAACACGCCGATTCAGGGCACCGCGGCGGACATCTTGAAGACCGCGATGATCCGCATTCCAAAGGCGCTTGAGCAGGCAGGTCTTCAATCCCGCATGGTGCTCACGGTGCACGATGAGCTCGTCTTTGAAGTGCCCGAGCACGAGGTGGATGTGTGTCGCCCGCTCGTGAAGCGCGTGATGCAGGAAGCTGCGGTGCTGGCTGTGCCGCTGCTCGTCGAAGACGGTGTGGGCCCGACCTGGGGCAAGGCGCACTGAGCGACGAAGGGTGTTCAAAGACGGAATGAAAGAGCCCGCGCGAAGCGGGCTTTCTCGTTGACGAATCGTCAATGAGCGACGATTCAGTGCGCGATCGACGACCAGACGCGACGCATGATGCGCACAGGGAAGACGCCGTCGTCGGGGCGAAGCGCGCTGCCCCAGCCAAGACGAAGCTTCGTGCCGCGCCACTCGATGGAGCGCGAGATCGCTGCGTAGGGAAGGATGCCAAAGAGGACCAAATCTTTGAGCGGGGCGATGGCGAGATGGCGAAGTGACATCGGCCGACGTCGTGTGCGCGACATGACGAAGCCATCCATCGAGGCCTTGATGAAGGCGATGACGAGGCCCGCGCCGAGAAAGCGGAGGTCGCATCCTGAGAGTGCAAACGCGACTGCGGCGAGGCCGACAGGGTTCGCAAAAAACTCCGCGAGGAAGGCGGGCGGGTGGATGACGGCGCGCATCTTCAGCCAGCGTGCGTGACGCGCGAAGAAGCGCTCAACCGGCGTGTGAACATTCACATTCTCGGCCTGCGTCGCGGAGAGCACGACTTTGAGGCCTGCTTTCTCGTAGATGCGCCCCAGGATGTAGTCCTCCGCGAGGATGTCTTTCACGCGGTGCAGACCGCCCATCGCGGCGAGCTCGCTCTTGCGAAAGAGCATCGACTTTCCGATGACGCAGGTGACGCCGAAGTACTGGAGCGCAAAGCAACACGAGGGCGCGATCATCGAGGAGAGCTGCAGGTTCTCCATCGCCGCACCAATCGACTCTTCGCCCGTGCCGCAGACGAGGCTCGAGACGAGCGAGGCATCTTCATTCACCAGCTCGCTGACGACATTGCGGAGGTAGCTCGGCTCGGCGCGCACATTGGCATCGCTCTGCAGAACCAAGTCGTAGCGAGCGACGCGCAGCGCACCCTCCAGGTTCGAGACCTTCGGGTTGAGGCCGTAGTCCGCATTCGAGATCACGAAGCGTGTTGCGATCTGCGGAAACTCGGCTGCGACCTGGCGCGCGACGGCGAGGGCGGGATCGTTCGACTCGGAGGTCGCAAAGACGATCTCAATGGTCGGGTAATCCTGCGCGAAGAACGATCGGAGGTTCGCCTCAAGCGACTCTTCGGTGCCCTTGAGGGGCTTGAGGATCGAGACAGGCGGAAGGCCGCGCGCGGCCAAAGGACGCACTTTTCGCTGCGTATGCTTGAACGTGGCCGCAACGCCGACTGCAAAAAACAGGATGGCGAAGCAGGAGAGACCCAAGACGAATGCAGCGACCGAGAACATCGAGACCTCCTCGAACCAGCGGGCGGCGGATGATTGCACCCGGTTTCGCGGAGGGGCAACTCTCTGCGGTCTAGCTGCGGCGCTCTCGTTACCGGCGGAGGTTCAGGTTGAGGCGCGTATTGCTGCACGCCAACACCACGGGGATGAGTCGCGTCCGCAGCGCGAATGACGTTCGAAAGACCACGCGCTCAACGATGTGATTTCCCTCGTACGCACAGCCCGCGAGACCGTTGACTGTCGTTCCATCTGCGAGGCGGCACGCCACAGAGCGCCTCTCGATCGTGACGCCATCACGCTGCTCTGTGCGAACTTCCGAGACCTCGCATATCGATTCGCCACCGCGCATTTGGAAAGCAGCTCGTGGTCGGCTGCGTTGGATGTGGCCTACAAGGCTCTGCCACTCAACGGCATCCAGTCTCCACGTCTCCTGGCCGTGGGCGACGGGCGCGAGTACCGCAACTGCGAGCAGCAAAGTTGCGCATCTCGTCATCAAGCTCATCGGCCGACTACGCACACCAAGCGGCAGCCATTTCGGTTGGCGTCAAAGCGCGACGCATGCTCACTCCACGCGGTCGCGCTCGAAGTAAATCCCGATGGGCACGAGCGCCCCGTCCTCGCTTGTGTCGCGGCGCTCGAAGAGTGATTGCACGCCATCGCCGTCGAGGTCGCCGTGTGCGCGGTAGGAGACGAGGTACGTGCCGTCGGGAGCGCGGAGGTCGCAGCCGGATTCGGAGGGCGAGAAGACGTAGCTGTAGCGGACGCTGCGCTCGCTGCGGAAGGTCAGCACGCGCCAGGTCGCAGCGTCGGGGGTCTCGTCGTCGAAGAAGTCGTAGCTGCGCGCGTTCTGCCGTGGCTCGCGCGGTGCCGGGCCTGCGTGTGCGGGCAGGCAATGCCTTTGCTCGTGGCCTTCGACGAGCTGCGGCGTGGCGTAATAGGCAGCCGCGCCGAGGTGCATTTGCTGAAGCATCTCTGCGGCTTCGGCCGTGTGGCTCAAGCGCACTTCGCGCAAGAAGGTCGGGATGAAGACGGCGAGGATCGAGAGCGCGAGCGCGATGCCGAACGCGGTGATGACGAGCGAGTAGCCGCGCGTGCGCTTGGCCCGATGTCGCCTCACTCCGGCCTCACAAAGCGCGGCGCCTGCGTCGGGAAATAACGCACGCGCTGGCCCTGCAACATGCTCCAACGGTTGTAGGGCATTGGCGTGTTGTCCGGGTAGAGCACCTCGGTGCGGCCTTGCTCTTCGGCGAAAAGCTCCATCGCATCGGTGACGGTGCGGGGCTCACCACCCACGCCTGCACCGCCTTCGTCCGTCTCGAATGCGAGGGCTTGTGGCGCGAGCTCAATCGCGCTCGTGACACCGGCCGACTCAAGCGCGCCGAGTGCGCCTTGGCCTTCGGCGTAGACGAGGAAGCCATCTCTATCGACGCCCATCGCTGCTTGCGACGCGGCGCTTGCGAGGTTGCCGCGCATGAGCTCGGTGCCGCTCGTGCCGACGGTCTCGACAGCGAAGTGCCAGCCGATTGGAAGGCGCGTCGCGAGCAATGTGTGCGAACCGCCTGCGCTGCGTGCGATGCGTCCAAGTGGGCGCACGTGCCTTGGTGCGCCAAGCGCAATCGGCGCCGGTACAGCGCGCGTTGGGTCGATGCGCACAACCCAGGCACTCTGATGACGGGCACGTGCGAACGCGTAAGGCCAACCGCCATGCGGAAGGCTCTCGCTCGAGAGCGCAGTGCCATCGGACAATGCGGGTCCGGGAAGAACAGGGCGCAGCGTGAGATAGAAGAAGTCGCGCGGGTCGCGCTGCGTGTAGCGTGGGAAGCGCATCTGCATTGAGTCGACCGCTTTGCGTGCGCGGATTTGCATCGACGGCACGCCGGGGAATTCACCGTCGTACTGGCTGTCGTGATCGACGCGCGCGAGCGTCGGAAGCGCTGGGTCACGCGGGTCGGGCGTCGGGCTGTAGGGGCGGAAGAACTCGAAGCCGCAGTGCCCGCTGTTCATGTCGAGGTGCATCGAGCGTGTGCAGCGCGCGGAGATCATCGCTTGGCCAAGGGCCTCAGGGCTCAGGCCGCCGCCCCAGAAGAACGCAGCGAAGCCATCCTCCGTGATGCACATGCCGCTGCGGTGCGTGAGCGTTTGCTCTGTCGCGCCCGGCGGCGCCGCGCCCCACCACCAACGCTCCCACGGGTTGTAGACGCCGTTCTCCACGACCGACGTGAGGTTCTGCCGCATGTCCACCATCGACTCGGGGATCTGCGCGTTTGCGAGGTTCTCGTCGTAGTAGGCGCCGCGCCAATTCGGAGCCGGCCACGAGCCCATGCCGATGCGCCCGTCGTCCATGATCGCAACGGTCGCGGCCCAGGGCTTCGGCGGCAGATAGACACGGTCATCGGCCATCATGCCGAACTCGCCGTGCATCGCTTGGAAGCCACCATCAAAGGCGCCAACGAGCATGCGCGAGGTCATCTCATCGCGGGGGATTTGTCCCGTGCCGCGCTGGCCTGTTGCGCTCTCTGGCTCGCGTGTTCCGGGCATCGTGCGGAGCTGCACTTGGCGTGGGTCCCAGAGCGTAACGAAGACGTTCACATACGGGCGCTCGCGATCGGGGCGAATGAAGCTCTGCGCGAAGGCCGGTGGCGCGTTGGGATACGCATTCACGAAGGGGTCGTTGACGACAGGAACCCACTCGCCTTCACCCGCGGCGGGCGTTGGAAAGATGCTCGTCATCGGTGCCGGCGGAAAGCCAATCTCGGCCGCGGAGGCATCGAGCAACTGCCGCTCTTCAACCGTCAGCGGAGCATTGTTCGTCGCGGCGATCGCCTCGGCTGCACCCGACGCCTCATCCTCGCTTCCGAGCATCGCGTAGCGCGCGCGCTGCACTGTGTCTTGAACGCGAAAGACGCGGTTCTCGAGCCACTCAATCGGCGCGGGGCCCACGAAGGAAAGGTTGCGCACGGTATCGACGACCCAGGTCACACCGCCCGGCATCCCGGACTCCTGCGCCTGCACCTCGATGAGATCTGCGCCCTCGGTGACCTCACGCGATGCAAAGGCGATGCGCAGTGAATCCGTATCGATGGTCGCGTGCAGCGCCTCGTCGTCGCCCTCGAGTGCCACCTCTTGATGCGGTGAGAGCAGCTGATAGCGAACGGTGCCAAAGCCCTGCGTGCGCCCTGTTTCCTGCCAGTTCGTGATCGCGCCTTGGAGGCGTTGCGTGCGTGTCCAACCTTCGGTCTCCGAGGCCGGCTCGCCATCGAGGTCGAGTGTTGTGACGGCCACGACTCCGTCTTCGGTATGCGTCGAGAAGGCCGCCCAGCGCGTGCCGGCGCGTGTGAGGTGATCCTCATCTGCACCTGGGCTCCGCGTGAGGTTCGAGACATTCGAGACGTCGATCACCGCGGCTTCACCGCCAATGCGGACACGTGCGTAGTAGAGGTCGCGCGGCGCGTCGTCGCTGGTGCGCGCGAGAAAGAGCGTCGGTGTGCCAAGCCACGAAGCGCGTTCGCTCAACCACAACACCGTGTCTGTTTCGACCGCAACACCACTGCGCGCGAGCACGGCCGCAAGCGAGGCCTCACGCGTGCTCTCGGAAGCACCGTCTTGTGTGAAATGGAACACGAGCAAGCCCGTCAGCGCCGCCCCTGAGGCAAAAAGGATGCGGCGACGCGAGTGCGCCCAAAGAAGAATGGGCGATGAACTGGGAGCCTTGGCCACGCTGGACGACATCGATCGGCGCTCGGTAGCACGGGCCATTCCGAGCGACGACTCTCGAAGCGCGAAAGCTGGGCAGGGGTCAGTGAAGCGCTGGCTTGGCCTCGCGTCCGGGATACACGCCCTCCGCACTGAGACGCTCCGCGATGCGCGGCGAGCCTGTGCGCCGCCACTTGTCGTAGAGGCGCACGATGTCCTGCGGCGTGCGAAACGCGGTGCTCTCTTTCACGTCATCGAGCACATGCGCAAAGGTCACAAAGCGCTCTGCAAGCTCGCGATAGACCTCCGTGCGCACGGCCTCGGAAGGGCTCCGCTCCGCCAGCTTGCTCGCCGTGTCGTAAGCGCCTCCGCCCATCCGCACGACGTAATCTTCCGTGATCCCTCGGTGCTCCAAGTGGTCTGAAAAGAAGCCAGCGGTGTACAGCGCCTCATCGCCGAGACCCCGAAAGAGTCGAACGCGATCCTCCCCCTCGGCGGTCGCTGCCTCTGCGAGAATCATCGCCAGAGGTCGCCCACAAAGCTCCTCCTTGGAAGGCGCCGCGCGCAGGCCACGCACCGCGAGCAACTCCACAAGATAGAGCTGAGTCTCATCCGCAGCCCGCTCGCCGCGCTTGCGCAGACACGCTTCAAGTCGCTCGTGGAACCAACCGCGCAGGTCGACGAAGGTCTCGATGGTCATGGCTGCCTCCTGGGTTGTGATGGCGGCCTCCGGACGCTCAGAAGCCGACAAAAGGTCTGACTCCAGGATAGCGGGATTCCTTCGCTGACCGAAATTCCCCTGCATTCTCGGTCGCTTAGCGCTGGCACTCGTCCCGGGAGAGTGCCAATCGCGGGCCGTGAGGCCTCTCACACGGTGATTCAGGCAGTGTTGCCAGGCCGAAAACGAGTCCTAGTGTCCCGCCGCCGCTAGCACTCGCCCCCCGCGAGTGCCAACGAGTTCAAGTTCGGCTGCGAAAACCGCGGCCAAGATCAGAGGAGATACCATGACGATTCGTCCGCTTCACGACCGCGTGCTCATTCAACGCATCAAGGAAGAAGAGAAGACCAAGGGCGGGATCATCATCCCCGACAGCGCCAAAGAGAAGCCGATCGAGGGCAAAGTGATCGCCGTCGGCAATGGCAAGGTCGCTGACAACGGCCAGGTTCGCGTGCTCGCCGTGAAGGCTGGGGACACCGTCCTCTTCGGCAAGTACGCCGGCACCGAAGTGAAGATTGACGGTGTCGAGCACCTCATCCTTCGCGAAGAAGAGATCCTCGGCGTCGTCGAGGCCTGAAGCATTCGCACTCGCATTGCGAGTGCATCCAAGAACCCCATCTCTGAGTCAGCCAAAGGATTACGACCATGTCAGCAAAAGAAATTCTCTATGAGGGCGCAGCCCGTGAACGCATCCTCTGCGGCGTCAACACGCTCGCCAACGCAGTCAAGGTCACGCTCGGTCCCAAGGGCCGCAACGTCGTGATCGAGAAGAGCTTCGGCGCACCAACCGTCACCAAGGACGGCGTCACGGTCGCGAAGGAAATCGAGCTTGCAGACAAGTTCGAGAATATGGGCGCACAGATGGTTCGCGAGGTCGCGAGCAAGACGAGCGACGTGGCCGGCGACGGCACCACGACCGCAACCGTCCTTGCCCAGGCGATTTATCGCGAAGGCTCGAAGATGGTCGCCGCGGGTCACAACCCGATGGAGCTCAAGCGCGGCATCGAGAAGGCTGTTGCAGCCATCACCGAGTCGCTGACCAAGCTCAGCAAGCCGACGAAGGATCCGAAGGAAATCGCGCAGGTCGGAACGATCAGCGCCAACGGAGACACGACGATCGGCAAGCTCCTCGCTGAGGCGATGGAGAAGGTCGGCAAGGAAGGCGTCATCACCGTCGAAGAGGCCAAGAGCCTTGAGACCACGCTCGATGTCGTCGAAGGCATGCAGTTCGATCGCGGCTATCTCTCGCCCTACTTCGTCACCGACGCAGAGCGCATGGAGGTCGTCCTCGAGGACGCATTCATCCTCATCTCCGAGAAGAAGATATCGAACATGAAGGATTTGCTCCCCGTGCTCGAAGGCATCGCACGCTCGCAGAAGCCACTCCTCATCATCGCTGAGGACATCGAGGGC
>JBILQT010000593.1:0-2634 GCA_044373065.1 Sandaracinaceae bacterium
GATCTCGCGCGTGTGCGTTGAGTTCCCGCAAGCAGGTCCCACGGACGGCTCGGGCGGCGTGCACGCGAGGGTGTTCGCAAGGAAGGCCGCGAAGGTCGTGGCGGAGACAGAGCGTGCGAGGCGAGAAAGCGATGCCATCGCGTGAGTCGCTTGCCGGGCACGCGAAATCCAATCGGAGGCAGCCGGGATCGGAATGCGGATCAAGCGCTCAAGCGCTCAAGCCGCTAGCCCACCATCGCCACGAGCAGCTCCCTGATCTCCGCGGGCACCACACCATCGCCCAGCTTGTCGGGGTCCGCGCGCTCGATCATGTCGAGCAACTTTCCGCGGAGGCGCTTGCCCTCCGGCTGCTTGCGTAGCGCTTGGAGCAACTGCCCGGCGCGCCCATGACCCTGCTGAAACACTTCGGGTGCGGCGCGCACTTCATCGCTCGCCTTCTTCTGCGCAGCCTTCTCCGAGAGCTGCTGATCGTTTGCGTCAGGGCGACGCCAGAACACGGTGCGCTCTCGGGTTGCGAACGCATTCAGTTCAGCATGTTCGTCGACGCTCGGGAGCACGCGCTCGATGGCCTTTCGCATCGTGGTTTCATCGACCTCGGCTTGCCCAGCGATCCACCCCGCGAGGACCTGCGCGTCGAGAAAGAGCGACTCGATCGAGTGACGCGACCAGACGCATTCAATCACGCGCACGCTTGTGCTTGCGGTGCGCGGCCTCAGCGTCGGGGCGCGCACGTAGTCGCGGTCGAGAATGAGCGCAGCGACGACCGGATCACCCGCGAGCCTGGGAAACAACTGCGGCGAAAGCGCGAGCTCGAAAGCCTTGGCTGCGGGAGCGTTTCCGCTTCCACCGAGCGTGCATCCAACGAAGCGCTTCCAGGCACGCATGCGGACGTCGTCCGAGCGAAAGAGAACGCGCGCGCATGCATTCAAGAATTTGTCGTCCGAGGGCCCCTCATGGAAGTAGAGGCGACGCGAGGCGAGCATGTTGACGGCGGTGAAGGGCTCGAGGTCGGCGAAGTCTTCGATGGCGCGCATCAGGCCGTGATCATCGGAGAGCTCGACGACTCGATTTTGCGCGCGGTCGACGTTGAGCAGCTTCGTTCGGGCCTTGCCGAATCGGTTGATCATCTCGACGGAGTGCGTCGCGAGGATGATCTGAAAGTTGAACTCCTCTGCGAGACGCAGAAGCTCCGTACCCACGTCGCCCTGAAGACGCGGATGCAGATGCGCTTCGGGTTCGTCGAGCAGAAAGATTGGCGCCACCGAGTTGGGCGCGGTGCGGAGTCGCTGCTCGCGCACTGTCTCCAGCGACGCATACAGCGCGACCATCGCGATGAGCCCCGTGCCTGCCGCCGAGAGCTCCAAATCGCCGTTCGTGTCCTTGAACACAACACGCAGGCTCTCCACGCCCTCGGCCTGATCGAGCGTGGTGTGCTTCACAATCTGCGCGCCGAGCGTCCGCGCGAGAAAGCCGTTGAGACGGTTCAGACCGCTGAGGTCGAGACGCGCGACGAGGTTGCGAACGATGTGACTCTGATCGCCGCCGCCGAGCAGTCGATTCACGATCGCCTGCGAGCGCCGCTCCTCGTGGCTCACGACACCGTTGAACGCGGGAATGAGCACGGCGGTCGGTCGCTCCCGCAGGAGTTCGTCGCGGAGCATCGCGGTGCGCTGCTTCGCTTTGAATGCACTGGCCTTCTTGGTGACCGTGTCGCTCACCACGGAGACATCGAGAAGAAGGCGGGTGTTGCGCCCGCGTACCAGCGTGACCTGCAACGCGCGGATCACATCCTCAGGGTCGAACGTCAGCGTGAATTTGCACGTCGTCTTGCTCGGGCCGAGGTCATGGGTGAAGAGCTGGATCCACTCGACGAGCGCGCTCAAGCGAGAGGGGTCGCTGACGACGAGCTTCGAGCAGACTTCGATCGTGCTCGCGTTGGTCGCGCCCGAGAAGTCATCGCTCTCCAGCGCGAGCAGCAGCGCCTCACAGGCTAGCCGGACTGCTTGCAGGACAGAGCTCTTCCCCGAGCTGTTGCGCCCGACGATGGCCGTGGTTTTCGCGACATCGATGGTCACCTTCTCAAAACCGCGAAAACCTTCGATCTCAACTGTCTTGAGCATGCGCCGAAGGTACATGCAGGGAGAGGGAGCCGCGACCTTCTTGCGATCACGCGTGTGAGGCACGTGGCGTCGCCACACGCGAATCACCCCTCACTCACGGCGCCGCGAAACAAGCATCCACCGCTGCCCGCTCCTCGCCCGTCGCCAACCGCAGAGAACCCGAAATCGCAAACTCCGGGTCGCGCCTCCCGGCCGTCACGAAGGCCTCACCCGTCTCGGTGTTGAACCAGTAGAACCTGTGCGACTCGGTATCGAACACCTCTGCCTCAGGGACGCACCACGTCTGCGACTCCCGCGCGCACGAGGCCTCGACACGCACGACCGGAAACCCCGCGCAGCCCGGTGCGCACGCGCCATCGGCCGCAACGAACTCTCCTGTGCACGGCGAGCCGCAGCCGAGGAGGGCCATGAGGGGGAGGGCGAGAAGTGGAAGGCGCATCGCGTTGATCTCCATGAAGGGGTCAGGCTCAACAAGGCAACCGTCGCGCCACGCGCAATGCCATGACGACGAAGG
>JBILQT010000232.1:0-11519 GCA_044373065.1 Sandaracinaceae bacterium
CTGCGACGACAACAACACGACCGCGGGCGATGGCTGCTCGGGCACGTGTCGCACGGAGAGCGGCTGGTCCTGCGTTGGCACGACGTGCACGCCGATCTGCGGCAACGGTGTTCGCAACGGCGCAGAGACCTGCGACGACGGCAACACCGCAGCAAACGACGGCTGCTCAGCCACCTGCCGCATCGAGACGGGCTTCTCATGCGCAGGCACACCCAGCGTCTGCGGGCCCATCTGCGGTAACGGCCTGACGCACGCTCCCGAGACCTGCGATGACAACAACACGACAGCGGGCGACGGTTGCTCCGGCACGTGTCGCATCGAGTCGGGTTACATCTGCTCGGGCATGCCGAGCGTCTGTTCGTCGGTCTGCGGCAACGGCATCCGCACAGGCGCAGAGACCTGCGACGACAACAACACAACGGCCGGCGACGGCTGCTCGGCAACCTGCACGCTCGAGAGCGGCTGGATGTGCTCGGGCTCACCCACCATCTGCGTCTCGGTCTGCGGCAACGGCATTCGCACGGGCACAGAGGCCTGCGACGACAACAACACGACGGCGAACGACGGCTGCTCGGCAACGTGCACCATCGAGAGCGGTTGGATGTGCTCTGGCTCGCCTGCAGTCTGCATCACGACCTGCGGCGACGGTGTCGTGGCTGGCGCAGAGGCCTGCGACGACAACAACACCACAGCCTCGGATGGCTGCTCGGCAACCTGCACGCTTGAGCCCGGCTGGATGTGCTCCGGCTCACCGACCACGTGCTTCGCAACCTGCGGTGACAGCCTCGTCGTCGGCGCAGAGACCTGCGATGACGGCAACATCGCCGTGGGTGACGGCTGCTCGGCGGTCTGCACCACGGAGACGGGCTGGATGTGCTCTGGCACGACCTGCACGCCCATCTGCGGCGACGGCGCCATCTTCGGCATGGAAGCCTGCGACGACGGCAACACGGCCACAAACGATGGCTGCTCGGCCACGTGCACACTTGAACCTGGCTTCATGTGCTCGGGCACCCCAACGGTCTGCACGGCCACCTGCGGCGATGGCGTCACGGTCGGCATGGAAGGCTGCGACGATGGCAACACCACAGCACTCGACGGCTGCGACGCCATGTGTGTGGTCGAGACGGGTTGGTCCTGCGGCGGCACACCCAGCGTGTGCATGACCGGCTGCGGTGATGGCACGGTCGCGGGCACCGAGGGCTGCGACGACGGCAACAACGCGGATGCAGACGGCTGCAACGCGGCATGTCAGCCCGAGCGCGGCTTCATGTGCACAGGCTCGCCCTCGATGTGCGAGACGACCTGCGGCGATGGAACGCGCGCGGCATCCGAGGGCTGCGATGATGGCAACACCACCGCAGACGACGGTTGCTCTGCAACGTGCACCGTCGAAGAGGGCTTCACCTGCGAAGGCGATGTCCCCACCACCTGCGACCCAACCTGTGGCGACGGAATGCTCCTCGGCGACGAGGCCTGCGACGACGGCAACGTAGCGGCGGGCGACGGCTGCTCGGCGATCTGCGGTGTCGAGCCTGGCTTCAACTGCATGGGCGAGCCCTCGCGCTGCATGCGCAACGATGGCGGCATGGGCGACGCGGGTATGCGTGACGCAGGTGCACGTGATGCTGCAGCGTCGTCACTCGACGCAGGTGGCGATGACGCTGGCATCACCGGCGGCGTTGCAGGCGGCTCGTGTGGATGCACGGTCGCTGGTCGCGGCGAGCGCAGCTCGATGCTCTGGCTTCTCGCAGCGCTTGGCCTCGTGATCGAAGCGCGTCGTCGTCAGCGCGCTGCGCGCTGAACTTCGAACCAACACAAAGTGAGACGGCGTGCGGCTTCGGTCGCACGCCGTTTTTCTTTGCCACGGGCCCCACTTGCAAAGCGCATCACAAGGCCGCACGACGCCGCCCCATGAAGATCTATACGAAGACAGGCGACGGCGGCGAGACAGGCCTCTTTGGTGGCGACCGCGTGAGCAAAGCGAGCTCGCGTGTGGATGCCTACGGCGAGGTCGATGAGCTCAACAGCGTGCTCGGTGTCGTGCGCACCACGCAGCTCGGAAAAGACGCGCCCGACGCCTTCGATGCACTTCTTGCGACCATCCAGTCACGTTTGTTCGACGTCGGCGCCGAGCTCGCCAATGCCAAAGGCAAAGACTTGGGCATCCCCCTGGTCGATGATTCCGATATTACGCAAATGGAGCAGGCGATCGACAAGGCCGAGGAGGAAGTGCCGCCGCTCAAGACCTTCGTCCTGCCAGGTGGGTCGCGCCTTGCCGCGGATTTGCATGTCGCGCGCACCGTCTGCCGTCGTGCAGAGCGCCGCGTCGTCGCCCTCGGTCAAGAAGCCGAAGTGCGGCCCGAGGTGATCCGCTACCTCAATCGCCTCTCGGATTTGCTGTTCACGCTCGCGCGCCTGGCGAATGTTCGCGCGGGTCTCAATGACGTGCCCTGGATGGGTCGCACGAAATCGTGACTTGTTCGTCGCGTTTTTCGCACGCGCGCGCAGTCCGTACGTGAAGCCGACGGCGCCCTCCCACCGCAATCGCTTCTCGACGTTCGTTCATCGCGCGTGATTGAATCCGCGGCGATGTCCAACACCACAGCCTCCTCTGGTTCTACCCACGGCAAAGACGCTCTCTTCTCGCTCGGGGATCGCATCCTCGAACTCGCGAAAGCACGTGGCGCCGACGTCGCGGAGGCTGTGATCTCCGAGGGCTCTCACCTCTCCGCGAAGGTGCGCCTGGGGCAGCCTGAATTGGTCGAGGAGGCAGGCTCGAGGTCGATCGGTGTGCGCGTCATGGTGGGCGCGCCCGGCAGCTACAAGGTCGCCGTCTCGTACTCGTCGGACACAAGCGATCTCGGCATCGCGCGCCTCGTCGAAGATGCAGTCGAGCTCGCGCAGCTCTCCGAGCCGGATGCCTTCGCAGGCCCACCCGATGCAGCGCTTCTCTCGAACGAGAAAGATCACGTCGAGCTCGACCTCTTCGATGCCACGGTCGATGCAATCGATGGTGCGCAAGCCCTCGAGCACGCCACCAAGAGCGAGGCCGCGGCGCTTGGCTTTGATCCACGCGTGACCAACAGCGAGGGCGCGTCTTTCTCGCGCGCATCGGGCGGCAAAGCCGTGATCACAAGCGGCGGCTTTCGCGGCTACTCACGCGGCACCTACGCCTCGCTCAGCGTCTCGCCGGTCGTCGATGACGAGGGCGGCAAGAAGCGCAGCGGTGGCCACTGGACAGCCAAGCGCCACTACAAGGGCCTCCTGCCCGATGCCTTCGTCGGCGAGGAAGCCGCACGCCGCACCCTGGCCAAGCTCGGTGCGCAGAAGGTCGACACGCAAGAGTGCGCAGTCGTCTTCGACCCCGATGCCGCACGCTCCATTCTCGGCCTCCTCGCAGGCTGCATCTCCGGTGGCGCCATCTGGCGAAAGTCGAGCTACCTCGTCGACCGCATCGGCACCGACATCGCAAGCGAGCTCATCACGGTGATCGACGACCCGCTCATCCCAGGCGCCCCTGGGTCGCGTCCTTTTGACGGCGAAGGCTTGCTCTCGCGCCGCAACGTGATCGTCGAGAAGGGCAAGCTCCGCTCGTATTTGCTCGACACCTACAGCGCCAAGAAGCTCGGCCTCGCATCGACGGCCAGCGCCTCGCGCGGAGGCTCCGGAGGCGTCGGCCCCTCGACCACGAACTTCGTCCTTCAGCCGGGCACGAGCACACCCGAAGAGATCATCGCAGCCACCCCACGCGGCCTCTACGTGACCGACATGATGGGCTTTGGGTTCAACGCCGTGACGGGCGATTTCAGCCGCGGCGCGAGCGGCTTCTGGATCGAAGACGGCAAGAAGACGTTCGCCGTCTCCGAGGTCACGATCTCGCTCGACCTCGATCAAATGCTCAAACGTATCGATATGGTCGGAAATGATCTCGACCTGCGCAGCGCGACGGCGAGCCCAACGTTTCGCATCAGCGCGATGACGCTTGCGGGGAAGTAGCGACGCACGATTTTTTGCACTATCGCAATATGATCACAACGGCGCATCGCGAGAGCCTCTGGGCATCCGACTGCACCGCGTTGAAAATTCTCACGGCACTCGTACTGACGGCGCTCTGCGCAGGCTGTGGGTCGCCCTTCTTGCCGCTGAGTCGACTCATCTACCCAATCGTCGTTTGCCTGGACGGCTCGCGTGGTCAGGACGGCATCCCCTGCGGGGATCGGCATGTGCCGTTCACCCCGTGTTGGTCCCCTCGTGTTGGTGCTGACCCCAGGGGCATTCCAGCAATTGCGTACCCGACGACTGCACGTGCAACACAGCTGGGTCTCGGCCATCGCTACGCCTGCGCTCTGGACAATGGTGCGGTTCAGTGTTGGGGAGCGAACGAAGTGGGCCAGACCGATGGCGATCGCGAGGCCGCGAACTGCGAACCGCATCGCGTGAGGGTTCCGCGCCTTCAAAGCTTGAGCGTCGGCGAGACGACAGCATGCGGGCTAGCCGATGGCGAGATCTGGTGTTGGGGTTCCAACGAGAGGGGGATTCGTGCGCGAAGCGAGGTAACCGAGTTCTTGCCGACACGAATCGATGCGCCCCAGCGCGCCACCGCGGTTGCGGTCGGAAGCGCAGCGGCTTGCGTGCTCGCCGACAGAACGATGTGGTGCTGGGGAGCGTTGCGACAACAATGGAGTCGGCGAGGTGTTGCGGGCGAGAGAACCGCCCAGTTGCTCCGTGGGCCGACGTGCCCAGAACATTATGAGTGCAGTTGGGTCGCGGTGGGCCTCCACGAGGCGTGCATCGGGGGAAGTAACGTCGCGGTGTGCGCAAGCTTCGCTGGGCCAGACACCGCCGCAGGAGGTTGGGCGACCGATGGTGAGTTTCGCGAAGGCGAGGGGACGCGCTTCAACCTGATGGGTCGCATCGTCGACCCCTGCTTCATGGGTGACCAACTCTGCTACATCGCACCCGACTATCACGCTGTATTCTGCCAGGGCGATTGGCATGTCGATGCGACCGCGTTGGCGTGCTCCCGCGATGTTCTGTGCGTGCTCCAAGAGAACCGAGCACTCTGCCGTCGCTACGCTGCATCAGGGATGGTGGTAAGCGAGTTTGAAGTCGCGGGCGCGTTCACTGATCTCGCCGTGAGCGAAGGTGGAGCATGCGGCGTCTTGGAAGACGGTTCGGTTCAGTGCGGAGGTTGGGCGACGTCAGCAGAGACGCCGACGCAAAGCTACCAGTGACCGCCGGTTGCTCCTATGGGACCACCAACTGGCTATCGCGCAACAAACGAGACTTCGCCTTCGCGATTCACGGCGATGTCGGTGTGCTCGTCGTGCCTGCACCGCACTTGAAGTGGCTCTCGCTCCACAATGCACATGTCGAGGCCTCGCACCGCACGGCTGAGTGGCAGTTCCGTCTCACCTGCGTAGTGGCTTTCTGGATCTGGGTAAGCGCCATCTGCCAGCGCAACGGGCCCAGAGGAGAGCAGCGCGAACACCGGCCAATGTTCGGAGTCGTCTGCTTCGTTCACTTCGAGCACAGCGAGGATGTCCGTTGGGCACTCGGCCAGGGAGGTCGCGTGGCAGTCTCCCTCGGGGGAACAGCAACGAAGCGATGGCTCAGGCCCGCTCACGCAAGCGCACCCGCCTTGGTAGATTGTCGCTACCTCCGATGGGCTGAATCCAGGGTGGCTCACTTGCCGCTCCCGCGACTCCCAACAGGTAACACCGACCGGAGTTCTCCAGCAGAGTTCTCCAGAACGCGAGAAGCCTCCGCACTCGACAGCTTTGGTGTTCACGATTGGCAGAGGTGCGCAGTCATAGGAGCCAGGCTCGCTGATGCTGTCCCAACCCCAGCAGACAATCCCATCGTCTTGCGTGAGCGCGCAGAACCGTCCGAAATACCAACCGAGCGAACGTGCTCCGTGCAACACGACCTTCGGGACGGAGCCATGCCACTGGCAAACCTGAGCACCATGCGCGTGATATCGACCAGATGCCGCCCCCCAACAGAAAACTGTCCCCTCTTGTGTGAGCGCACACGTTTCTGGGCCGTTCGCGACCACTTGCACAAGGTTCTCGTCCAACCTGACTAAACTGGAGGCTGTTTCCAGCCGCGTTTGGATCGTGTGCAGCCGGTGCGACTCGTCGATCGTAAAGACGAGGCCATCCCACTCTGCAAAAAAGGGAAAAGCGTCGACACACAATGAGGGTTGCTCATGTTGAGCCAGCTGCGTCGCGCCGCAGCCTGTGAGCAAGGTGGCGGTGATCAGCAGTCTTCTTCCGGCGCTCATCAAATGCGCTCAGCCCCAAACGCAACGCAGTCTTCGATCCGCGCGGCACCCGTCAGCAGCATGACGAGCCGGTCCACGCCGAGCGCGTTTCCTCCACTCGGCGGCATGCCTTCTTCGAGCGCGGAGAGGAAGCGCTCATCGAGCGGATAGACGGCCAAGCCCATCTCGCGGCGCTTCTTCTGATCTCGCAGAAAGCGGCTTCGCTGTTCGACGGGGTCGACCAATTCACCGAAGCCGTTGCACAGCTCCATGCCATCGACGAAGGCCTCAAAGCGATCGGCAAGGTGCGGACGATCGGGGAAGGTACGCGCAAGTGAGGCCATGCTCGCAGGCCACTCCGTGAGGAAGACGGGCTTGTTGCGGCCGAGCTGCGGCTCGATCGTCTCGGTCAGGATGAGAAAGAACTTCTCTTCATCGGGCAGCACGTCGTCCACCTCGATGCCCGCAAGTTGCGTGAACGCCTGTTGCACCGTCATGCGATCCCAGGGCGCTGCGAGGTCGATCTCGTTGCCCCTCGGGCCAGTCACTTTCGTCTGGCCAAGCACCGCCATCGCAACCAGCGCCACCATCTCTTCCGAGTCGCGCATCACATCCTCTGAGCCCGCGAATGCGCGGTACCACTCCAGCATCGTGAACTCAGGCTCGTGACGCTGACCGAGCTCACCGCGACGCGAGGCGCGACAGATCTGCATCACGCGCGGCAGCCCTGCGACGAGCAGGCGCTTCATCTGATACTCGGGGCTCGTGTGCAGGTAGTAAGCGAGTCCGTCACGCCTGCGATTGCCGATCTCGAAGGCCTCCAAGTGCACATCGAGCCCGGGGCTCGGCACCATCTGCGGTGTCTCGACTTCGACGAAGTCGCTATGATTAAAATATGAACGAATCTCACGAAGGATCGCGCCGCGTTGGATGAGCGCGGAGAGTCGTTTGCGCGTCTCGTCGTGGAACCAACGCACATCACCGCCCGCACGCGGATAGGAAGCGAGAGGCACCGTCTCGACCCCAAGCGAGGTGCAGCGGAGAACGCCCTCTTGCATCACGCCGATCGCGCGCACCCAGCTGCCGTCGATCAACTCCTCAGAGGCACACGTCACGCGCAATGTGCCCCCCTCATCGGAGAGCAAAAGAGAGAGCGCATCGTGTGCAACGACGCGCCCTCGTACTTCAATGAGCTCTGTGGATCCTGCAGACGTTTGCGCTGAGAGCGTGGTCTTCAGCAGGGGTGCGTTCATTCCGCGGGCGTAGCCATCTCACCGAGTGTCGGCAAGAGCTCGCGACGGCGACGCTTGCTCGCGAGGAGCATGTCTTGGAAGGCATTGTCCGTGCGCCAAACATCGCCCGCGAGCATCGAGGTCAGGCCGCGCTTCCACTCGGGGTTGGGCTCGGGGCTGAAGAAGAGCGTGTGCAAAAGGCTCGTGTGATAGAAAGAATTCACGAGGGTGGCGAAGCTCGTGTAGCCGTGGCTGACATGCAGCGCGTGCGCATCCATCAAGGTCGCATCGCCCTCATGGCCCTGCTTGAACGCTTCGAGAATCGTGTCCGCAACGTGCGTCGCGCCGACCATGCCGAGCGAGACACCCGAGCTGAAGACGGGGTCGATGAAGCAGGCTGCATCGCCCGTGCACGTCCAACGCGCGCCGTGTTGCTTCGCGTTGTGAAAGCTCCAGCTCGTGAGCAGGTTCGGCCTGCGCACACGCGTCGCGCCTGCGGTGATGCGCGTCAAGAGAGGCGATGCGGCAATGGTCTCCTCGAGCCACTCGGGCTTGATGCCGCGACGACGTGAGACAAGGCCAATCGAGATGCGACGGCCACCGAGTGGAATGGCCCAACACCAGCCGTCGTCGACGAAGAGCACTTTGATGTTCCCGCGACGCGTCACGCAGAGCTCGTGGTCGATCTCCTCGCTCAAGTTCTCGTAGTGCGTGAAGGCCGCGCCCATGCCGAAATCTTCGAGGGGACGCGTCGTCTTCTTCATGCGTCCAAGCACCGCGTCTTGGCCGGTCGCATCGATGAGATAGCGCGCGGTGTAGCGACCATCGGGGATCGTGCCGCGCTCCGTGGCGTGCGTGGCCGTCGTCGTCACCACGACCTCATCAGCACCCCCCTGCTCGGGCGTCGTCGCACTCACCACGCGCTCGCCCTCGTGCACCTCCGCGCCGACCTCTTTCGCGCGCTCAAGAAGCCACTGGTCGAAGGTCGCGCGATCCACCTGAAACGCATGGTCGGGCGTGCCTGGAAGGCCGCCTGCGAACGGGTACTCGGCGTGCCCACCGATGCGCTCATCGAAGAACTCTGCGCCGCTTTTGTACAGGAAGCCCTTCGCCGCTGGGTCGACACCCAATCGCTCAAAGATGGGCAAATCGCAGGGCAGAAGAGATTCGCCAATATGGAAACGTGGGAAGTGATCCTTCTCCAGCACGAGCACGGAGAGCCCACCTTGTACGAGCAAGTTCGCTGCGGTGGATCCCGACGGGCCTCCTCCGATGACGATCACATCGAACTGCGTGCGCTTTTCTGCCTGCGACATGGGGAACTCCTTCAGACGAGAACAACGAGGATGTGGCCAGCTCTCTACGGCATCCAGTCCTCAAAAAGGAGGACGTGCCTCACAAGCTGCGATTCAGACAGCACTCAAGTCGCAGCGAAGTGCTCGCGCAGAAGCGCATTCACACGCGGAGCATCGCTCACGGGTACGCCGTGCGCCCCAGGCACTTCGATGAATCGCGCATTCGGAATGCCCCGCGCGATCGACTTGCCCCAGCCAGAGGGCGCCACGATGTCTTCCTTCGCACTCATCACGAGCGTGCGAATCGAGGCGAGCTCACCCAAGCGCGACGTGGCGTCGTAGCTCGATGTGGCCTTGAGCTGCGCCATCACCACGGGCGGCCTCTCGCCCAAATCATGGCCAAAGATCGGCGCGAGTTCGGCTGCGAGTTCGTCGCGATCGCGGGCCTCCAGCTCGGCCCTCGGCACAACCATCTCAAGGAAGGCGAGGCGCTTCATGCGACGCGTTCCCACCATCGTGCGCATGCCAACCCACATCATCTCCGAGCGCGGCTTCGCGACTTCGCGACCATCCGAAAAGGTGCAGAGCAAGGCGAGGCTCCTGATGCGCTCCTTGTGCTCAAGCGCAGTGGCGAGCGCGATGAGCCCGCCCATCGAATGACCGACGATGTGTGCGCTCGAAAAGCCGACGTGATCCATCAACGCGATGACATCGCTCGCCATCTCCGCGATGCTCAAATTCGCACTCGCAGGCTGGCTCTGCGACATGCCGCGGTTGTCGAAGGTGAGGCACTGAAAGTCGCGCGCAAAGACATCGACCTGCGGCTTCCAGCCAGCGCCGTGAAGGCCCATGCCTTGAATCCAAACGATGGGCTCGCCTGCGCCTGTGAGGTCGTAGTGAAGCGAGCAACCTTGATGTTGAAGCGTCGGCATGTGGCTCAGAGAGTTGGGAACCAGCGGGTCTGCATCGCGCGACGGATGGCCGCACGTGCATCGTCCGAGATGGGCTCGTTGAAGATGATGAGCTCGTGAAGATTGAGCTGGTTGCGGACGCCCGTTCTATCCGCGCCACCGATCCAAAGCTTTTGCCGCGAGTCACGTACGGGCGCGACGCCAGAGGCAGGCAAGGCGACGTTGTTCGCATAGAGCGCACTGCCTGAGAGCCCGCGGTACGCGTGGTAGATCGCTTGCGGAACGAACGTCATCTGAATGCGTGCGGCCGGGGCAGTGATGGGGATGTCGAAGTAGGCACGCGCTGGCGCACCCGGATCAGTCCACGGCAAATGCGCTGAGAGTCGGGGCGTCACCGAGCCATCCGTCTCGAAGAGGTATCCATTCCCATTCGAGCGACTCGTGATGGCAACGAAGACTTCGAAGTGCGTGCTGCGATCCACGCTGATGTCGCGCTCGGTGCGAAGTCGACCTGCACCCAGCACGACTGCGCCGCCGTTCATTGCGGTGTAGGTGACGGCGGCTTCACCGCCTGGTCGTGTGGCGTCGCCGGTGGCCGATGACGTTGCGCGATTGGTCCAGCGGCCCACCGTGCCACCCTCACCCACGCCGCTCACATCGGCCGCATCGAGCCACAAGCGAAGGCCTCGAAGGCACTGCCCGTAGACGATGTCGCCGCTGCACACAAAGGCATCCGGCGGTGTGTATGCGTCAGGCGAATACGCATCGGGCAACGCGTACGCATCCGGCAGGTTGGCATCGGGCGGCACGTGCGCATCCGGTGGCACATACGCATCCGGCAACGCGTACGCGTCGAGAACGAGCGCATCATCGGCGGCATCCAACGCCTCGATCGGCGGAGTGTCGAGCGAGACATCGTCGCGTGGCGCATCTGGACTGGCGACATCGCCGCCTGTGTCGGTCGCAGCATCCACAAGCTCTTCGGCATCGGGGCCTTGAAGATCACGGCGATCGATCACGCATGAACTCGAGAGGGAGGCGCCAGACAAGACGAGGATGAACCACGCAAATTGCCGCATACGTCAGTGTCTCATTTTCTTCATATGGAGATCGTATCCATCTCGCGAGACGAAAAAAGAGCCGGCACAAGGCCAGCTCTTCTCTCCCGCGGGGAAACCGCAACTTCATATCTCGATATGTTGCAAATCACTCTTCGGCGGTGGCCTCAAACGTCGCCTCACGACGCGGCATCGGACGCGCCACAGGCTCGCTCACCGAAGGCGCAGCACTCTTGGTCTCAGGCTTTGCATTGCGCGCCGCCCAACGCTCCTTGGCGAGCTCACCGAGCAGACGTGCATCCACCTTCAAGCGCGAGCGCGCCTCGCTGTCCGTGAGCGACTGCGCCATCTGCGCGACCTGCTTGAGCGCAACACTTCCCTGCTTCTTCGCCTTCATCAGGGCACGCTCGCCGTGAATCTTCGCGCGCTCCAAGCGCGATGCGCGAATGAGCGGGGCAACTTCATGCACAAGCAATGCGGCGCGTCCCGTGACGTCCTTGGTCTTCGCCGGCATGCGCAACGGGCTCGCGTATTCAGGATGCGCCGTGATGTACGCGCGCACTTCTTCTTCGGTCACGCCCAGCTCTTTGTAGGTGCGCGCAAGCTCTTCTTCCGCGCCGCGCTTGGCCGCAAAGAGCGTCATCAGCACGCGCGAGTAGAAGTTCGTCGCGCCATCGCCGCTTGTCTCCACGGCCACGAAAGGCACATTCGAGAAGCGCGCCTGGACGACCGACTGCACGCCATCGGAGACACCG
>JBILQT010000025.1:0-44836 GCA_044373065.1 Sandaracinaceae bacterium
CCGAGATTGGCTTCCCAATCATCCTTCGTCCCTCGTTCACCATGGGCGGAACGGGCGGCGGCATCGCCTACAACCGCGAGGAGTTTGATGCAGCGATTCGCTGGGCCTTCTCGCAGAGCCCGAACCACGAATGTCTCGTCGAAGAGAGCGTGATCGGCTGGAAGGAATTCGAGCTCGAGGTCATCCGCGACAACGCCGACAACTTCACGGTCATCTGCACGATCGAGAACTTCGATCCGATGGGCGTGCACACGGGCGACTCGATCACCTGCGCGCCTGCGATGACGCTCACCGACAAGGAATATCAGCGCCTTCGCGACGCAGCGCGCGCGATCATCTCCGAGATTGGCGTTGAGACGGGTGGCTCCAATATCCAGTTCGCAATCAACCCTGCGGACGGACGCATCATCGTCATCGAGATGAACCCGCGCGTATCGCGTAGCTCCGCGCTCGCCTCGAAGGCCACGGGCTACCCGATTGCCCGCATCGCGGCGAAGTTGGCCGTGGGCTATCGCCTCGATGAGCTGACGAATTCGATCACGGGAACGAGCGCCGCGTTCGAGCCGACCATCGACTACGTCGTGGTGAAGTGGCCGCGTTTTGCGTTCGAGAAGTTCCGTGGCGCAGACCCGCGCTTGACCACGCAGATGAAGTCCGTCGGCGAGGCGATGTCGATTGGCAAGACGTTCAAGGAGGCCTTCCAGAAGGCTGCGCGCTCGCTTGAGATTGGGCGCGATGGGCTCTCGTCGTTGCTCGGTCGCGTGGACTACCTCGCGCTCGCCAAGGACGTCCGGGCGCTTCGTCAGAGCATGCCGGGTACGCCCGTGATGCTCGACTCGGGACGCAAGAGTGATCCGGGTGGTGTGGTGCCGACGAATGAGGAAATCCTCGAGGCGATTCTTGACATCGTCGCGACGCCGCTCGCAGACCGAGCCTGGTATCTGGCCGATGCGCTGCGACTTGGCGCGACCGTCGAGCAGCTTCACCGTGTGACGTACATTGACCCGTGGTTCCTCACGCAGATGGAGCAGCTCATCGCCGAGGAGGTCGTGCTTGCGGCCACTTCGGGGCGTGAGCTCGCACGCGAGGAGCTTGTGCATGCGAAGGCGCTTGGCTTCAGCGATCAGCGCATCGGAGGCCTTCGCAAGGAGGACCGTCAGGCCGTCGCGGACCGTCGCAGCGCACTCGGTGTGAAGCCCGTCTACGCGCGCGTGGACACCTGCGCGGCGGAGTTCGTCGCAAAGACGCCCTACCTCTACTCGACCACCGGCCAGGCCTCGGAGGCGAACCCGACCGACCGCAAGAAGGTGATGATTCTGGGCGGCGGACCGAACCGCATCGGCCAGGGGATCGAGTTTGACTACTGCTGCGTTCACGCTGCCTTCGCGCTGAAGGAGATGGGCTTTGAGACCATCATGGTGAACTGCAACCCCGAGACGGTTTCGACTGACTACGACACGAGCGACCGACTCTACTTCGAGCCGCTCACGCTCGAAGACGTGCTCTCGATTGTGGAAGTGGAGAAGCCCTTCGGTGTCATCGTGCAGTACGGCGGACAGACGCCGCTTCGCCTGGCGATGGCCCTCGCGCGTGCGGGCGTTCCGATTCTTGGAACCTCTGCCGACGCGATTGACCGCGCAGAGGATCGCGAACGATTCGATGATCTGCTCACGAAGCTGAACCTGCGTCGTCCGCAGGGCGGCATTGCGCGCGGCATGCAGGAGGCGTTTGAAGTGGCCTCGCGCATCGGCTTCCCCGTCGTTGTGCGCCCGAGCTACGTGCTTGGCGGTCGCGCGATGGAGGTCGTCCATTCGCTTGCGGACCTGGCCCAATACTTCGCCGTCGCGCTCGCAGCGGTCGAAGACGCCGAGAAGCAGACCATCCTCGTCGATCAGTTCTTGAAGGACGCGATCGAGGTCGATGTCGACTGCATCTCCGACGGCAAGACGGTCGTCATCGGCGGCCTCCTTCAGCACATCGAAGAAGCCGGCGTGCACTCGGGCGACTCGTCGATGGTGCTCCCCGCGCACGCGCTTCCTCCTGAGGTGCTCGCGACGATCCGCAGCTCAACGCGTGCACTCGCCCTCGAGCTTGGCGTCGTTGGCCTGATGAACGTGCAGTTCGCGGTGCGTGGAAGCGCCGTCTACATCATCGAAGTGAACCCGCGTGCCTCGCGCACGGTGCCCTTCGTCAGCAAGTCGATCGGCGTTCCGATTGCGAAGCTCGGCGCCAAGGTCATGGCGGGCGCGACCCTGCAGGAACTCGGCTTCACGCGCGAGATCGTGCCCACGCACGTGGCCGTCAAAGAGTCGGTCTTCCCGTTCACGAAGTTCCCCGGTGTCGACACGATTCTCGGCCCGGAGATGCGCTCCACGGGCGAGGTCATGGGCATCTCGAACAAGCTGCCCTCGGCCTTCCTCAAGGCGCAGCTGGGCGCAGGCACGAAGCTTCCGAACTCGGGTCGCGTGTTCATCAGCGTGCGCGACGACGACAAGCCGGCCGCATGCGAGATCGCAATGCGCTTGACCGAGCAGGGCTACACGATCGTGGCCACTGCCGGAACCGCCGACTCCTTCGCGCGTGCAGGGATCAAGAGTGAGCGCGTGAATAAGGTCCTCGAAGGCCGCCCCGACATCGTCGACAGGCTTCGCAACGGCGAGATTGCGATCGTCGTCAACACAAGCGAGGGCGCGAAGGCGATTCGCGACAGCTACTCGCTGCGCCGCCAAACGCTCGT
Source organism: Sandaracinaceae bacterium (assembly GCA_044373065.1). Taxonomy (GTDB): domain Bacteria; phylum Myxococcota_A; class Polyangia; order Polyangiales; family Sandaracinaceae; genus JAFLCL01. The sequence goes on from JBILQT010000025.1 coordinate 2,738, forward strand.
CTCGGGCGTCCCGTACTTCACCACGATTGCTGCGGCTGCAGCGGCGGTCGATGCGCTCATGGCGCGTCGCGAAGGGCCCATCTCGGTGCGCTCCATTCAGGAGTACCACGCCGACTTGAACCACCTGAGGCAGGCGCCGCCGAGTGCGTAAGGGGCTCTTCGCGCTCTCGATGTTGCTGCTGCTCTCGGCGAGTTGGCCGATGGCAGCGCAGGAGAGCGCATCGCGTCGGATCGCCATCGAGCTGCGGCGTGAGGGGATGCAAGAGCGCGCGTGGCTCTTGATGCCGTTCGGTTTGCAGCGGGATGGCTCCGTGCGTGTGATCGTCGCGTTGCATGGCCTTGGCGAAGCGCGTCGCGGCCCCGTGGAAGGCGCGCTCGGTTGGCTCGACGACTACGCACTCGAACGTGCGTTTGGTGCGCTTGCGCGAGGCCACGTCGAAGGGCGCGATGTGAACAACTGGGCGAGCGTCGCGCAGCTGCGTGCGATGACGCGTCGCCTTCAGGCGCAGCCCTTTCGTGATGTTGCCGTGCTCATGCCGTACACGCCCGACCTCGCGCGTGAGACGCCAGGCTCGGAGGCAATCGTTCGCTACGGAAGGTGGATCACGAATGAGCTCCTTCCCGCTGCGCGTCGTGAGGTCCCGGCGCTCTCGCACGAGGCGCGCGATTGGGCGATCGACGGCGTCTCGCTTGGCGGGATGCTCGCGCTCGATATTGGCCTGAGGCATCCCGACGTGTTCGGCAGCGTTGGCGGCATTCAGCCAGCGGTGCGCAGTCACGTGGACGCCTTTGGCGCGTTGGCGACGACGAGCACGCGCTGCCTGCGCATCGCTTCCAGTGCCGAGGACCCTTTCCTGCGCGCGACGCGCGGGCTCTCCCGTGCGTGGACGCGTCGCCACATCCGGCATGAGCTGGTCGAGTATCAAGGCACGCACAGCTACACGTTCAATCGCGGCCCGGGCTCGGTGGAGCTACTGCGCTTTCATCACGCCTGCTTTTCGGCGCCGCGCTGATTGCACGACTTGGGTGCTCTGATTGCGTCTCGGGCTTGATTGCATCGTTGCGGTGCAGCCCAGGCTGGATAGAGTAGCTGGCCATGGAAAAAGTCCCGATGACACCCGAGAGCCACGCCGCCATCATCGTCGAGGTTCAGCACCTCAAGCAGGTGGAGAGGCCCAAAATCTCGAAGGAGATCGGGGTCGCACGCGAGCATGGCGACTTGCGCGAGAATGCCGAGTACCACGCGGCCAAGGACAAGCAGGGCCACATCGAAGCCCGCATTGCGTACTTGGAAGACAAGATTGCGCGCGCGGAAGTCATCGACCCGACGACCTTCTCCGGCACCAAGATCAAGTTTGGTGCGTACGTCCGTTTGGAGGACGGCGAGAGCGGCAAGAAGGTGCGCTACCGCATCGTTGGGCCCGAAGAAGCAGACCTGAAGAAGGGCACCATCTCGGTGACCTCGCCCATCGCACGCGCCCTCATCGGCCGCGGCGCTGGCGATGAAGTGACGGTGCATGCACCCGGTGGCGAGCGCGTCTACGAGATCAAAGAAGTCGCCTGGTCTGAGTGATCGCGCGCATTCCTTCGACCACGCATTGCTGAGGCACCGATGGGACAACAAGAAGTCCGCTTTGAACTCGATTTTGCAGTGCCTCCAGAGCGCCTTTGGGAGGCGCTGAGCGATCACGCCGCGATGGGCCGCTGGACAGGCGCGACCGTCCGCTTGATCGCGCGTGGTGATGCCGAGGGCGTTGGCGCCGTGCGCCGTGTGCGCGTCGGCCAGCTCGCGATCGATGAGGAAGTCATCTACACGGATGCCCCGCGTCGCATGGTCTACCGCGTCGTCCGCGGTGCCCCGCTCTCCTTTCACCGTGGTGAAATCCTCATCACCAAGACGGATACGGGAAGCCATCTCAGCTGGCACATCCTCTTCGTTGCGCCGAAGGGCCTGGGCCGCCTGGCCGCCCGCTCGATCGACGTCGGCCTCGGTCGAGGATTGCGCGAGCTTCGCGGTTTGATCGGCGGCTGAGGTCGAGCGAGCGCTAAGGTCGCGGTTGAGATCCGACGACCTGGGTCGCGCCACGCAGGGTGTTCACCAGGATGAAAGGGACGTCGTTCGCTTCAGCGGCAACGACGACATTCGCGTAGGTGCCGGGGGGGAGCGATGGAAGGGGAAACTCGAAATCGATTTCGGTGCCGCCCTCAGTGTCGATTCCCAGCCGATAGCTCCGGGCGCGACGCGTCTGCAACGTGACATCGCCGAACCCAAAGTTGGGCGCGATGACCTCGTCTGTTACCCCGTCGACGAAGACGAGCCTGCCCCGCCGGGTAGGCGTGGCCGCGTGAACGACGGCGAGCCGAATGTCGTCCAATGTGTTGAGGTCGGTTGTGTCGTTCGGAACGAGGTTGAGCGTAAGCGACGGCCCATCGCCGGACACCACGAGCGTGTAAGTTTGGTTTTGAAGCGTGTCGAACGTTTCGGCACCCAGCACTCTCGGCATCGAGCCGGAGGTCCTGACCTCGAAGCTTATTCTGCCTTCGGGTGCGTCGACATCGGGGCTCACGGCGCTCACGACGTCAGCCACGGGCGCACCGACGGCCGAACGGAGTCCCATCGCGAGGGGCGTACTTCCGGCGAATACGTCGACCGGCCCAACATCTCGGCTGAGGTTCGCGACGCGAACCCGAGGCGGGGAGAAAATGATGGTTTGGTCGCCGATGCTCACAAGGAGAAAGACGCTGCCGTCGACCCGCGCTGCGATGAACACCGTCGCGTACGTCCCTGGGGGCAACGCGGGTAGGTCGAACCGTGCATCGATGAAGTCGTCCGTGCCGGCGTCGAAGCCCACCGTGAGGGCCTGAGACGGAGGTTCCAGCACGTCGGATGCGCCAAAGCCGAATCCGGTGATGAGGCGAGCGAGGTCTCCGTTGGGGGCGATGGAAACGAGCGCGCCTGTTGGGACGGGAGCCGCGCAGTGAACGACATTCAGCCGTACGTTTTCCTCCGTGTTGAATGGCGACTGGTCCTCCCTCAGCAAGAGCAATCCCAAGGTGCGCGCGGGCACCAATTCGGGGGGCGGCATCTCGTCGCCGAAGAGGGTCAGCGTGTAGGACTCCCCTGGTTCCGTCTCAAGTGAACGCTCAATCACGAGTTCGCGCTCAGTCGTCGCGAGCTCAACACGGAAAACGACCGTGCCGGAGGGGACGGGAATTGGCCCGCTCACCGTAGAAAACGCCCGCCCTTCGGCGATGGGAGTCGGCCGCCCGTTCACGAAAACGTTGACGACGTCGGTCTGGCGCGCGACGTGGGCGAACCGAATGACGGCACCGTCGGTGTGCATGTTGGTGTCGTTCACGAGGGAGCAGCCCATCGCGCATGCGCAGAGCAGGGCGAGGAGGGTTCGGGCGACCATGTGTGCGTTCACCATTGGCCCACCATCGTAGCGCCTGCGCCGTCGGGGGTGAACCAGGGTGCCATCGCCAGGCTCGGTTGCGGGGAGTCGGGCGGGACTGCGAAGAGCAACACAATGCCGGTGACTGCGACGGCGGCGCCCGCGATCCACGAGACGTCTGCCAGCGTGTTCAAGGTCTGCAGCGTCACCACCGAGGCGGGCGCACAGCTCGCGCCAGCATCCCGACCGCAGCTGCGCGCCAGCTGCTGGTCTTCCACCTCCGAGAGCCCCGCAAAGATTCCGAACGAGGCGAGCAACACGCCACCGGACACCAGTGTCACGACGCCTGCCGGATGAAACCCGCGGAAGCGTTCGGGTTCGGGTGGTGGACGGGAGGCCAGCTCCGCCGCGGCTGCCGCTGCTGCCGCCGCCTCCGCCTCGGCGCGCGCGGCCTCCGCAAGAGCCGCCTCAAGGAAGGTGATCCGCGCCTCCACCTCGGCCCGCCTCGAGGTCTCCCACTCCGCCACGAGGTAGGCCCGGTAGGCCTCCAACGCCCGCGCATCATCGCGATTTCGGTCGGCGGCAAACGCGATGTTGTAGAGCAACCCTGGGCGATGGCTCAGCGCATACGCCTGCTCGAAATAGTCGGCTGCGCTTGCGTAGTCGCCGCTCTGGAAGGCGTTTTGGCCTGCGGTGAAGAGGTTGCGCGCCTGCTCTTCCGTGGGCGATTCCTGCGCGTGCGCATCAGGAATACCAGCGAAGGCGAACGAGAAGACGAGAAGCGCAGCAATCCAGCGGGCCATCGTCCCTCCCTAGGGCCGCAGTTGGACCGCGTCGAGGGGTCCCCACTTCCGGTTCAAAGTTGAACCTGCAACCCCAAGGGTTGGGCTTCCTCGGTGCGATTTCGAACCAACAAACCCGAAGGTTGGGCTTTTTGGTGCGATTTCGAACCAACAAACCCGAAGGTTGGGCTTTTTGGTGCGATTTCGAACCAACAAACCCGAAGGTTGGGCTTTTGGGTGCGATTTCGAATCGAGAAACCCACGGGTTGGGCTTTTTGGTGCGATTTCGAACCAGAAAGTCCAACGAACTCGTTTTCTGGTCCGATGTCGAACCCGCAGTCCCAGTCAGCGCGCTCCGTACTTCGCGGTGAAGAAACCCTCCATCACGCCCAGCAGCGCCGGTACATCCGCGTGTTCGGGAACGGAGATGCGGCAGATCTGCACGTTGTCCCGCTTCTGCGCGTTCTTCACCTCGGCCGAGAGCGCGCCCTGCGTCGATTCTTCCGGGTTGATCACATAGAAATAGTCGGGCTTCCCGCCGCCCGTCGATTGGCCGTAGCTGACGCGGCTCTTCACCAGCGCGGGCGCATGCGTGAGCAGGTAGTCGACGAACTCATCGACGAGATCCGGGAAGGTCGTCGGTGCGGGCGGCAGATAGAACGAGAGGAGGCCCGTCCCGAGGCCCTCTGCAACCTGCTCGGCCGTGATTCCATAGAGCGTGATCTCGTGACCGCGCGCCCGCAGCGCAGTGCGCAGGCCCTCCGAGAGGTGAATCGTGTGGTCGCTGATCACCTTCATCCGCGGCGCCAGATCCTCGAGGCCCGCATGCAGCGCAGCCAGCTGGTGCGGCCTGGCGAACGAATCCGCATCGCGACCGAGCTCGCGTGCACGCCCAAGGATGCGCAGCGCAGTCGGATCACTCGCGCATGCCGCCACGCCCAGCGTCGTCTTTCCCTTGGTGAAGTACTTCGACCCGCTCTTCACGAGCACAAAGGGCCAGCCCGCGGAGAACGCTTTCGCGAAGACGGGAAAGAGCGGCGAGAGCGTCGTGTCGACAATGACGGGCACCTTGCGTCCCCAGCGCTCGGCATCCGCGCGCAGGCCAACCATCAACGCATCGAAGTCGTGCGCCTGCAGCTCGGGGTTGGTCGGCGTCTCAAGGAAGACGCAACCCGGTGCGCCCTCGAGCTTCGTGACGGCCTGAAGCACGCGGTCGACGAGCGTGAGGAGCTTTCCGTTCGCGTCGGTGCCAATGACGGCGAGTGGCTTGGGAACAAGCTTGGCGCGTCGCGAGAGCAGCTCGCTTATCAGCTGGCCCGTGCCTCCATAACCGTTCTGCGCGTAGAAGAACGCGACGGGATGCCGATGGGAGGTGAGGCCCTGAAGGGGCCGAGGAGGGGCGCGCAGCCCCTCCTCAAACTGCCCGCCGAGAACATCCGCCGCTGCGGTGAAGACCGCGTCCTCTGCGGCAAGGCCGGTGCAGAAATAGAGCGAGTCCTCTACCTGAGGAAAGAGCGCACGCAGCTGCGCATTGCACGCCGCATCCGTCGCCGTCGGCCACACCGTAGAAGGCACGTTCGCGATGCGCTCCAGCTCCGTCCGCGCATCCGCACTCAGCATCGCCGCGACCGTCCGCTTGCGAATCACCTGAATCCCATGCGGGTCGATGCGCGAGGTGTCTGCAAGGAGCAACGCGCCACCTGCGGGCAATGCGAAACACACGGCGTCTGCAGCCAGCGTTTGGATGTCGCCCTCGAACGCCGACTCGCTGACAAACACGGTCAGCACATCCGCGCGCGCAGCCGGCAGCGGTGCCTTCCAATGCTCAAAGAGCTCGCAACCCTCGGCCCGCAGCGATGCGGCTTTCGACGCCGAGATGGGCAACGCGCCCTCGGCAAACACGCGCACGGGAAGGGTGCGCTTTCCCGACTCAATCACCGCGAGCCAGGGCTTGCTCACCGAGGCAAACGAGAAGCAGCGCGCCGCATGCGTGCGGGCTTGCAGATAGAGCTCAAGCACCGTCGAGAGCGGCTGACCCAGGCGCGCATAGTCGAAGGGCAAGCCAATCGCAGCGAGGCGCGCGCGAAGCTCCGCAGGCTCGGTGATGTTCTCCGCGAGCAGCTCCGAGAGTGCGCGCTCGAAGCGCTGCGCGAAGGCCTCATCGGAGTCGAAGCGCTTGAGGTCATACGTCGTTGCGCGCGGGTCCCAATCGTCGGGGAGGGCGCCCTCGGCGAGGAGGCGCGGCAGGGCGCGGACGAGGTTGTCGGCGAAGTCGGCGCCAAGTTGAATGGCGGAGGAGGAGGGGGACTCGTGGTTCGACATCGGGGCGGAGGATAGCTGGTCGCTGCGCGTGTCGGGACGCGGCCTGCGGAAGGCGGGCACGCGCCCCGATGCATCAACCGACGACGTTCCCCCACGCTCGTCGACCTCTAGCGCCGACGGCTCACCACGCTGCTGAGCGCCGTAGGTCGACGCTCCGGCGTGCACATGTTGTTGTCGGCGGGGCGCTCGCCGAAGCGGAGCCCCTCGCTGTCGAGCAGCACGAGGTCGTAGTCCGCCGTGCAGCTCGCCTGTGCGTACTGGCCGAAGCCGGGGCAACCGGTGGCGTAGATGTCTTGTGCGACGCCCGTCTCGAAGTCGCTCGCGCCGCATGGCTCAAGCCCATTGAGGAAGTCGCGTAGCCCGTCGACTCCGGGGCGGATGGACTTCGCATCGAAGGCGAAGCGGGCCTCCCACGCGCCCGGCACTGTCGGGCTCCGACGCTCGAGCGTGTAGGGGCCTGCGATGGCGACGGTCACGAGCGGCACGGTGCACGCCGCATCCGCGTGCGCCACGTAGTCCAGATCCCAACGCGCCTCAGTCATCGTGAACTCAAGTCGAAAATACTGTGTCGAGCCATCGGCCTGTGGGCTGGGCGTGCAGTCGCTGACATACGCGCCGGCAAGGTTCGGGGCGCCATCCGCATCGCTTCCGGCCCTGCTGTCCGCGGGAGCAACCATGGCGGTGGACTGACAGCCGCCAAGCAGGGCAAAGGCCAGGGTGAGCGCTGTGTTTCGTGCTGAGTTCTGCATCGTCGTTCTCCTCGTGTGCCCGCTCTGTGCGGACTCAGCAGAACCTGCGTTGTGCACACCTAGTCGGCCAACTCATCGGTTTCATCTCAGGGATGAGTGCTATTCATCGATGCATGCCCAAAGACAGACGCGAGGAGAGACGAACAGAGGCGCATCGCACCGAGCCGACGCTCGACCTGGAGGTGGTGCAGCTTCGGGTGCTGGCCGCCCTTCTGCGGAGCGCGAGCACGGTGCGGGCTGCACGCGAGCTGGGCGTCACACAGAGCGCTGTCAGCCACAGCCTCAAGCGACTTCGCGATGCGCTGGGTGATCCGCTCTTTGTCCGCGTGGGGCGCGTGCTGCAGGCGACGGAGCGCGCGAAGGCGTTCCGGGGCCCAGTCGATGAGGCGCTTGCCGCGATCGCACGGATAAGCTCCGCGACGGGCGCGTTCGATCCAGCACGGGCCCGCGGCAACTTTCGGATCATTGCGGGCGACTACGCTGAGCGCGTGGTGCTTCCCCGCTTGCTTCCGATCCTCGCGGCGGAGGCGCCGGAGCTCGACCTCACCGTGATCGCGCTCGGAGATCGGCTCGAAGATGCCCTTCAAAACGGCGAGGCCGACTTGGCGCTCGGCGGCTTCTTTCGCGAGCGGTCGGGGCTCGTGCTGCGGCCGCTCTTTCGCGATCCCTTCGCCGTCGTCGTCGCCAAAGAGGGCGGGCCGAGACGCATGACGCTCCAGCACTACCTCAAGGCTCGCCACGTGATCGCGAGCCCGCGCGGGCTGCCCGGTGGAATCGTCGACGACAAGCTCGCCGAGCTGGGCCTCTCGCGTCGCGTCGTCCTGCGTACGCCCACCTTCCAGACCGCGCTGGCCATGGCCGCGGAGGGCAGCGTCGTGGCCACAGCCCCGCGAAGACTGGCCGAGGCCTACGCGCAGCACGCCCCCATCCGCGTGCTGACGCCGCCCTTGGAGCTACCACCGCTGCGCTTTGGGCTGCTCTACCCAGAATCGCGTCGCGACGATGCGCTGCACCGATGGTTTCGCGAGCAACTCCTCTCCGCGTTTGCCCGCTAGGCGAGTTGATACGCTCGACCGCAGATGAAGATCCACGGTGACCCATGGAGCGGCGTGAGCACGAAGGAATGGGAGGTCCCCGCCTCGCCTTCGGCACTGGAGTTCCATCTCGCTCGGCTCGACGCCGAGGTCTTCACCTTCCTCGCGCTCGAAGGCGCGCAGCCTTCAGGAGACATCGGAAAGCGCTACCTCGGCGTGGGCGGCGGAGCGGGGCAGTACGTCGTCTACCACCAGATGTCCGACTTCGAGTTCTGGAACCTGCTGCGACCGGATGCGGGCGAGGGGACCGTCTATCTCAACACGGGCGGCCAAGTTGGGGGCTTCCGCGCGTCTCAGGTGGTCGACTTCGCGACGGCGCGTGCGGCATGCCTTTGGTACCTGGAGCACGAGGGGCGGAATCCGGAACTCAGTTGGGAGGAGCAGGGGTGACTGAGCTGCATTTCCGACGTCGTTGCATCGACTTCGGTCTGGCCATTCAGCATTGAATCAAAGGCGCATGGCCTCGTTGGCACTCACACCGCTCGATCACATCGCGCCAGGTTCTTGAGACCTCAAACCACTTCGCGATGTCGTCGAAAAATCCGGAATACCCGCCGAAGTGATCCATCTGGAAGGACACGACCCGTTCGTCCTTGAGCTCAATGCGAAGTCGCGTCTCGCTCATGCGCCGCGACTCTGGGCTGAGCGTTTTCGACACGGACTCCCACGGGTACTCGACCCACTTGCCCTCTGTGAGAAGGCTGAACCCTGACGCGCGGAACATGGCGTTGACCTCGCCCTCGAACGACGCGTCGGCGATGACATCGCCAGTCTCGAAGAAGCGCAGGCCCGGTGGCCGATAGGGATGCTCAAGGAGGTTCGGTCGCATCGCCAGCTCGAGGATGTGTCGGGTGACTTTCTTGTTGCTCATGGTCTTCTCCTAGAGGTCGAGCGTGTTCATGGCGTCTCCCTCGGCATCCAAATCGCGCGCGGTCTCAAGTCGCTCGCAGTGGGTGCGTTTCGCCGATGCGCCACGATGTAGCCTCCCTCCATGGGGTACGGTTCCCAGCCATAAAAGCGCTGTCCCTCGTCCGGCATCGGAAGGCCGAGTTGGACTAGACGCCACACGCTGCCGTCCAGCATGCGCAAGTCAGATCCGAGCACCGCCGGCGCCCCGTCGAGTTCGACCGCGAATGCAGTCGCGGCTTCAGCATCCGCACAGACATTCCGATCACCCCGCCCGGTGGCGACGTGGACCGAGGCGACCCCGTGGGCGTAGGTGAGCCACATGTTCGAGTCAGTGATGGCGATGGGGAGCCACAAGAAGCTCCAGGTCAGTCGGGTTCGGTCGCTTGCCCTGACAAAGTAGCTGTCCAAAGGCTCCGCGGGCGTTGGCCGGACGGTCACAAACCACCACCCCTGCCCGGTGGTCGTCGCGATGCCCCGCCACCTTTCCAGCACAGCGCCAGTCTGAACCTCGACCAACCCAGACTCTGAACCGTTGTTGTCGTCCCGCAGGATAAGGAGGATGTGACCCTCGCCGACGTTCCCTCCGTAGTGATACGCGCCCTCCCAAAGCGCTGCGCCGTCGGAGATGCGAAACGTGCGTAGATGAGGCGCCTCGTAGGTGCCGGTGTTCACGAGTGCGATGCCGTCCACCACATCGAAGACGTGCGCCTCGCTCGCCGTGGCATGGCGCCAGAGCACGGCGCCCGAGGCATCCATGCGCAGCAACTCGCCCTGGGTCGCGAGAATCACGCTCCCATCCTCCGCGGCCTTTCCGCTGCAGGGACACGCCAGCGGAATCGCGCGTTCCACTGGCAGGCCATGCTCCAAGCCCCGCACCTCGACCGTCGCGCCATGCTCAAGCCATGCGTGCGTGCGGGTGACCGCGAGAAGAACGTCGCCGACCTCCCCGAAGGGCTCGACCTCCGCATCCACCGGCGCGTCGGGAAGCGTCTCGCAGCTCGGCATCCCGGTGATTGGAATCACGGGCGACTGCACACCACCGCATCCGGAAAGCAGTGCGAGCAAGCTGAGGTAGCGCATCCAAAACGTCATTGCGTCTCCATCTTCAACCCCACTTACCGCGTCGCGCTCAACCTTGATTGAAAAACCACATCGCCTACCGGTCCAACCACGCAAGTTGATTGAAAAACCCCATCGCCTACCGGTCCAACCACGCAAGTTGATTGAAAACCCCCATCGCCTACCGGTCCAACCACGCAAGTTGATTGAAAAACCCCATCGCCTACCGGTCCAAGCATCAAGTTTGAATCCAAAACCGGTTCGCCTTGTGGTCCGGCAATCAACTTTCAACAAAACACCACAAGGGGTAGTGGCCTGGGCGTTCGCCGTTGCCACGCGGACCGGCTCGCCTTTAGGATGGGCGCGCTGGGTCCGACGGTTTCACCGCGGTGAAACGTTGAACAGAAGATTTCCGACATGAGGAGGCTCCATGGCGATGCGACTTTCTGATTTCGACACGCTCCCAACCGCGAACGCGGGGATGCTGATTGGCATGATTCGCGGGGTCATCACGGCGTCTTCCGTGGTCCTTTCGCACGGCCATGCGAGTACGCGCACGGCGCTAACTCGGGTGCGTACGCGCGGGGAGACGCTGCGCCTGGCGCACCATGCAACGCCGGTTGTGAAGCCACTGAACATGGCCAAGCCCACGGATTTGGCGGTCGATCGCATCGTCGGCATCGTGGAGAGCCGCCTCGCCGACTACGACGTGCTCAGCGGCCCCAGGGCCGTGGAGGCCGCGCGCATCCATCCGCTCCTGTTTCCCGAGGGGCTCGGCTTTCTTCGCTTCAAGTACAAAGAAGAGTGGGTCGAGGTGGACGCGCTGCTCACGCGCATCGAGGAGAACCACCTGCAGGCGAGCCTCGATGACCTCGTGGGCCCTGAGTTCATTGAGCACCTCCGCGGCTGCCAGGCGGCCTACGGCGATGCCCTCCACCTGACGCGGGCGAGTGAAGCCACGTCGACGCCCGCCACGCTCGCCGAGCCCTTCGCGGCGGCGCGCGATGCCCTGGCGACCTACGTGAACCTGCTGGTCGTGCTCGTGCGGAACGAAGAGCTCCCAGAGGCCGACGTGCGTCGTGCGCTCAACACCATCGCCGAGGTCAGAGACACGCTGTCTGATGCGAAGAAGCGCGCTGCGAAGGAGGAGGAGGTTGCGGAGGACGAGGAGCAGCTGAACGAGGAATTGCCGAACGTCGTTTGAGGCAGTTGGCGTTAGCGGTCAGCGCCGTGGAGCATCGCGCTCTGCGGCGTTTTCGTTTGAGCGGTTCCTCCCAAACCCGTCTGAGTCCGGCTCGGTGTCGAGCGTAAAGTGAAAGGATTCGCGTACGAGCCACGCATCCAAGTGAGGCAAGCACACACCGAGCAGGTAGCTGCCGTCCGACATCGTGACGTGCGCTGTCGAGCCGACTGCACGACTGACCTCTTGGATGCACCTCAGCCAGGCGTTCCACGATGCGTCTTGGGGCATCGCGTGGGCGACCATCTCACCGCCGTCGTCACAAAGGGTCAGGCTGATGTCTGGGTGGACAACGTAGACAAACCCATCCGAGGCATGGAGAGACGCATCCAGTGTCGCGCCTGCACCCAATGCCTTCACTATCGCTTCGACCTGTGCGCCCGTGATCCCGAACCAGTTCACGGCGAGCAGTGCGCCGTGCGTACTGATGTTCGTGGCGTTGAGAATCGCGCTTGGTGTTCTTGTGAGTACGAAGTTGGTCATTGGCGGGCAACGAGCAGCTGAACGAGGAAGTGCCGAACGTCGTTTGAGGCGCTCTGCGGCGTCTGCTTTACGGCGTCTCCCACAGCAACTTGAAGTCGAGCCCCTGAAACTTGTGCCCTGTCCAAGCGTCGACGAAGCGATCGCTAAGGTAGGTTCGGTTGGTCTCGGGGACCGCGAACGCAGCGTGATCGCGGATGACCTCCGGCCGAAAGACCGCGCGGTCGACCACCAAGGCGCACCCCGGCTTGAGCCAGCGAATCTTCGACGCGGCCGTGTCCAGCGCTGGGATCACCGGCACTCGGAGAAGCTGCAGCGATGAACCATCGGTCGTTGGTGCATCTAGGAACACGATTCCAAGGTCGCGGCGCAATGTGTCGGCAGCTTCGAGTCGGATGAAAACGGGCGAGCCAACGCTCATGCCGTCAGCACGTGCGTATCGGCGCCGCCGCTCCTGAGTGACAACTTCCACCGTGGGCATCTCGGTTGGGCCACCTTGGCGCCCGCCCCCCGCCAACCGTTCATTGAGCGCCCAAGCGTTGGGATCTTCATCCATCTCCCGCGGCAGCGTGCAGAACTCGAAGCGTTCGGCCGAGGTGCCTTCAAACACTTTCACTTGTCTCAGCCGCCATCTCCGAAGCCCCCGCCCCCATCGGCAACTCCCCCCGCCGATACGCATCAATCAACACCTGCGCCACCTCCACCGGCACGCCGAGGTACGCCTCGTCATAGCGAATCGGTGTGTCGTCTTTGCGCTTCAGCACGAGCGTCTTGGCCATGTGCATGCCGCCGAGGAGGCTGAAGGCGCGCTTCTGATCGATGCTGGTGCGCTGGAGCTTTGGCCATGCGGCGCGGTGGACTCCGGCGCGGGTGCGCATGAGGACCTCGGCGGGGGTGAGCACCATCGCGATGCCGCGGCGGACGGAGATCTCGCGGCGTGTGGTCCAGATCCAGCCGAGGGGGACGAGGATGGCGAGGGCGATGGCGCCGAGGGTGATGGGCCAGACGGCTTGTTGGGACTCGGCGGGCAAGGCGAAGAGCGCGACGCCGATGGCGCCTGCGAGGACGAGGGAGGCGTAGGGGCCGCGGGTGAGCCAGCCGTTGCCGTGGCGCACGACGAGTGTCCCCTCGCTCACGATGCCGCGCGTGGCGTCGTCGTAGACCTGGCTTGCGAGTGCGGCGGGTGCGGGATGCGTGATCGTTTCAGGCACGTCGCGCACGCCCTGCCAGCGCATGAGGCGCTCGACGAGCACGCCGGAGCTGTCTTCGAAGATGGGTGGAAGCGTGATGAGCAGGGCATCGGGCGTGGAGCCGACGACGTAGATCGGAGACCAGCGACGTGTGCCTCTGCGCGACTGCCAGACGCCTGCTTCAAGGATGCTCGTGATGTGCGTGCGCTCGAGGGCTTGCTCGTCGGTGCCGTCGGTGAAGAAGAGGCCTTCGCGACTCAGCACGAGCGCGCTTTGCCTTGCGCGTAAAGCTATCTGGAGGCGCTTCAGCAGCTGCACAAAGAGGATGCTGCCGCGGGCGAGAAGACCGACGGAGAGCACGATGAGGATGAGCGCGATCGGATCAAAACCGTCGTGCCCAAGGAGCATGCGAAAGCGCGCGCCGAGGCCTGCGGCGATGCCGAGCGAGGGGACGAAGATGCCGCGCACTCCGTCGCCATCGAGGACGGGCGGAAAGACGCCCTTGAGCACCTCGTAGCCGCTCTGATCCTTCTTCTGACCCTTGGCCGCGTTGCGGCTCTCATCAACCCAGCTCATTCGGAGGCGCCTTCTGTGGCTGTGCACGTGGCATCGAAGTGCGCGCGGAGCGCAGCGGCACGGGATTGGGTGCGCGCGCAGCGTGTGCGTGCGTCGGCATCGGCGAGCTCGGTGGCCAGGGTGCAGGCGCTCTCGCTCGCGGCCCCGGCTTCGTCGACAGCCTCGGCTTCGCAGGTATCCACGCGCGTTGCAGCACGCTCAAGACGCGCCTCGGCTTGCTGCAGCTCGGCGTAGGCGAGCGACGATTCACGGGGCGGTGCCCCACCACAAGCGGGGGTCAGAAGCACGAGGATGAGCAACGGGGCTGTTGCTCGGCGTCCCCACGTGTATGCTCGGCCTTCACCGGCCCCAATGGATGTGGGCCGCACCACTACGCGATGCCGCTCGTCCAACACGCTCGCCATGAGATTCACTTCAAGCTCGTTTACTACGGGCCTGGCCTCGGCGGGAAGACGACGAATCTCGAATTCATCCACGGGCACAGCAGGCCTGAGCGACGCGGAAAGCTGATCTCGCTCGCCGCCGAGTCGGAGCGAACGCTCTTCTTCGACCTCCTTCCGATCGAGCTCGGCGAGTTCCGCGGCTACCAGGTGCGCCTCCATCTCTGCACGGTGCCAGGGCAGATTGCGCAGGAGCACACGCGACGTCTCGTGCTTCGCAATGTCGATGGCATCGTCTTCGTGGTCGACAGCCAAGAGCCGCGTCTCGAAGACAACGTGCAGAGCATCGTCGACCTCTACGACAACCTGCGCCTTCAAGGCGACGACCCGGACAAGCTCCCGCTCGTGGTGCAGTACAACAAGCGCGACTTGCCCGATGTGCTGCCGGTCGAGACGCTGCGCCAAGTGCTGCGCGTGCCCAAGGGCGTTGCCGAATTCGAGGCGGTGGCGACGCAAGGGAAGGGCGTCTTTGAGACGATGAAGTCGCTCATGCGGCAGTGCCTGCACCTTGTGGGCGACCCTTCGCATGCACGCGAGGGCCGCTCGCCATCGATCCTTCCAGGCAAGCGCGCATCGATGTTCCCAAGCTCCGCAGGACGCATCGTGAGCCCCGGTTTGCGGCCTCCGCGCGCGCCCACCTTCGATCAATCCACGCCCTCGTATGAAGTCGAAGTGAGCGTCGGCGATGACGACGATGAGTGAGCTGAATGCGCTGATGCCGGGCCTGCGAAGGATCGCACTCGACACACCGACCCTGCTCCCCGCGACCTCGACGAATGCCTACGTGCTCGGGACGAAATCCGCGCTCGTGGTGGAGCCCGCATCGCCGCATCCGCATGAGCAAGTGCGCTTGCATGATGCGCTTGCGAGGGAGGGCGTGAGTGTCGGCGCGGTGTTCATCACGCATCATCACGTCGATCACATTGGCGGTGTGCAAGCGCTGCGTACGCATGCGGATGTGCCCGTCTGGGCGCATGCCGAGACAGCCAAGCGCCTTCCCTTTGCAGTCGATCGCGTGATCGAGGAGGGCGATGAATTTGAGAGCGAGGGCGTCACCTGGCGCGCGCTTCACACGCCGGGGCATGCGCCCGGGCATGTGTGTCTTTTGTCGTCGCATGGCGCGCTCATCGCCGGCGACATGGTTGCGGGCACGGGGACGATCCTCATCGACCCGGTCGACGGCGACATGGCGCAATACCTCGCGTCCTTGCGTCGCCTCTCTGCACACAAGCCCGCGCGACTCTTCCCCTCGCACGGCCCCTCGCTCGATGACGGACACGTCTCCCTCGATCGCTACGTCGCGCATCGCCTGGCGCGTGAAGCACGTGTCTTCGCATCGCTGGAGGGCCTTGTGCGCGCAAGCCTCGAAGCCCTCGCGGATGTCGCCTACGCCGATGCGCCGAACGCGCCGCGCATGGTCGTGCAGGCCTCCTTGCTCTCGCATTTGCGGAAGCTTGCAGACGAAGGTCGCGTGCAATGCGAGGATGAGCGCTGGTCCATTGTTCAGTAGCCCAAGAGATCGGCGCTTGGCGTGGTCCGATGTCGACGACCTTGACCAGAGAGCCTTCAAGCCGCGAGCATTCGGCCCTAGGGTGAACGAGCACACAACTTCAGAAACCAAACCGCTCGCTCGAACGTAGATCACGTGTGAGCCCTGATTGCCCGCTAGCTTCCTTGGAGTGATGTCATGACCGAACCCCACCTGCGTCTCGTCGAGGACAGGCCACCATCGATTCCACCACCCGATCCGCTGATTGGGCGCACGCTCGATGGCCGCTACCGCGTCGAAGCGGTGCTTGGCGAAGGCGGCATGGGCCTCGTCTACAAGGCGCGCCACGCGGTCTTGAACAAGCCCTTCGCGATCAAGGTGCTCAAGCCCGAGGTCTCGCGCGACCAAGAGGTGATGAACCGATTCCAGCAGGAGGCGCAGAGCGCTTCGGCCATCGGTAACCACCACATCATCGACATCAGCGACTTCGGCTCGCTGCCCGACGGCTCCACGTACTTCGTGATGGAGTTCCTCGACGGCCTCTCACTCACGCAGGCGATCGAGCAGTTTCGTCCGATGCCCGCCGATCGCGTCATTCGCGTGGCCAAGCAGCTCTGCGACGGCCTCGGCGCCGCCCACGAGCGCAACATCGTCCACCGCGATCTGAAGCCCGACAACATCTACCTCGTGAAGCGCGGGCAGGACCCAGACTTCGTGAAGGTGCTCGACTTCGGTATCGCGAAGGTCGGCGGCTCCTCAAGCAAGCTCACCAAGGCAGGCCAGGTCTTCGGCACGCCGCACTACATGTCGCCCGAGCAATGTGCGGGCTCGCAAGTCGATCAGCGCACGGACATCTACGCGCTCGGCGTCATCCTCTACGAGATGTGCTCGGGCCGAGTGCCCTTCGATGCCGACAACCTCATGGGCATCCTCACCAAGCACATGTACGAGCAGCCGATCGCGCCACGTGATCTGCCGCCACCGACGGATGTTCCGCCGGGCTTGGATGCGGTGATCATGAAGTGCCTCTCGAAGTCTGCGGATGCTCGCTACCAGACGATGGCGGAGATGCGCGAGGACCTGGAGCGCGTTCAAGGCGGGCTGACGCCGCAAGCAGTGGTCGATGCGGTCGATCGTGCTTCGGGCGGGATGCGCGATGCGACCGGACGCGTGACCGTGACCGGTCGCCAGAGCGCGATTCGCATTGGCGCAGGCGATATGCCTGAGGCGCCTTCAGGGCGCGGGAAGTGGATTGTTGCCGGCGTGCTTGGCCTTGGCTTGGTGGTGGCAGGTGTCGCGGGCGTGATGGCGATGCAGGGCCCTTCGGGCGGCTCGGGCGTCACAACGACGCAGCTGACGCCTCCGGTCGTTCCCCCCGTCACGCCTCCCGAGACGCCTCCGGTCGTTCCCCCGGTCGAGAATGGCAGTGGGCCCGAGGTTGTGACGCCCGTTCCGACAGGCAATGACACGCCTCCCGTCGCGGCGCGTGCGCCTGTTCACCTCGACACGGACCCCGAGGGCGCAGAGGTGTTGATGCCCGGCGGAGTCGTGCTCGGTGTCACGCCGCTCGATGTGCCACGTCCTACCGATGGTCAGGTCGCGCAGTTGACGATTCGCTTCCGTGGCTACCGCGAGGAGACAGTCGGCCTCACCGAGTTCTCGCCGCCGACGCTCACGCGCACCCTGGTGCGTCAACGCGAGGGTCGTGGTGACACCATGCAGTCGATGGATGTCGCAGCGATGGAAGTCCCCGTCGCGATGGACACGCCGCCGACGATGATGGGGAGTTCGGGCGATGGTCTCGTAAACCCGTGGGACAAGCCGTAAAGAAGGCCGCGCTCGCCTGCCTTCTGCTCGCGCAAACCGCGTGTGTCAGCGTCGCCCACGAACGCGCACCTACCCAGCGTGTTCGCCCTAGCGTCCTCTCGCTGATTGAGGGCCAGGCGAGCGATTGCATCTGGGCCGATGCCTCGCAGCTGAGTGCATCCGAGCGCGTGCTCTTCGCGACGCTCGTACCGACGGATGCGATTGCCTTCGAGCCCCAGGTGCTCGAGTACGCGCGCTGCATCGTCCAGACAGACGATGGCGTGGTGGAGACCACGGCTGTGCGGCTGAGCGCATCCCATGAGGCTCCGCGCTTTGCCTCACCCGAGGCGCATTGGGCCAGTGCGGACACGCTTCTCTGGAGCACGGCAGCGCCGCACGGAGCCCCGCTCGGTGAGGATGTGCGTCGCTCGGCGTTGCGCGTGCTGGCCTCCGAGGTGCGGCCTTTTCTGCTGCTCGCGACAAGCCCGACGGGGACCTCCCTCACCCTGCGAACCACCTACACACGGGAGGCGCGCGGTGTGCGCATCGCGACCGATCACACGGGCGGCATGCCGGATGTGCCCGAGGCAGACGTGCCCTTCGCCGTCGACATGCTGCTCACGATGCTGGCGCAGGCGACGCAGTCCTTCAGTGCGCGCATGCAGGCGCAATCGCTTGGTCATGCAGCGCACTTCTCCTGGTCGATGCTGCAGCTTGAGGCGAACGATGCCGCCTTGGCGACGCCGCATTCGCGTGCCCGCACCCGTCTTCCACTCAGCGCGTTTGACCCCGCGCGTCTCGACCTGATCCGCGCCGAGGCGCTTCAGCGATGTGCAGACGCAAGGCGGGCGCAAGGTGGTGAGCATGCTGCGCGTGCAAGAGATTGCGCATTGTTTTATTCATATCTCTATACGCGTGAAGAGCGCGTGATCGATGCACAGCAAGCGGTGACTGCTTACCGCGACGCAGGCTTGATCGAGGACGCGTATGCCCTGGCGGAGCGCGCCTATCTCGACACGCCGAGCGACCCGCGAACGCATGCGATGTGGATCGAGACAGCCTCTCCCTCGCGCCTTGCAGAAGTCTTTGCGCGCGTGCATCCCGAGGTGGCGCCAGAAGCGCGCGCGCGTTTCGTTGAGGCTGCGCCCAGGTACCTCTCGGAGGGCCTCACAGGTCTTGTCCTCGAGGCGAGCTTTCTCGCGAGCCTCACGCCCGCGCCGCGCGCGCAACACCCCATGCCGCGTGTTGAGTTGCCTGCGGAGGCGCTTGCCGATCTCGCCTACGTGCTCCTCCTTGCAGAGGGCGCGGGCGGGTCTTTCTCGGTGCGCGTAGAAGGCGACCTTCACGCCGAGGCGCCCGAGGTCACGCTGGGCATCGGTGCGCGTTGGAATGCGGAGTCGAACGTCTGGGCTGCGTCGGTCAGTGAGCCCAGCCTCGCGCGCATTCGACCGCTCTCGCATGCGCTGCGTGTGCAGCTTGCGGCCTCTGGTCGTGTGCGCCTCAGTGCTTCTCTTGGAGCGCAGCGCCTTGCGTGGACGCTCGTGAGTGAAGCAGGGCACGTCTCCATCGAGGCGGATGCAACGCGACGTGATTGGATGAGCCTCGCGCGTGATGTCGCGCACCCGCTCGCACAGCTCCCAGCGACGCGCTTTCCGCTGCCCTCGCTCTCGCTGACCTTGCCGACGGAGACGCTCGCTGCGCTCTCACCGACGCTCGCTTCGACAAGCGGCATTCAATGCACGACGACGCCAACCTCGCTCACGTGCGCCGCACGCGAAGCGGGCCCGGATGTATTGCTGGGAGTGCTTGTCGAACTCGCGCGCATCCTGGCCCGTTGAACTCTCCCCGGAGGGGAAACCGGCAGCCTCAAGCGCTCGGCGAGGCTTCGTCCTTCTTGTCGTCGTCCTTCGCGTCGCTCTTCTTCTCGTGCTCGTCTTCCTTCTTCTCGGGGATGACGCGCGACAGAACGATGGAGGAGATCAAGAGCGTGAGGACGATGCCGAGTGAGATGCCCTCGCTGAGGTGAATCCCGAAGAACTTGATGAGGATCTTCACGCCGATGAAGATCAGGATGATCGAGATGGCGCGCTCCAAGTAGCGGAACATCGGGAGCAAGCGCTCGAGCACGATGTAGATGGAGCGGAGGCCGAGGATGGCGAACATGTTCGAGGTGAACACGATGAGGCCGTGTGTCGTCACGCCGAAGATGGTGGGGATCGAGTCGACCGCGAAGATGAGGTCGGAGAGCTCGATGACGATGAGGACAAGGAAGAGCGGCGTGGCCATCAGCTTGCCGTTCTCGCGCACAAAGAAGCGGTCCTTGCGGTAGCCGTCGGTCACGGGAAGAACGCGGCGCACCATCTTCACGACGCGGTTGTCTTCGATGTTCTCCTTCTCGTCCTCTTCGTCCTTCTTGAAGAGGAGCTTTCCGCCCGTGTAGAGGAGGAAGGCGCCGAAGATGTAGAGCACCCACTCGAAGCGCGCGACGACGGCGGAGCCAAGCCCGATGAAGGTGCCGCGCAGGATGATGGCGCCGAGGATGCCCCAGAAGAGCACGCGGTGTTGGTAGGCCGTGGGGACGGCGAAACCGCCGAAGATCAGGACGAAGACGAAGAGGTTGTCGACCGAGAGCGCTTGCTCAAGGACGTAGCCCGTCACGAACTCCGAGGCCCTGTCGATGCCATAGCCCGGCAGCACGTAGAGCAGGCCCGCGAAGCCCATCGCAAAGGCGAACCAGACGAACGTCCAGATGGCCGCCTCGTTGAACGACACGACGCGCGTCTTGCGATGGAAGACGAGCAGGTCGAGCGTCAGCACAGAGACCAGGAAAACAATGAAACCGAGCCAGAGGGCATTCTCACTGATCGTCGGCATGGGTCGGTGGGCTCCGTCGCGGGGGGCCGCACCATCGCACGGGCTTTCTCGCTCGCAAGGATGTCTTTCTTTCGCGCCACGCGAACGGACTGGGCGCGCGGTCTTGCGGTGACCGGGCATTTCCCTTAGGCATCGCCGCATGCATTTCGTGCTCGACCGCCGCCAGCAGCTCTACGTTGTCCTCACGGCGGTGTTCGTCACCTCGCTGATCATCGCTGACCTCGTCGCGGGCAAGTACTTCCAGTTCGGCAGCTTCGAGATGTCCGTCGGCACCGTGACCTTCCCCGTCGCGTTCATCCTCACCGACATCGTGAACGAGTACTACGGCCGCTATGGCGCGCGCTTCATGACGGGTGTGGGGATGGGCATGCTCGTCCTCGCCTTCGCCCTGATCTTCTGCGCGCGCATGCTCCCGCCCTCGGTCGGCACGTTCATCCCGGAGGGCTCGTTTCAAGACGTCTTTGGCATGGCGCCGCGCCTCATCTTCTCCTCGCTCATCGCCTACCTCATCTCGCAGTTCGTCGACATCTACACCTTCCAGGTGCTCAAGCGCGTCACGCAGAGCAAGCACCTCTGGGCGCGCGCGATCGGCTCCACGCTCATCAGCCAGGTCGTCGATACCTGCGTCGTCACCTTCGGTGTGATGGTTGGCTCGCGCGGCTTCCTTGAGATCGCGTCGGTGGTGCTCACGCAGTACGTCTACAAGATCCTTGTCGCGATTCTGCTCACGCCCCTCTGCTACCTCGCGCACGGCATCATCACGACGCGCATGGGCATTGAGCCGATGCCACACGAGGGCGACGCATCATGAGGGGCACCGAGACGACCTCGTTCGAGGCGCGCATCCGCTCACGCAGGCCGCTCTTCTACACAGCGGGCGCAACGCAGGACCGGCCTGCACATGTGCGCGCAGCCTCGGGCCTCACGTGGATGCACATCGATGGAAAGCAGCGCTTGCTCGCCGCGCAAGACGATGCGTCCTTCCTCGCTGTCATCGACCCCTTCCAAGACGTCCCGCATGTCGAGGCCATCACGCTCGATCACGTCGTGCGCGGCCAGCGGCTCTTTGAGAAAGAGCGCGGCAACAAGAAGTACAAGCTCGACCTCGAGGCGTGTCTGACGTTGCCGATCGGCGGCGAGGAGCACGGTGTCGTGTTCGGCAGTGGCTCGCTCTCGATCCGCGAAACACTTGTCGTGGTCACGCCCGAGGGCAGCACGCGCATCGTCGATGCGAGCGCGCTCTACGCGCTGTTCCACGAGGCGAAAGCCTTCTCGGGGAGTGAGCTCAACCTCGAGGGCGCAACGCGCATTGGCGAGGTGGTCTGGCTGCTTCAGCGCGGCAATGGCGCGCCCAAGGGCAAGCATCTGCCGGTCGATGCGATGGCCTCGATCCGCACCGAGGCGTTGGCCGCATTCCTCGCGGGCGAGGCGCCTCCGATGCTCGAGAACATCACGCCCTACGAGCTTGGTTCCATCCACGGCGTGCGCCTCACCTTCACCGATGCGACCTCCACGCCGAGCGGCGAGCTCATCGTGCTCATGGGGGCCGAGGCCTCTCCCGATGCGATTGAAGACGGTGATGTCGCGGGTGCGGCCATCGGTCGCTGCATGCCTGGGCAAGAGATGATCTGGAGCCTGCTCCGTGAGCCCGATGGCACGCTGAGTCGCGCGAAGGTGGAGGGCATTGCGCCGCATGCGCCGGGCAAAGAGGGACGCTACTGGGTCGTGGTGGACTGCGATGATCCGAACCGCCCGGCCGACTTGCTCGACGTCGAGCTGGTTTGAGCGGGGCCTCCAACCACGCCACGCGCGCATCCGTCCGCGCCATCTCCGGGTCCGTTGGCGCGATGCACAGCACAAGCAGCGTGCCCCAACCGTTTCCCAAGGAGAGCGCATGAAGACCCTCACGAAAGCCAACAAGAAGAAGCTCGCGGAGCGTCTGCGCGCGTCCGTCGCGCAGGGTGAAGATGTGGTTCTTGCGGAGGCTGCTGCGCGACCGGATCTGGCCCAGTTCGTTCTTCGCGACTACGCCCTTCACCGCGGGCTCATCGAGGACGACACGGATGCGCTCTGGGCGGGCCTTCGCCAGTCGGCGCGGCTCGACTTCGCGTTGCGCCCTCCGCTCTACTACACGCCCTCGGCGACCGACTACACACGCGTCTGGGATGTGATGGCTGGGCTCGCTTCGGGAGACGCCGACGTGTTTGCGAAGTGGACCGCGCACGTGCCCGCAAAGCTCGAAGGGGGGCATCCCTTCACCGTGGCCTTGGCGAACCTCGTGACGGCGCTTGGACGTGAGGACGAGGCGCTCCTCAACGACGCACGTCGGCGGTCCGCGCTTCTTCTGGGCGGTCGCTCGCTTGGCCAGTACGAGCGCGCGCTGCTGGAGATCCTCGACGCGGGTGTGGCCGGTGACACGGCGCGCGTGTCGGCTGCACTCAGCGCAAGCGTCTCGGCCTGGCCCATCTACTTCAAGTCGAACCGCTGGCGTGACGACTATTTCGTCGTCCTCGACGCGAGCGCGCTCTTCAATCTTGTGCGCGCCCGTGTTGGCTCGGTCGCATTCCCCGACCACGAGCGCTGGCGCACGCCTCCCGCGCTCGAGCGAGGCCCAGGTCGCGCGTTGATCGACTTCTCCACGCGTGTACCCGTGATCGACCGCTGGTGGCGCAGCTTTCCCGAGCTGGCCGACGCAAGCGCCGGGCGTACGTAGGAGCGCACCGAAGCGCCCGGCAGGCCTGCGCGACGTCGAACTGGTGTAGCCTCCATCCCGTGCATCGCATCTCTGCGTCGGGGTCCCTTTCACGTTCGATTGCCGTGCTCGCCCTCGGCCTACTCTCCAGCCTCGGCTGCGAGACGCGCGTCTCACTCGGCGTGCCCTGCCGCTCCGCAGCCGAGTGCCCTGAGCCCTACTCGTGCTCGTTCGGTCGATGCCGCGTTGAGTGCAATGAGGCGCGCGATTGCGCGTACCCGCTCGAGTGCATGCTCGTGGGCAACGTCGGTGGATGCCGCGTGCCCGAGGACGGCGCTTGCTCCGCCGACACCACAGCCTGCGGGCCCGGCCTGACCTGCCTGGGCGGGCGCTGCGCACAGGCCTGCAGCGCAGCCGATCAGTGTGCCGCCTCGCAGACATGCGGGACGGTTGGCACCTGCGCGCGCCTGCCCTTCGAGGGCCCCTGCGACACCCTCGGCGGGAGCTGCCTCGAAGGACAAACGTGCACCCCCAACGGCTGCGAGTCCGTTGCGCCCGGTGCCGCAACCGTGGGCGGCAGCGACCTCTTCGCGCCCTGCACCGAGCCAACGCAATGCCGTGACGGCCTCGCCTGCGCCACGCCGCGCTGCCTCCGCACCTGCCAGCGCGATGCCTCGGGCGCAGCGCGCTCATCCTGCGGCCCTGGCAGCTATTGCGGAGGCTCCGACACGAGCGGCGGCCCAGTCCTCACCGGCGGCGCCGGCTACTGCACACAGCCCTGCGACCCGACCCGATTCGGCGTGGCCGCGGGCTGCCCCGAGGGCTTCAACTGCGGCGTGGGCATCCCCAACACCTCGTATTCCGTCTGTGAGCCGATGGCCCCCATGGGCGGCCTGCGCTTGGAGGCCTGCCGCAACCAGCAGTGCGCCGCGGGCCTCGACTGCGTGAACGGCGTCGTCGCAGAGCAGCGCTGCTTTGCCCACTGCGAGAGCGATGCGGACTGCGTGAGCGGGACGGAACTCTGCGACCTCGCGTTCTCGCACCGGGTGCTCGATCAGAACGGCGCCATGCGTACGGTGGGCGTGTGTAGGCCGCGCTGTGGGACGGTCGAAGAGTGCCAGACGAGGCTGAACCTCCCCGCGGGCATGGTGGCCTGCACGGGCGGGGTCTGCGTCCGGCCTTAACAGGCCCGCCATCCACGCGGAATCGGCCCAAAACGGGCCCTTCAGGCGCCTCGGGAGGCCTTCGGCAGAGGTTTTCGCCTTCCACAGCTCCGTGGTCGCGCGTTCGCCCGCGTTTTTCTCCGACCCCAGACCTGGGGCCGTGCCATTCCGCGCCTGATTCTCCAACCAAAGACCTTTGGTCGTGCCATTCCGTGCCCGTTTTGCCACCCACACGGCCGTGGACGCGACTTCGCCCACGAAAAAACCCGACCAAAGCGCGTGGGTCGGGTTTTTCTCTGCTCGTTTTGCCAACCACACACGTGTGGTCGCGCTTCTCCGGGTTCTTTTCTGAAACCAACGACGTGTGGGCGGCTCAGCCCTGCGGCGCGGCTGCTTTGCGGGCTCCTGGGCGGTCCGGAATCACGCTGTGGATCTCAGCCTCGGTCTGCCCATCCGACTTCCACGAGCGCTTGATGTTGACCAAGGCAGCGTGGGCCGCGCGGGCCGTCGCGAAGTGCATCTTCTCGGTGAGCTGGAGGCGCAGGCGAATCGGCAGGCTCGCATCCACGAGGCTCTGAAGCGTCGCCGCCGAGGCCCGGAGCTCGGCCGCAAAGGCGTTGGCGCGCGCAGGCTCAAGGCGCGGATGAATCCCCGACTCCAGAAGCTCGGCGAGCAACTGCATGCGCGCAGGCTGCTCGGTCACATCGCCGTCGGTGTAATAGGAAACGCCACCCGGGAAGAGGATCTCGAGCGCCGGGTCATTGCCCGGGCGACCGAGGAGGTTCCAGATGTCATCGGAGATGCGCCCCACGAGCTTGTCGGCCACGTCGTTCTGCGCATCCAAGCGCGCACTCACCGGCGCGTACTCCTCGGACGCCGCCTTGCGTCGCGCATCGACGCTCGCCGCCAGTGTGACCACCGGCCCAAGCCGACCCTCCGCCGCCGACTGCCAGCCGCCTCCGCGCGCGACCGCACGCGTCAACGTCGTGTTCGCATCGGCCAGGATGTCCGCGGCAGCAGCATCCTTTCGTATGACTTCACCCATGGTCTTTCCTCCTGTGGCGCACGGCGTGTGCGTGGTGAGGAAGTTCGCGGGGAAGGGCGATGGGTGTCAACGGGATTTTGGTGCAGGATGGAGCGTTCGATGAACTCAAGTGAACACGCCAAGCTGGCCCGCGCCGTCGTCGATCGCTGGGGCTCCTATCGCGGGAACTCCGCGAGGGACGTCTCGTCGCTGGCCGCCTTCCCCTTGCTCGCCGAGATCTACGCGCTGGCAGAGGGTGGCGACGACTAGGAGATGTTCAGCTTCTACTACCTGGAAAAGCAGCGGCGCGAGCCCGTGCAGCTGCCCGGTGAGGCCGCCCCGCGCGAGGTCTTTGTCTTCGCGGACTGGATGATCTGCTCCCAGGAGTACGGCGTGGACGTCGTAACAGGCGAGGTGATCGTGATGGTCGTCGCGTCCTACGTCATCGCGCCATCGCTCGAAGCATTCTTCGAACTCTACCTCAAGGACAGCCAGCTCATTTTGTAGCTCCCACACCGTGCCTGACGTTCTTCGCCACGACGCTTCGTCTTCACCTCTGGCCCGCTCCGTGCTCACGTCGGGGAATGTCCATCCTGATGCGCCGAGCCGTGCCGACCTCCACATGCCTCGTGGCCCTTCTGAGCCTGGGTTGCCCAGACACCCACTCGACGGGCCTCGCAGACAGTGGGCTCGATGGCGGACGACCCCCCGACACCGGTGCCGACGTGCGCGGTGATGCCGGGGCCTACGTGCCCTCCTGCGAGCCGATGCGTGCCGCGCTCGACCCCTGTGAGGCACCGTGCCGCGCCGTGCGAGGCGCGTTCTGGGATGGCGCGGCGTGCGTCCCCTACTGCGACGAATGCGTCGGCGAGGAGTGCGGCGTGTACACGACCTTGGAGGCCTGCGTCAGCGACCACGCCTCGTGTGATGCGACCCTCTGCGAGAGCACTTCCGGCGATTGGTTCAACGTCCCCTCGCTCTGCGGTCACCACGTCTGCGGCGTACCGAACGCGGCCACCTGCTTCGCACCGACGCGTGGCTGCAACTGCGGCACAGGCCGCAACTTCCAGGCGGGCGTGGGCTGCGTGGTCGACGTGAGCTGCCCCGCCGTCGACCCGGTCGTCGACGAGGAGGCCTCATGTCTGGCGACCGGCGGACGCTGGGACGTGAGCACGTGCGGTCACTACGACTGCGGTCGCCCCTCGCTCCTCGAATGCGTCTCCCCCGGCTGCGACTGCGGACCCTTCCGGAGCTTCGACGGTGCCCTTGGCTGCATCCTGCGCGGCGCCTGCCAGGCGCGTCGACTCGATGAGGTATGCGGCGGTGAGAGCGCGTGCGCGGAGGGTGTCTGCTGCTCCGTCGGCGGCGCCTCGGCTGAGCAGCGGTGCACAGCGCCCATGTGCGAGTCACCCGCGGGTGTGTGCGGGCCTGCACGGCCTTGAGGCGTTCGATGAACTCGACTGAACACGCCAAGCTGGCCCGCGCCGTGGTCGACCGCTGGGGCGGCTATCGTGCGAGCTCCGGGAGGGACCTCTCATCGCTTGCCGCCTTCCCGATGCTCGCCGAACTCTACGCGTTGGCAGAGGGTGGCACCGACGATTTGTTGTTTCGCTTCTACGACCTCGAAGAGCACCGGCGCGAGCCCGTCCAGCTGCCCGGTGAAGCCGCGCCGCGCGAGGTCTTGGTCTTCGCGGACTACATGATCTGCTCCCATGAGTACGGCGTCGACGTCGCGACAGGCGAGGTGATCCTGGTGTCCATCACGCCCTACCTAGTCGCGCCTTCGCTTGAGGCATTCATCGAACTCTACCTCGCAGACAGCGAGCTCATTCTGTAGGTCGCATCAGAGCGAAAGACCGCGTCAGCTCAAAGGGGCTCAAGCCGCGAAAGCACATCCCTCACATGCTCTCGCCAATCGCCCATCGGCCCCACGAGCGCCTCGGTCGCGCTCAAGTCGAGCACGCTGTAGGCAGGACGCTTCACCGGGCTTGGCCAGTCACTGCTCATGCAAGGCGTGACCTTGCAGCTCTCACTGAGCCCCATCATCGACACAATCTCGCGGGCGAGCTCGAACCAGGTGCACTCGCCTCCGTCGGTGACGTGGAGCGTGCCGCGCGCGCCCTTGTCGAGCAGCTGAAGCGTGGTCCTCGCGAGGTGCTCGGCGCTCGTCGGACGACCACGCTGATCGTTCACCACCTTGAGCTCGGGGCGCACCTTCGCGTTCTTCGCGATCGTGCGGACGAAGTTCTTCGCCCAGGGCGCATAGAGCCAGCTCGTGCGGAGGTAGAGATGCTCGGCACCGCTCTCGCGCAGGAGCACTTCACCGCGCGCTTTGCTGCGTGCGTACGCGGCCTGCGGGGCGAGCGGCGCATCGACGGGGTAGGGCGACTTGCCCTCGCCATCAAAGACGTAGTCGCTGCCGAAGTGCACGAGCACTGCGCCCACTGAGCGGCACACGCGCGCAAGCTCGCCCACGCCCTCGCCGTTGATCTGCATCGCGAGCGCCTCGTGTGTCTCCGCGCCGTCGACGTCGGTGTAGGCGCTGCAGTGGATCACATGCGTGGGCTTGAGCTCGGCGATGCGTGCGAGGGACTCGGGCTTGGTGAGATCGAACTCAGGAAAGCGCAGCGCATCGAACGTGTGCGCGTCTTGTGTGAGCTGCTGCTCGAAGGCGCGGCCCAGCATGCCGTCAGGCGAGAGGAGGAGGATGCGCTGGGTCATCGTTCGAACTTTGGGAGCTTGGCTGGGTCGATGTCTTTCAAGCGCGCGTGCACCTTGTCCTTGGCGGACAAGACGACGTCTTGAAGGGGCCAGGTGATGCCGACATCGGGGTCATCCCAGGCGACGCCAAGCTCATCCTGCGGCGCGTAGAGCGCGGTGCATTTGTAGGCGAAGAGGCAGGTCTCGCTGGTGACGACGAAGCCATGCGCAAAGCCTGGTGGGATCCAGAGCTGGCGGTGATTCTCCGCGCTCAATTCGAAGCCAACCCACTGACCAAAGGTCGGTGAGCCGACGCGCACATCGAGCGCGACATCGAAGACGGCGCCATCGGGCACCCACACGAGCTTGCCCTGCGGGTTGGGCTGCTGAAGGTGCATGCCGCGCAGGATGCCGCGCGAGGAGCGCGAGAGGTTGTCTTGGACGAAGGGCAGGGTGATGCCGTGCTCGCGGTAGCGGCCCTCGTGGAAGGTCTCGGTGAACCATCCCCGCGCGTCGCCGAAGACCTTCGGCTCGATGAGCAGCACGCCCGGGAGCGCCGTCTCGATGACGTTCACGGCTCGGCCCCCTCATGCGCGATGTCGATGAGGTACTGGCCGTACGCCGTCTTCTTGAGGGGCTCGGCGAGCTTCAAGAGCTGCGCGCGGTCGACCCAACCCTTGCGGAAGGAGACCTCCTCAGGGCACGCAATCTGAAGCCCCTGGCGCTGCTGAATCGTCTGCACGAAGTGCGCGGCCTGAAGGAGCTGGTCGTGTGTGCCCGTGTCGAGCCAGGCGACGCCGCGGCCGAACTTCTCCAAGTGCAAGTCTCCGCGCTCCAGGTAGAGGCGGTTCAGGTCCGTGATCTCCAGCTCGCCGCGCTTGCTGGGCTTGAGCGTGCGCGCGAGGGAGACGACGTCTTTGTCGTAGTAGTAGAGGCCGGCCACGGCGTAGTTCGAGCGCGGCTTCTCGGGCTTCTCCTCAAGGCCGATCACACGCCCTGTCGCATCGAACTCAGCCACGCCATAGGCCTGCGGGTTCTTCACGTAGTAGCCGAAGACGGTCGCGCCCGTGGTGCGCTGCGTGGACGCCTCGAGCAGGCCCTGGAGGCCATGCCCGTAGAAGATGTTGTCGCCAAGCACGAGCGCGCACGCCTCGCCCGCGATGAACTCCTCGCCGATGAGGAAGGCCTGCGCGAGGCCATCGGGGCTGGGCTGCGCGGCATACGTGATGTTCATCGCCCACTGCGCGCCATCGCCAAGGAGCTGCTTGAAGAGCACCTGCTCATGCGGCGTCGTGATGACGAGCACATCGCGGATGCCCGAGAGCATGAGCGTGGTGAGCGGGTAGTAGATCATCGGCTTGTCGTAGATGGGCATGAGCTGCTTGCTCACGGCCTTCGTCAGCGGATGAAGCCGCGTGCCGCTTCCGCCCGCGAGGATGATCCCCTTCTGAATGCTGGCCTTCGTCATCATCGACTCCCGTAGTTTCGGTCCATCCATGTGCGGTACTCGCCGCTCTTCACCGCGCTCACCCAGGGCTGATTCTCGATCACCCAGCGCACGGTTTTCTCCATGCCGGTCTCGAAGGATTCCGTCGGCTTCCAGCCAAGCTCACGCTGAATCTTCGATGCATCGATCGCGTAGCGGAGGTCATGTCCGGGCCTGTCAGCGACGTAGGTCTTGAGCGCGAGAAGCTCGTTCACATCGGCGCCAGTTTGCCTCGCGACGAGCGCGCAGAGCGTGTCCACGACCTCGATGTTCTGCTTCTCGTTGTGCCCGCCAACGTTGTAGGTCTCGCCGTTCTTGCCTTTGTGGATGACGGTCCAGATCGCGTCGCAGTGATCATCGACATAGAGCCAGTCGCGCACGTTCGTGCCCTGCCCGTAGATGGGCAGCTTCTTCCGCTCGAGGATGTTCTGGATGACGAGCGGGATGAGCTTCTCGGGAAACTGCCGCGGCCCGTAGTTGTTCGAGCAGTTCGTGATGCGCGTCGCCATCCCGTAGGTGCGTGCGTAGGCCCGAACGATGTGGTCGCTCGCGGCCTTGGTGGAGGAGTAGGGGCTCGAAGGGTCGTAGCGCGTCTCTTCGGTGAAGAAGCCCGTCTCGCCAAGCGAGCCGTAGACCTCGTCGGTGCTGACGTGGTGGAAGAGTTGGCTGTTTTCCCTATCGGGAAAGAGTTGAGTCGTCTCCACGTCCTTCGACGGCTTCCAATGTTTGCGCGCGACCTCAAGCAGGTTGAACGTGCCCTCGACATTGGTGCGCACGAACTCGCGCGGCCCGAGGATGGACCTATCGACGTGGCTCTCGGCGGCGAAGTGCACGATGAGGTCGGGCGGCTCTTCCTTCGCGAGCTTCTCGAGCGCGTCCATGTCGCAGATGTCGACGTGCGCGAGCTTGTAGTTGTCGCGTGCTGCGATCGACGCGAGTGAGAGGAGGTTCGCGGCGTAGGTGAGCTTGTCGACGTTGATGAAGCGGTGCTCGGGCGATTGCGGGACGTAGCGAAGGAGGAAGTTGGAGCCGATGAAGCCGGCGCCGCCGGTAACCCAAACAATCATGTCGACCTCTCCAAGCGATTTGCAGGATCAACTCGCACGCGAGATGAGCGGGTCGAACGTGCCACGGTGTGTTCGTGGCCCAAAGGCAAAAGATGCGCGGCGCTGCGAGAGGATTCATTGCGCGCACGGCCCCTGCCCGACGAAGGCAGAGGCCGCGATGGAGGAGCGCGCTTCGATTCAGCGTGGGTTTGGGATGAAGCGAATCGTGCCCCCGCCTCCCGTGAGGATCATGTCTGCGCCATCAAAGGTGTACGTGTACATGCCGCGCGCGATGCCGACGCTGCAGGTGAGCCCGGCCTCCTCGACCTGGTTGCTGCTGTCCTCGGTGATCTCGAGCATGTTCGTGAACGAGGCAGACGCGTCGGTGCTCGCAGAGACGCCATTGGTGCAGGCCACCGTCGCGCGGATGCGGCCGCCGCTCATCGACCAGCTCAGGCGACCGACCTCAGGCGCGTCGACGACCCAGGTTCCGTAGAGACCGGCCACGCTGCCGCTTGGCTGAAAGTCGACCGTCGTCCCGTTGCGCGTCACGCGCAGCACGTTGTTCACGATCTCGAACTCCACGTCGCCTGCGAGGATCTCAACAAAGCAGCTCGCCGAGCCATTGCCTTCTTCGCGCCGCGCACTGCTCGGGATGTTCGCGCGGTAGCGGTAGCGCGCAGGCGCCGTCGTCGAGACGCTGACGGTGCGGTTGCAGGTATTCGTCGCCGTCACGCTCGCCGCATCAAAGGAGAACTCGGGCTGCAGCTCAATGCCTCCCACCGTCTGCGAGGGCCCCGTCCAGCGATAGCCCGTCAGGCTATGCGGGCCCCCGCGATCGCCACCACCCGCCTCAGGCGCACCGCAGGCCACCACTGCCGAGAAGCTCAGCGCGACCGCCAACCCACGAACCAACGTCATCGAACTCATTGCGTACTCCAGCGTAAGGATGTGAAAGCCACGGCATCACGCCGCGTCCATCGATGGATTGCGTTGAGAACGAAGAATCAGTCGGCTCGGTGAAGATTCTGCTCAGAGCGCGACGGCCACGCGCGGCGGCATCTCGAGCCCCTCACCGTAAACGCCTGCCAAATGCGGCATCACATCGAGCATCGGCGCGAGCGCAAACGCGCGCTCGAAAAGACGCGGATGCGGCACTGCAAGGCCGGGCTCATCCACGCGCAGAAGGACGCCTTCCTCCTCCGCGTAGAGCACATCGAGATCGATCGTCCGCGGCCCCCAGCGCTCGTTGCGCACACGCCCAAGCTCGGCCTCGATCGCAAGGCAATGCGCGAGCACTTGAAGCGGCGAGCGCTGCGTCGCGATGCGCATCGCAGCATTCAGATAGTGCGGCTGCGGGGGGCCCCAAGGCGGCGTCTCATAGACATGCGAGAGCGCCTCCACGTGCACCTCCGGCAACGCCCGAAAGCGCGCAACGGCCTCACGCAGATAGCCCTCGCGGTCGCCGAGGTTGGTGCCGAGGCCGATGACGAAGCGCATCGCGGTTAGCCC
This sequence comes from Sandaracinaceae bacterium, assembly GCA_044373065.1. GTDB lineage: Bacteria > Myxococcota_A > Polyangia > Polyangiales > Sandaracinaceae > JAFLCL01. The sequence goes on from JBILQT010000025.1 coordinate 34,766, forward strand.
AGGATCTGCGTCCCGATGCCGCTGTCTGTAAACACTTCGAGGAGTGCGGCGTGCTGCATGCGCCCATCGACGACGTGGCATTTCTTCACGCCCATCGCGAGCGCATCGAGCGCCGATTGCACCTTCGGGATCATGCCACCCGAGATGACGCCCGATGCGATCATCGCCTGCACCGCCGCCGCCGTGATCGACGAGGTGACCTTGCCGCTCTCATCGCGCACGCCCTCGATGTCCGTTATCAAGAGCATCTTCTCGGCGCCCGTTGCCGCAGCAATCGCGCCCGCAACCGTGTCCGCGTTGATGTTAAGCGAGCGCCCATCGGCATCGACGCCGATCGGCGCGACCACGGGAATGAAGCCGCCCTGAATGAGCTGCTCAAGCACCTGCGTGCGCACCTCGACCACGCGCCCCACACGCCCTGGGTCGACCTCGTTGCCGCCCTTGGTCTTCATGCGGTCGATCTTCTCGCAGCGAAGGAACGAATCGTCTTTGCCCGAGAGCCCGACAGCGCGCCCGCCGTGATGACAGATGAGCGAGACAATCTCGGAGTTCACACGACCGGCGAGCACCATCTCGACGACATCCATCGTCTTCTCATCCGTCACGCGCAGGCCATCGATGCGCTCCGACTGAACGCCCAACTGCGAGAGCGCAGCATCGATCTGCGGCCCGCCGCCATGCACCACGATCGGGTTGATCCCGATGAGCTTGATGAGCGTCATGTCGCGCGCGAACGAGTCGCGCAGGGCAGGGTCGATCATCGCGTGCCCGCCGTACTTCACCACGAAGGTGCGGCCGTGAAAGCGGCGGATGTAGGGAAGGGCCTCGTGAAGAATCGAGGCCTTGAAGACGAGGTCTTGCATCGTGTTCGTGGAGTTCGTCATGGTCGTTTCGTTCCGTACTTCGGGTCGAGATCAGGCGTCTTGCATCGCGGTGCGCACCGCCTCGTAATCCGCTGGCGTGCGCACGACGAAGCGGTCGGCATTCATCAAGCCGCGAAAGAGGCGCGAGAGCTTCGCGTTGGCTTGCGTCGCGAGGAGATGACGCATGAGCGCATCGCGCAGGGGCTGCGGCACCGCATCGGTGATGCAGAGCGCATCGGACGGAATCGCGCGGCTCACGAGCAAGGGGCGCATGGCATTCGGCGCGACGAAAGGCGCCCAGCCCACGAGCGCAAGCTTGCCGCTCAGCTCGTCCTGCACGGACTCAAGCGAGGGCGCCGCATCCGTCACGCCGCGAAGCTGCACGTAGGTTGCGCCGGCATCCACATCGCCATTGTTCACCGCGCGCACGACGCGTGAGTGCGACTCCAAGAAGCTCTGCTGACCAAAGAGCTCCGCGAGCGCAAAGCCTTGTGTGCGCAGCTCAAGCGCCGGGAAGAGAAAGCCAGCGCAGGAGTCTTTGTCGACCCAGGCGACGCTCTTTCCGCGAAGCGATTCAAGCGTCCGATGCGGGCTGTCTGCGCGCACAAAGAGCGCGGCTTGATAGGCCGAGCCATTGACGCGCTCGGCCGAGAGCACATCGCGAATCGTGCCCGCCGCAAGCGCGCGCACAAACGTCGCGGGAGGCAGCCAGGCCACGCCCGCCTCGCCCTTGGCCACACGCTCCGCAAGCGCGCCATAGCTCTTCTCGGCATGCACCTCGACGGGCACCTCCAGGAGTTCCGTCAGCGCGCGCCCAAGCTCACGCCGCAGGTGCTTTCCGTCTTCATCGAGCTGTACAGGGCCTGTTGCAAACACGAGCTTCATGGCCCGCGACTATACCGACTACGAGCAAGTCTCGTCCGCGGAGACGAACGTCTCGCCATCGAAAGTCAGGATGGTGCGACAGCGCCGCGGTCGCTCGCCGACCCAGCGTTCTTCCACACGGAGCCGATAGCGTGCCGGCGTGCCGCGCATGAGCACGATCCGCCGCGTGGCTGACATCGTCTCCTCCCGCTCCGGCCCAGACTCGTTGAACTCGTGCACCACGATGTCGAGGGCCGCGATGAGCGCACCGCGCACGAGGTGAAAGAGCATGAAACGCCGACGGACGTAACGAGGGTCTGAGCCGCCGTTCACGTCCGTTTGCTCCAGGCGGATGAAGTCGCGCGGGAGGTTCGCGAGTGTCTCGCGACGCATCACCTCGACCCCGGGAATGACATCGAGCGTCCCATCCCAACCCTCGCTGATCTCCACTTCGGTGTGCGCCAGCGGAGCCCAGCTTCCATTCGTGCACGCGTACACCCAGAGGTGCGTCTGTGGTGTTGGCTCCTCCTGGTCTTCGCTGGCTTCGTTGTCCTCGGGGAGCGCTTCCAGGCTGTCGAAGGCGAGCGCTGCTTCCAGTGGAGGCGCACCATTCAACTCGACCTCGGCCACCCGTGCAGGCAGCGCGCGCTCTCCCGCTCGTGGGAGATGAAGGCCCGCGCGTTGCGCAACAGGCGCCGCATTCCAGAGCAGGGCTTCCGTCGGTGTCGCGCAGGCCTGGGCGTGCGCTGTGCGGGCGGCGAAGGTTGCGACAAGGACCACAAACAACGTGAGGGGACGCATCGCTCCGAGGATACGCGCAACGTCCCGCTTGACCCCCCGCGCCGTGTTCAGCACTCTATGAGAACGATTCTCGCTACCGTTCTCGTGAATCACCCGCCGCCGACCTTCGTCCTCCCCGAGACGACATGCCGCACACCGCACCCACCTCCCTGCCTGTCTCCGGCCCTCTGGCCGAGTCATTCGCGCCGCCCGCGATGCATCCTGCAGCGAGTGAGCGCCGCACGGGCCTGCCAGTCGTGGTGGCATCGCTGGTGATCCATGTGGGTGCAGCCTGGGCGCTGGGCTGGATTCAAGTGCCTGTGCACGCTGCAGTCGCCTCCCAGGCATTCGTCGAGTTCTCCGTTCCTGCGGCGCCTGCAGCGATTCCAGAGCCAGTGGTGACGCCCGAAGCCCCGCCCGAGCCGCTCGCAGCGCCCGTCGTCCACGAGCGCAGGATGCTTGAGCCCACCGAAGTCGCTGAAGCGGAGCCCACACCTGTCGCAGAGCCTGCCGCGCTCCCGCCGAGCCTCGAAGACGTCTTTGGTGAGGAGCCTGCCGCCGCCGCGCCCACGCTCGTTGCAGAAGGTGCAGGCGCAGAGGGTTTCGCGGTGGATCCGGGCCAAGCGGGCGGTGTTCCTGGTGGTCATGGGACGGGAACGGCAGCCGCTGTCGGCGGTACGAGTTCGGCGCATGAAGCCGTCGCCGCAGGCCCCTCCCAGGCGGACGTACGCCGCGCACGACGCGCCTACGTGCGCTCCTTGGAAGGTCTCCTCGGAGGTCGCGTGCACTACCCGCGCGCAGCCCTGCGTGATCGTCTCGAAGGCCGCGTCGAGGTTTGTCTTCGCGTGGGCGAGAACGGTGAAATCCTCGGACGCCGCGTCTGTGGAAGCGCGGGCGCTGCAGTGCTGGATGACGCCGCACTCGCTGCCGCCACCGAGCTCTCGCGCGTCCCCGCGCCACCTTCGCTCGCGGCCTGGTCGCCCTCGGATGAGATTCACGCAGGCATCGCGTTCGTGATTCGCTAGACGCGGAAAGCCTTCGTGCAGACACGAAAAAGCCCACCAGCTCAAGCGAGCCAGTGGGCTTCGTTCGTTGCGATGTGATCAGGCGCGGCTGATGACGACTTCGTTCAGCTTCGTCGCGCCGTTGCCTGCGCGGGCAATCTTCGCGATGAGGTCGAGGCCCTGGATCGTCTGGCCGAAGACGGCGTGCTTGCCATCGAGCCAGGGCGTTGCGATCTCGCAGAGGAAGAACTGCGAGCCGTTCGTCTTGGGGCCTGCGTTGGCCATCGAGAGCGCGCCGGGCTGGCTGTGCTTGAGCGAGGGATGAATCTCATCGCCAAACTTCCAGCCTGGGCCGCCGGTGCCCGTTCCCTGTGGGCAGCCACCCTGAATCATGAACTCGGGGATGACGCGGTGGAACACGAGGCCTGAGTAGAGCGGGCGTGACGTCTTGCCGCCGCGTGGCTCGGTCCATTCAACCTTGCCCATCGCGAGTGCGACGAAGTTGGCCACCGTGCGCGGGCACTCATTCTCGTAGAGCTTGACGACGATGTCGCCGGCCGACGTCTTGAACGTGGCGCGAAGCTCGCCCGTGCCGGGGATCATGGTTTGTACGTCAGGCGCTGGGCTATCAGGATTCAACATGGGGATACCTCCGAGGGCGGCACCTTACACGATGTTGCGTCCCGCGCAGTCCCTCAGAAGCGACCGCGGATCAGTAGGTCTGGAGCAGCGCGTTCGTGATCACTTCGCCCATGCGTCGATACGCGCGCGGCGTGAAGTGCACGTGATCGCGATTGGCCCAAGCAGGCTCTGCCGCGGCCCACGCCATCATGTGCATCGGCCCTCCGCCCCAGGCGACGAGGTCGAAGAATCCACAGCCGTAGTCGCGCGCCACACGACGCTGCGCCGCGATGACATCGAGCGTGCGTGTGCGCAGCGTGCCCGTTCGATCACGATGGATGACGGGTCTGTCGGAGGGGCCCACGAGCATGCAGCTCGCCATCGGCACCGTGCGTTGAACGCGCTCGATCACCTGACGCAGATTCGCCTCGTAGGTCTCGATCGGCTGCTCATCGTCGCCGCTCTCGTTGGTCCCGTAGGCGAGCACGATGAGGTCGGGAACGCGCCGTCGCAGATGCTCCTGCCAGAGTGCTTCATCCCAGTAGAGCTGCGAGGCCGCGCGCGCGCCGTTGATGCCGAGCGTATCGACCACCACGCCGGGTGCCTCGCGCTCGACAGAGACGCCGTAGATGCGCACAAGCCCATCGCCACGCGGACGAATCTCAAAGGTGTGCTGTGCATCCGCGACGCTGAAGACCTCGTAGGCCGCCACTGCCGAAGGCGCATTCGTCGAGACCTGACGCGCCACGCGACCATCGATCAGCACATCGAACGAGCCGCCCATCGGCTGCTGCTCGTAATAAAGCTCGAAGCGGGAGCAGGTGCGCTCACCCGTCTCGACGCGTCCCCAAGCACGCATCTCACTCGACTCGACGGCCACACCTGCGAGGCCAAAGCGCATCGGTGCGGCCTGTCCGGCGTGGTAGCGAAGCGTCTGCCAGAGACGCAACGTGGAATCGACCGTGATGTCTTGGTGGTGGTAGCTGCGCCAAGGCTCGACGGGGAGGATGAAGCCGTGGCCCGCATCGCCAAAGCGCGCCTGCAGCGAGCGACGCACGATGCCGGTCCAGCTATCGGAGGCCGTGTGTGAGGCGCCGTACGCCACGATGCGTGCTTGCCCCTCACCACGCTCGGCCCGTCGCAGCGCTGCATGAAATGAGCGCAGCGCCGTGCCCGCCAGATCCTCGATACCGATGTCGAGCCCATAGACAGGATGCCCGTCTGCATCGAGCGGATACGCCATGGGCGCGGGCGGGTAGACGGGAAAGAGGATTCGATCCGCAACGAGCGGAGCGGCCAGTGGCGCCGTCTGCGTGGCCGCCTGCGTCGCGACATAGGGCGCCTGTGCATGCACAGCCACCGGATGCGCAAGCGGCGTCGCGCGCTGCGCTTCCGCGGGCTCCGTCACGGCATACGTGCAGCCCAGCGCGAAGCCGGCGATCGAAGCAAGCGTGAGGAGCGAGCGGGGCACGCTTGGAAGGTGGAGAAGCGATCTCAGCAAGTCAACTTTCCGGGCCGTACGGGCCACCGGTGTTCGACGCCTGAACGCAGAGATTCATTCGCGCGGGCCGCAATAGCCGCCGACTTGCGCGTCCTCGGTGCAGACCTCGACCAACTGGCAGACGTCCAACGCCGCGTCGCATGCCTGCGCGCAGAGGCCAAGGCTCGTGGGGCAAACCGTCCCGGCCTCACACGCAAAGTTCGATGTGCAGGCCTCGCCGTAGCCAACACGACCGCCGAGAAAGCAGGCGCTCTGTGCACCGAAGGTCATGCACACAAGGCCATCGCCGCAGAGGCGCGTCCCCGCCTCGCATGCACGCATGCAGCGACCTCCATCCTCGCCTGCGGCGATGCAGACGAAGGTGGTGTTGCAGTCCGCATCGATCACGCAGGCGTCCCCAAGGCCAGACTTCGCGCAGGCACATGCGATCACGGCGAACGTGAGCGTGAGCACAGTGGAGGCAAGGCGCGATGGGCGTTCCGACATGCGAGCGCGAGGCGTACCTGCTAACGCCGGGAAGAGCACGCCTGCCTTCCTTGCAGGCGTCCGTTCAAGACTGCTTCCGCGAGGGAACACCATGGTCGAAATGCGAAGTGCTGCGAGTGAGTCGAATGCCAAGCGCGTCATCGTCGTCGGCGGTGGTCTCGCCGGTCTTGCTGCGGCAACCGTGCTTGCGGAGCGCGGGCGTGAGGTCGTCGTCCTTGAGGCCGAGGGCTTCCTTGGAGGCCGCGTCGGCGCATGGACGGACAAGCTCGGCGACGGCACCGAGTTCCAGATGGAGCGCGGCTTCCACGCGTTCTTTCGCCAATATTACAACCTGCGCGCATTGATGCGCCGTGTGGACCCCGAGCTGAAGTCGCTCGTCCCGATGGATGACTACCCGCTGCTCGGGCCCGGCGGCTCGACGCAGAGCTTCTCCAATCTGCCCAAGCAGATGCCCTTCAACATCCTTGAGCTCTTGCGCCGCACGCCCACCTTCCGCGCACGGGATCTCCTCAAGGTCTCGCCACGCAAGGCCGCCGCGATGGTCGCGTTTGATCCGCAGCGCACGTATGCGCGTTGGGATCGCACAACGGCCGCCGCCTACCTCGACTCACTGCGCTTCCCCGAAGACGCGCGTCGCATGCTCTTCGATGTCTTCGCGCACTCGTTCTTCAACCCCGAGGGCGACTACTCCGCGGCCGAGTTGCTCGCGATGTTCCACTTCTATTTCTTGGGGAACCCCGAGGGCCTCGTCTTCGACACGATGAACGTCCCCTTCTCGCGCGGCCTCTTCGAGCCCCTCGCGCGCTACCTGCAAAACCTCAACGCCGAGATTCGCCTGAGCGAGCGCGTCGAGCGCATCACGAAGAACAAGGCGGGCAGCTTTGTGGTCGAGACGAGCAAGGGCACGCTCGAGGGAAGCGAGCTTGTTCTCGCCGTCACGATCCCCGGCCTCAAGCAGCTCGTGAAGAGCTCGCCGACGCTCTTTGATCCCACCTTCCGCGCCAACATGGATCGCCTCACCGTGACGCTCCCCTTCGCGGTCTGGCGCCTCTGGATGGACAAGAAGGTGAACGCGGATCGCGCTCCTTTTGCAGGCACCACGGGCCTTGGCTGCATCGACAACATCAGCATCTTCGAGAAGCTCGAAGACGAGAGCCGCGCGTGGACTGAGCGCACGGGTGGCTCGGTGATCGAGCTTCACGCCTACGCCGTCGATGCGACGTGGAGCGAGGAGCAAGTACGCGCGGACTTGATGCGCGGGATGCACGAGGCCTATCCCGAGACGCGCGCGATGAAGGTGCTCGAGGAGCGCTTCTTCCTGCGTCAGGACTGCCCCGCATTTCGACCTGGCGACCACGCCTCACGGCCCGGTGTTGAGACGGCAGGACGCGGCGTCTACCTCGCGGGCGACTTCGTGAAGCTTCCCTTCCCCTCGGCCCTGATGGAGCGTGCGGTCACGAGCGGCTTCATGGCGGCCAACGCCATCCTCCAGAAGACGACGAAGGAGCACGTGGAGATTCGCACGATCAAGCCCCGCGGCTCGCTCGCGGGTGCGCCTGGGATCTGACGTGACGTCGAAGGAGACCGCGAAGGAGACGCTGCGTCGCGCCATCTTCGAGGCATGGAACTCCAAGCTCCGCGCGCTTGGGTTCCGCGGGGGCAAGTCGTCGCGCATGCATCGCGTGCTCTTGGACGACGATCGCTTTCCCGGAAGGGAAACCAGCCAGCGATACCAGGTGCTTGAGCTGCAGTGGTCGCGCCTCAACGCAGACGACGATGCGCGCGTGCGCGTTCACGTCGGTGTCGGCCGTGTCTCGGCATTGCGCGCCGACCAGAAGCCGCACCTCGATCATTGCTTCCTCACCTACGCGCCGATGCAGTCGCGCGATGCCGACGACAACTGGATTCGCTTCCGTGAAGGCGAGAGCGAGGCCGAGCTCGTTCGCCTGCTGAATCGCGACTACCGCGAGGCCTGGCTGCCCTTCTTCAACCTCACGGCGCACGCGACATTTTCGATGTCGCTGCTCGAGGGGCGCACCATCCAAGAGCTTGTCCGCGAGGCCATGCCGCTTCGTCTCGTCTAGCCCGCGCAAGCCAACCTTCCTGACGCGTTGCGTCGGTCGATCGTGACTGGATCCGATGCGATCCCGCGGGTACGGTCGCGCCACTTTTGCAGCGCTCTGACAGCGCAGAACATCAGAGGAGACACACATGCTCATTGGCGTGCCCACAGAGATCAAAACACGCGAGTACCGCGTTGGCATCAACCCAGGCGGAGTCATCGCGCTTGTGCGCGCAGGACACGAAGTGCGCATCCAGAAGGGTGCAGGCCTTGGCGCTGGCATCAGCGATGCGGAGTTCACCGCAGCCGGCGCGAAGATTGTCCCCACGGCAGGCGATGCATGGGGATGCGAGATGGTGATGAAGGTGAAAGAGCCGCTCCCGAGCGAGTACGGCTACTTCCGCCCCGGCCTCATCCTCTACACGTACCTCCACCTCGCGCCGCTCCCCGAGCTCACGCGTGAGCTGATGAACAAGCGCGTGCGCGCGATTGCCTACGAGACGGTGCAGAACGCAGATGGCTCCTTGCCGCTGCTTCGCCCGATGTCGGAGGTCGCGGGACGCATGGCGACGCAGGTCGGCGCCTCGTGTCTTCAGAAGGAGCACGGCGGCAAGGGCGTGCTCCTCGGCGGCGTGCCCGGAACGCGCCGTGGTCGCGTTGCGATCCTCGGCGGCGGTGTCGTCGGCACGCACGCAGCGCGCATCGCGGTCGGCATGGGCGCACAGGTCACCGTGCTCGACGTCGATCACGCCCGCATGAGCTACCTCGAAGACATCTTCGGCACCTCGATCGAGACGCTCTACAGCAACCCGAAGAACATCGCGGAGTCGGTGGCCCATGCCGATCTCGTGATCGGTGCAGTGCTCGTCGCAGGCGCGAAGGCGCCCAAGCTCGTCGACGAAGAGATGCTCAAGCGCATGGAGCCAGGCTCGGTCGTCGTCGACGTCGCCGTCGATCAAGGCGGCTGCATCTCCACCTGTCGCCCCACCGACCACGACAACCCGACGTTCATGCTTCACGGCGTCGTGCACTATTGCGTGCCGAACATGCCCGGCGCAGTCGCACAGACATCGACCTTCGCCCTCACGAACGTCACGGCGCGCTACGCCGAGATGATCGCTACGATGGGCATCGAGAAGGCCGTCCGCGCATCGTCGGCATTGGCCCTCGGCGTGAACTGCTGGGACGGCGCATGCACGTACCGCGCGGTCGCCGAAGGCGTTGGCGCGGAGTTCACCGAGCTCATGAAGGCGCTCGGCTGAGACCACGCTGACCCACACGAGAGCGCCCCGTTTGCGAGAGCAGGCGGGGCGTTTTTGCGTTTGGTGGCCGAGTCCGAGTCCGAGTCCGGCTCACTTCACCATTGCAGCGCCAGCCCCAATCCCACATCGCCTGGACCGTCCGTCACCCTCAACGACAGCTGGTCTCCCTCGCGGGAATGTTCGCGTGACCCACTCCGCCGAGCCCCGCTCATGCCCTCGAGAATCGAGCCAACGATGGTCGTGGCGAGCGCGCCGACGAAGCACCCGATGCCGCTCAAGAGCAGCACTGTGTTGCCGCCCGAAGCGGCCCCCGGTTCGATCGCGAGCATGAAGAGCGTGGCACCGATGACCGTCTGAGAGCCCGCCAGCACGAAGGAGACAATCGCGTGGTTCTGAAGCGTCTTCGCGGAGGACTCGGCCTGTCGCAGATCCGCGAGGGCAACATCGAGCTCAAGAGGCGCGTAGGCCGTCGCGGGCGTTGCCTGCGCCGAGGCGAGGTTCGGAGCCAAGGCGAGGAGCGGCACAATCAGGAACAGGATTCGGTGCATGCGGGGGCTTCAGCAGGAAGCGAACCAATGCCCGATCCGCCCCGGGGCGATTGCATCGACCCACCGTCGACCGATTCGAT
>JBILQT010000233.1:0-11513 GCA_044373065.1 Sandaracinaceae bacterium
GGCGGCCGCGTCGAAGCGCGGCGCGATGCCGACGGACAAACGTTCTATCAGTGGGTCGACACGCAAGACGTCATTGCCGAAGCGCACGACGTCCCGGTGCCCGGCTACCACAACGATGTCGTCAACACGCTGCGCCTCTGGTGGGCGCGTCCCGTGGTCCCCTTCGACCTCGCGCTCTTCAACGCGGGCGATCACAACGGCTCTGTCCAGCAGCGCAACGTCGCCGAGCACATCACGCGCGTGCTCTATCCAAACGATGCTGGCCCTGCCGGCAAAGAGCTGCGTCTTCGCCAGGAATACTTCTTCGTCTCGGCGAGCCTTCAGGATGCAATTGCGCGTCATCACGCGCGCTGGGGAAACCTCGACGACTTCGCAGAACGCAATGTTTTCCAGCTGAATGACACGCACCCCGCGCTCGCCATCGCCGAGATGATGCGCATCCTGATGGACGAGCAGCGCTTTGGTTGGGAGCGCGCTTGGAGCCTCACGAAGCGCTCGTTCGCGTACACGAATCACACGCTCTTGCCCGAGGCGCTAGAGACGTGGCCCGTCTACATGCTCGACAAGATGCTGCCCCGGCAGCTCGACATCATTCGCGAGATCGATCGACGTCTCGGTATCGACATCGCGCTCCGACATCCGAACGACGACGCGCGCTCGGCGAAGATGGCGATCATCGAACGCGGCCCACAGCCGAATGTGCGCATGGCGAATCTCTCGGTCGCTGGAAGCTTCTCGGTGAATGGCGTCTCGGCGCTGCACTCGCAGCTTCTACGCGAGCGCATGTTTCCCGAGCTCGACGCGTTCTTCCCCGGACGCTTCCGCAACCAGACCAACGGCGTCACGCCACGTCGCTGGATTGAGCAATGCAACCCGCGCCTTGCGAAGCTCTTCACTGACACGGTCGGACCAGGCTGGGTCACCGATCTCGAGCTCCTTCGCGGCATCGAGAAGCACGTCGACGACACGTCCTTCCTTGAGCGCATGTGGAAAGTGAAGCAGGAGAACAAGAACCGCCTGGTGAAGCATCTCGAGCATGAGGTCGGCGTCACGCTGCCTGCCGAGCGCCTCTTCGATGTGCAGATCAAGCGCATCCACGAGTACAAGCGCCAGCTGCTCAACATCCTTCACGTCGCGCATCGCTACTTGAAGATTCGTGCAGGCGAGCTGCCCAAGACGCCACGCACCGTGCTCCTCGGCGGCAAGGCCGCGAGCTCCTACGAGGTCGCCAAGCGCATCATTCACTTGGCCAATGCCGTCGCGAGCGTCGTCAACGAGGACGCGCAAGTGCGTGAGCATCTCGCTGTGCTCTTCGTGCCGAACTACCGCGTCTCGCTCGCCGAGAAGCTCATCCCCGCGACCGACCTCTCCGAGCAGATTTCCACGGCCGGCTACGAGGCAAGCGGCACGGGCAACATGAAGTTCGCGATGAACGGCGCGCTCACGATCGGCACCCTCGATGGCGCCAACGTGGAGATTCGCGAAGCGGTCGGTGAAGAGAATTTCTTCCTCTTCGGGCTCACTGCACAGGAGGTGCTTGAGCGTGAATCTGCAGGCTACAAGCCACGCGAGATTTACGAGACCAACGCGGACTTGAAGAGCGTTCTGGATGCCATCTATTCGGGCGTTTTCTCGCCGGATGAGCCAGGCCGATTCCGCCCCCTCGTCGACCTGCTTCTCGATCGCGGAGATCGCTATTTCATCCTCGCTGACTTCGCGGCCTACATCGAGGCGCAGAACGCGGTGGACGTCGCTTACCTCGACCGAAGGACTTGGTCGCAGAAGGCGATCTACAACGCGGCTCGCATGGGACGCTTCTCCAGCGACGCGACGATTCGCGGATACGCGCGTGAGATTTGGGGGGTTCCTGTTGGTGTCTGAGGGCACATGAAGGCGCCATGAACGACGATGAAAAGAACGCCGACTCCTTCACCCGCGCAGTCGGTCACACGCACCAGGGCGACGCGCGCTCATCGCCCTACCCGATAAGCCGCCTCGCGGGCGCCGTCGATCTCGTCGACATCGCCAAGCAGATAAGCGACGCCGACAAGCTCATCGGCATCGTCGCGAGTGCGGAGCTGAACCTCATCGCCGACCAGATTCGTGCGCTCCAAGAGCGTGCACGCAGCATCTTGAACGAGGCCAAAGAGAGCCTCGACATCCACCAGGCGCGCGCTTCCTTCGTGAAGCGACCGGGGCACGTTTACCACCTCTATGCGCGCCAAAATCCTGGCGGCACGGAGGAGAGGACGCTCTCGATGATCTCGCCTGACGAGTGGCGCGGTGCCTCGACGAGCACCTTCCTCGGCTCGTATCGGCTTGAGCTTGATCAGAGCTGGACGCGTGTCGATCAAGGTGAGGCGCGGGCCCGCGAGACGGTGAAGGCGAGCGAGCTTGTGCGGCGCACACTCGGGACGGGCGAGCGGTAGGCGCCTCTCAAGGGCTGTGGGTCGTGCCTGCCGTCGTGCCTTGGAACTCCGCCCACCAGCGGAACACCCGCCCAGATGAAATCAGGTAGGCCGTGATGCCCGCCACCGAGAGCGTGATGACGGCGATTAGAAGCGCGAGGCCAACGCCTGCGATGCGAAGACGCGAGGCTGTCGTCGGGGAGATCTGCGGCATCGAAATGCGTGGCGCAGCCTCGCTGAACTCGGCCCGGGGCGGCGCAGCAAAGGTATCCACGCGTGGCGCTGGTGGCGCGGGAGACGGGCGCGGAGGCATCGAGACTTTGGGCTGAGACGGTCGCGTGTCGGGCGCCCAATCCTGGCTGGGTGCTGCCTTGGGCTGAGGCAGGTCCGCGACGCGAAACGCAGCGGCGACATGTTTCGGTGCAGCGCGTACCTGCACGCCCTGGGGCGCGCCGCGCACAAACGGAGACCTATCCGTCGAGAGCCCAAGACATGTCGCAAAACGCGTCGCAATCGCATCGGCATTGGCGACGCGCTGGCTCGGATCCTTCGCAACGCACTCCGCAATCAGCACATCGAGCGCAGGCGGAGCATCAGGACGCACTTGCTTCAGGCGCAGCGTGCGCCCCTCCATGATCGCACCAAAGAGCGAGCCGAAGTCATCGACCGTGTAGATCGACCGACCCGTCAACATCTCAAAGAGCATCACGCCGATCGAGAACACGTCGGCACGCGCATCCAAGGTGTGGCTCTCTGCGAGCATCTCGGGCGCCATGTAGCGAGGGGTTCCGAGCATCACTCCGGTGGCTGTGATCCGCTGCGCTTTGGCCCCCCGCGAGAGGCCAAAATCAACCACCTTGCAGGGCGGATTCTGACCCGGCAGGAGCACGATGTTCTCTGGCTTGAGATCGCGGTGCAGCACCTCTTTGCTGTGCGCATAAGCGAGCGCATCGCAGATCGTCGCGACGATAGGCCACGCATCACGGGGCGCGAAAGGGCCTTGCGTTGCAAGGTGTTCCTTCATCGTCACACCCTCCAGCAACTCCATCGCGAGCCACCATCCCGCCTCCTTCGACTGACCGAAATCGACGAGCTTCACGATGCCGGGATGACGCAGCTCGCGAAGCAACTCGGCCTCGCGCTGAAAGCGTACGATCACCTCCGGATCCGTTTCGCGATTCTTGTGAAGCACCTTCAGCGCAACGCGCATCCCCGTGCGCGTATCGACAGCCGTCATCACGCGTCCGACCGCGCCTAGCCCCAGCTTGGCATCGAGTCGAAAACGCCCTGCGAAGAAGCCGCCAACATCCCCCTGAGAGACCACTTGCGTGGCTTCTTCTTCGTCAAACGGCGTGACGATGGGTTCCAGATCGCTCGGCTGCGACACCCGCAAAGACTACACCTTGCGATGACAAGGGATCGAGACCTTCGATCAAGTTGGGGCCTACAAATCCACAGAGAAGACCACCGCGCGCTCCTCTTGTGCTGCCTCGACAAAGAACGCGCGCATGCGCTCGAACCAGACGTAGCAGTACTCGAAGTCCTCCTCTTCGAGGTCACCGTACTCGTCCTGATTGATCCGGTAGAAGCCGCTGCGGAAGCGCCCTCGATCCCAAGACGCGAGCGCACTGGCTATCTGATGCACCTCATCGGCCGCCTTCACGACGATAATGGCCTCTTCGCTCTCGACCAAAAGCGTCCCGCCGAGAATGGCCCCGGGCACCATCAGAGGACCGCTTGCGTTGCGATGAAAACGTCCATCGGTCAGCGCGCGATGAATGCCATCCCAAGCCTTGTCGAGCTCGCAAGCCTGCTCCCAACGCGCCTCGATTCCGTTCACCAGCGCCTGCACTTCGGCGTCGTTCTTGGCATCGCCCAAGCTCGCCAGTTCGTCATCGTCGATTGCGAAAAGCACGCCTCGTCCAGCCATGTTGGTCTCCTAAAGTGCGGGAGAATACTTCACCGTAAGAACCGCGGACACCGCGATCACGCTTGCGCAAAGCGCTTCACGCCGTGGTGCACAAGCCAAGCGACAAACGCGCCCAAGGCGAGGCCGACGATCAGATCGGTTGGGTAGTGAATGCCTACATAGAGACGCGTCAGGGCGATGAAGATTGCGCATGCCCAAGCGAGTGCGCCCCACGTCCTTCCGAAGTGAAGCGTGATCCACATCGCGCCCGCTGCGACCACCGTCGCCGTGCCCGAAGGCATGCCTGTGCTCGACGCGGAGGGTATCGCCCCAAGCACGTGAAGCTGCTCGCGAAGCGCCTCGACGCCCGTTGGACGAAGGCGGTGCACCAGCGGCTTGATGATCGTCTCGGCCACAAAGAGCGAGACGAAGAATGCGAGCCAACCGTCGAGGATCGCGCGCGTCATTTTCGGATCTTGCTTGCGAAGCGCAACCCCGAGAAAGACGAGCAGGTAGCCGTAGAGCGCCCACTCCGAAATGAATCCTACGAGGGGGTCGAGCGCGGGGCTTCGAAGACCGTTGAAGAAGAGGAGGATCGGAATCTCGAAGGACACGCTGCGAGAGTGTCGTGAACTGCGCCCTACGTCATCGGGCTTTCGCGTCCGCGTGACATCGAAGAGCATGCAGCGATGCGCACCAAAGTCGCCGTCCTTCAACTCAACTCGAATGACCAAGTCGATGCGAACCTGAAAGCGCTTGAGCGCGTCGCAAGCGATGCCGCGGACGATGGCGCG
This sequence comes from Sandaracinaceae bacterium, assembly GCA_044373065.1. Lineage (GTDB taxonomy): Bacteria > Myxococcota_A > Polyangia > Polyangiales > Sandaracinaceae > JAFLCL01. The sequence continues at coordinate 5,112 of JBILQT010000233.1, forward strand.
AAGGTCATCGTCGTCCCCGAGTGCTTCTCGTACTTGGGCTCGGATGCCGCTGGTTCAACGTCTCCCGGAAAGTTGGCGATCGCCGAATCGCTCCCCGAGGGCGGCCCGATTCTCGCGCGCTGTGCAGCGCTCGCGAAGGCGAAGCATGTCGAGCTCATCCTCGGTGGCTTCTGGGAGCAGGGCACGCAGCCTGGCCTTGTTCGCAATGCCTGTGTGCAGGTGAGAGCCGATGGGACGGTTGGATCGATCTACCGAAAAATCCACCTCTTCGATGTCGACCTCTCGGATGGGACGAAGCTTCAAGAGTCGGCTTCGGTCGAGCCTGGAAGTGAGGTCGTCACAGCCGACACGCGCCTCGGCAAGCTGGGCTTGAGTGTTTGCTACGACCTGCGCTTCCCTGAGCTCTACCGAGAGCTCGTCGATCAGGGCGCGATTGCACTCGCCATCCCCGCGGCTTTCACGATGACGACGGGCAAGGATCATTGGCATGTGCTCCTGCGTGCGCGTGCGATCGAAGCGCAGTCGTACGTGCTCGCCGCAGCCCAAACCGGGAAGCACTCAGCAACGCGCCAGAGCTACGGGCACGCGCTGATCGTCGACCCGTGGGGAACCGTCTTGGCCGAGTGCGGTGAGGGCGAGGGCTTTGCCGCAGCGTGGGTCGACACGAGCGTGGTGGAGCGCATTCGCGCTGGCCTGCCGAGCCTCAAACATCGTCGCTTGGGTTGATGCGTAGAGAGCGAAGCGAGCGCAATCGCGCGTGCTAGCTTCGCGCCCGCATGACCGAACGAATCTCGCTTCAAGAAGTGCGCAAGGTGGCCAACCTCGCGCGTCTTTCCCTCTCGGACGATGCGCTGGAGACGATGCGCAATGAGCTCGACGGCATCCTCGATTGGATGACCGCGCTGAGCGCGCTCGACACCACCGGCATCGAGCCGACCTACCATGCAGTCGAGATGGCCGCGTCGCTCCGCGAAGACGTGGTGCGACCTGGTCTTCGTCGTGAGGAAGCGCTGCGTGGCGCCGCGAAGAGTGAAGCCGGCGCCTTTGCGGTGCCGAAAGTCATGGAGGGCGAGTGATGACGAACGCACTGCATACGAAGACCGCGCTTGAGCTCCGTGAGCTTGTCGCGTCAGGCAAAGTCAACGCCGTTGACATTGCGCGCTCCGCACTCGCGCATGCACAGGAAGCGAACGCGAGCGTGAATGCCTTCCTGCATATCGATGCGGAAGGTGCGCTGGCGCAAGCGGCACAGGTCGATCGCAAGCGCGCACGTGGTGAAGCGCTCGGCCCACTCGCGGGCGTGCCCGTCGCGTTGAAGGACAACCTCTGTGCACGTGGCCTTCCCGCGACGTGCGCATCGAAGCTGCTTGAAGGCTGGATCGCACCCTACGACGCCGATTGTGTGGAGCGCTTGCGTGCCGCCGATGCCGTGGTGATCGGCAAAGCGAACATGGATGAGTTCGCGATGGGCAGTTCGAATGAGAACTCGGCCTACGGCGCCGTGCACAACCCTTGGGCGCTCGATCGTGCACCGGGCGGAAGCTCGGGAGGCTCTGCAGCTTCGGTCGCTTCGGGCATGGTCGCGCTCGCGCTCGGCTCGGATACAGGCGGCTCCGTGCGTCAGCCCGCATCGTTCTGCGGCCTCGTCGCACTCAAGCCAACGTACGGACGCGTCTCGCGCTACGGCCTCATCGCCTTCGCTTCCTCGCTCGATCAAATCGGGCCCTTCTCACGTAACGTCGCGGACTGCGCCGTGATCAGCGAAGTGATCTCGGGACGCGACGGACGCGATGCCACGAGCGTGGATGTGCCCGTTGGCTCGTACACGAATGAGCTCAAGCGTGGCGTCGAAGGCGTGCGCGTAGGCGTGGTTCGCTCGGCACTCACCGAGGGCTGCGAGCCTGCCGTTGTGGCTGCGATGAACGAGGCGATTGAGACGCTGCGCAAGCTCGGCGCCATCATCGTCGATGTGGAGCTTCCCACCGCGAAGCACGCCGTGAGCGCCTACTACATCGTGGCCCCTGCCGAGTGCAGCTCGAACCTCGCGCGCTTCGATGGGATGCGCTTTGGACCGCGCGTCACTGGCACCGACCTGAACGACACCTACGGCAAGACACGCGCGCTCTTCGGCAAGGAGGTGCAGCGCCGCATCATGCTCGGCACGTACGTGCTCTCGGCTGGCTACTACGACGCGTTCTACGCGAAGGCGCAGAAGGCCCGCACGCTCATCGCGAATGACTACGCCGCGGCATTCAAGAGCTGCGATGTCGTGCTGACGCCGACGTCACCGACCGTCGCATTCAAGCTCGGGAGCAAGACCGCCAATCCACTTGAGATGTACCTCGCCGACATCTTCACCTTGCCTCCCAGCCTCGCAGGCTTGCCTGCGATCAGCATCCCTTGTGGCAATGCCGATGGGCTTCCGATCGGCATGCAGCTCACCAGCAAAGCCTTCGACGAGGCAGTGCTCTTCCGCGTATCTGGCGCGTACGAAGACGCGACGCCCTGGAAGTCGATGCACCCAACGACGTTCCCCGTTGCCTCTGAAGGAGCAGCCTCGTGATCAGCCTTGAAGAAGCACTCACCAAGTTCGAAGCCGTCATCGGCCTCGAAGTTCACGCGCAACTGCTGACCAAGACGAAGATGTTCTGCGGCTGCCCGATCACCTACGGCGCCGCGCCAAATACGCAGATTTGTCCGGTCTGTCTGGGCCTTCCTGGCGCCCTCCCCGTGCCGAACAAACACGCGATCACACTCGCGATGCGCGCAGGCCTTTCGCTGGGCTGCCACATCCGCGGCTTCTCGCGTTTCGCACGCAAGAACTACTTCTATCCGGACCTTTCCAAGGGCTATCAGATCTCGCAATTCGATCTGCCGCTCAACGAGAAGGGCACGCTCGAGATCACGACCTCTGCGGGCACCAAGAGCATCGGCATCACACGCATTCACGTCGAAGAGGACGCCGCGAAGAACCTTCACGGCATGGGCCACGGGACCGACACGCTCGTCGACTTCAACCGCGCAGGCACAGCCCTCATCGAGACCGTGAGCGAGCCCGATATGCGCACGGCCGACGAGGCCGAGGCCTACCTCAAGGCATTGCGCGACATCTTCATGTTCGCCGGTGTGAACGACGGAAACCTCGAGGAGGGCTCGTTCCGCTGCGATGCCAACGTCTCGATTCGCCCGATTGGCCAAGAGAAGTTCGGCACGCGCTGCGAGCTCAAGAACATCAACTCGTTCCGCTTTGTGAAGAAGGGAATCGAGTACGAGATCGCACGTCAGGCTGAGGTCTTGCTCGCGGGCGGCAAGGTCATCCAAGAGACGCGCACGTGGAGCTCGACGCAGGAGAAGACCATCTCGATGCGCACGAAGGAAGAAGCGCACGACTACCGCTACTTCGCCGATCCGGATCTTCCGCCCCTCGAGATCAGCGATGCTTGGCTCGCTCAGGTGAAGGCCACGATGCCGGAGCCGCTTCAAGCACGTCGTCAGCGCTGGCAGAACGAGCTGGGTCTCACGGCCTACGACGCAACGGTCATCTCCTCGCATCCGCGCATCGCCGATTACTTCGAGGAGGCGACATCGAGCCTCGTCGCCTCAAGCAAACTTCCGCTCGCGCTCGCCGGAAAGAAGACCGCCAACTTCATCCAGAGCGAGCTCCTTCGCGTCGCCACGACGAACGGCCTTGAGGCGTCCTTCCCTTGCAGCGCAAGCCGTTTGGCGGATTTGCTGGCGCTCATCGAGGACGAGACGATCAACGGCAAGATTGCCAAAGACGTCTTCGCCGAGATGGTCACCTCGGGCAAAGCACCGAAGGCGATCATCGACTCGAAGGGCCTCGCGCAGGTCAAAGACACGGGCGCGATTGAGGCGAGCGTGCGCGAGGTGCTGGCCAAGCACCCGAAGGAACTCGCCTCCTTCAAGGCGGGCAAGGTCACGCTCAAGGGCTTCTTCGTTGGGCAGGTCATGCGCGCGCTCAAGGGTGCAAACCCGAAGCTGCTGAACGACACGCTCGACGCCATCCTGGCCGAGCCCTAAGCGCGAAACGCGAAGACCGGACAACGACTTCATGCGTCTCTGTGCGCATGAAGTCGTTTTCGTTCTGGTCCCTCACGGCACGCTCGGTCCTCTTCCTTGGCATCGGCTGCGGTGCGAATTCATCAGCCACCGAGCAGCCTGCGGGTTGGCATCTCCGCATCACGGAATTCGAACCCGACGCAATCGACGGCGCGAGCGCAGATCGCCTGATCGCAAGCCTTCGTCGCGTCGGTGACCGCTATGAGTGGACCACGTCGTACGACGAGCATGCCTGGCTGCCCGTGAACGGCTCCGTGGACGAGGTCGAAGCGCAGCTCGCCGCGATCGAAGCGGCCTCGCACTCCGAGGGCGAGGCTTATGCGGGAGAATCGCCGATCACATTCTCGTATCAGCGCGGAAGCAGCGAGCTTCGTGTATCTCGTACACCAAGTGCCCTCACGGAAGGCTTGCGCGCGCTTCAACGCGCAGCGGTCGCGCTGATTGCAGCGCAGATTCCAGGCCCAGCGGACAGCCCTGATCCCGTCATGGGTGGCTTCAATGAAGGCGCGTGCGCCCCGGAGGTCCACGTCTCGGGCTGGGAAGACAACGGCACATTTTTCAGGCTCTGCGCCGAGAGCTGCGAGAGCGAGGGCGTGCGCTTTTCGTGCATCTCACGTGAAGAGAGCGCCGAGCTGGACCGCGTGATCCTGAACAGCAACGGTGTGGAGCGAGAGCGCTTTGTCGCAATGCTCATCGAGCGCATCCGCGCGCGCATCGCCTCGGGCGAGGTCACGCCCATGCTCGACCCCTCCGACAGCCAGAAGTAGCCGCGCAGGAAGCGTGAAGAAGCGAGTCCGTGATTGCCTCGCTTCGCACGCTCCTCTACAACCCGCCGCCGTGCGCTCTCGGTGCCACCGACTGATCTTCGCCTCCTGCCTCGCAGCACTGGGCTCGTTCCCGCTTGCGGCGCTCGCGGATGATCCGCCCACCGAGGGCGCAACAGCGACCGCAGCGGCACCCGCCGAGCCTGCCGAGGAAGCACCGCTCTTCGACCTCGCTGCGTTTGAGCGTGCCGCCGAGCGCAACTATCCAGGTACGCGAGCAGCCGATGCACGCATCCGCGCGGCGCAGGCGCAGCTCGATGAGATTTGGGTCTCCCCGTTCTTTCAAGGACAGGTGACGGCCGGCTTCACGCTCGCACCCGAGCAACGCGGAAGCCCGATTTTCTCGCCGGATTCGCAGGTCCCGGTGAACAACCCGTGGCAGCCCGTCATCCAGTTCGGCATCGAAGGCGTCATCCCGCTGTGGACTTTCGGCAAGCTCGGCGCGGCGCGCGAGGCAGGTCGCGCGGGTGTGCGTGCAGCCGAGGCGGATCGCTCGCGGGTACGCCAGCAGCTCATCTACGACGTGCGTCGCGCGTACTTCGCGCTGATGCTCTCACTCGATCTCCAGCAGATGGTCTCCGAGACCTTGCCGCGTCTGCACGAGGCCCTTGAGAACATCGAGGATCAGCTCGCGGAGGGCACTGGCGATGTCGATGAGACGGATCGCTACCGCTTGTCGGCAGCCCTCGCGGAGATTGAAGCGCGCTCTGCGCAGATCACGCACCTTGAGAATTCATCGCGCGCTGCGCTCCGTTTGCTCTCGGGACAACGCGTCTTTCGCCTGCCGGATTGCCCGATCTCCCGCGTCGACGCGAACCTTCAGCCCGTCGAGCACTACGTCGCGCATGCACTCAACTCGCGCCCCGAGGTGCACATGCTTGCGGCCGCGATGCGCGCCCGTGAGTCGAGCCTCGATGCGACGCGCGCAGGCTTCTTGCCCGACATCGGCCTCGCCTACCTCTTCCGCACGAGCTACGCGCCAGGCATCACGGATCAGACCAATCCGTTCATCATCGACTCGGCGAACTACATGCAAATCGGCGCGGGTTTGGTCATGCGCTGGTCGATCGATCTCTGGGGCAATGCCTATCGTGTCGATCGAGAATCCGCGTTGGTAAGCGACCTCCAAGAGCGCACCGCCGAGGCGCGCATCGGCCTCGAGCTTGAGGTGACGGAGGCCTACAACACGGCCGTCGAAGCGCAGAGCCGCGAGGCTGCCTACGACCGCGGTCGCCGTGAGACACGCGCGTGGTTCATCGCCGCCGCGCAGGGCGTCGAGCTCGGCACCTCCGACATGGACAACATGGTCGAGGCCGTCCGCCAATACCTGCAGGCGCGCTACGCACACCTCCAAGCGATTCACGATACGAACACGGCCTACGCGGCACTTGAGCGAGTCTCCGCAGAGCGCATCACCGATCACTGGGAAGAGCGCTGCGAGTAGCGATTCGCGTTCAGTGGCCGAGCCTGTCGCAGGCCGCGCTTGAGCCCGACATGC
>JBILQT010000594.1:0-2615 GCA_044373065.1 Sandaracinaceae bacterium
GGCATCCACAGGCATTGCCATTGACCAACGGCACGCGCGCAAGCTGGGCAGGCCCTCCCGATTGGCGCCAGCTGGGTGCCGCACCGGATGGACCGACCCGCTTCATCTACGAGGCCGTTGCCGGGACGCCAGGGATGACGCCCGCAGGCTGCCCCGATGGGCTTGGCGCCACCGACTTCTCCTACTGCGCACACGCCGAAGTCGACCTCAACGGCGACGGGATGTCCGCCTGGCTGGAGACGACCTCCGACAGCGCCCTCACCTTCGTTGGCCGAGGACGTGGCGGCCCCGGCCTGGAGCAGGGTTGGGATTGAGGTGAAAAAAAAACCACCTCCGACCTTGGAAGTGGTTTTTTTCGCTACTGAAGGCCCGCACTGCGGGCCTTTTTCGTTTCTTCCGGTGCGCTTCCCCTGTGTCCAGCGTGATCCCACTGGGTTTGGCCCTCTCTCCACCCCTTGGCACGCACCCTGCTTTAGAGGTTCGCAGGGAATCAACCCGAGGCCAACGCGAGGTGCGGCGGCCATCTACGCCACCCCAATCTCGCACAGGAGAACCGAATGAACCGCATGCTCTCAGGATTCAAGCGCAAGAACAAAGCCGGCTTCACGCTCATCGAGCTCATGATCGTTGTCGCGATCATCGGCATCTTGGCCGCTCTCGCCATCCCGGCTTTCATTGGCTACATCCGCCGCTCGAAGACGGCTGAGGCCAGCGGCAACCTCCGCATGCTGTTCCAGGGCGCTGCGACATACTACCAGGAAGAGCACTGGGCGACGCGCGCAGTCATCCGCACCGCAGCCGCTGCTGCCTCGACGGCTTGCACGGTTGTCGCTGCCCAGACGACCAACACGCCTGGCGTGGAAAAGACCCAGCTCGACTTCTCGGCTGGCGGCATGGAGCCCGCGAGCTTCCGCGCCATCGGCTTCTCGGTCGGCGACCCGGTCTACTACCGTTACGGCATCGTGGACTCGGTCGATATGTGCGGCGGCATGGCCAGCACCGACTACTACATGTTCCAGGCCGTCGGCGACCTGAACGGCGCAGGCCCCACCAGCCTCTTCGAGATTTCGTCGGGCTCGGATGCAACGAACCAGCTCATCCGCACGCCTGGCATCTTCATCGAGAACGAGCTCGAGTGATCCGCACTTGAGTTGACCTGAGAGAGCCCGCTTCGGCGGGCTTTTTCAATTGTCCCGTCGCCTGTATCTTCACACCGTCGCCATGCGCAAAGAGCCCATCGTCCTTGTTTTCTCCGCTGCCTTGGCCGGTGCCGCGAGCTTCCTTGGGAGCATCGCGCGACACGAGGCCGCGAGCGCGCACACGTACGAGGACGTCTACTACGCACCGCCGCCCAGTGCGCTTCGGGTGATGACGCTCGGGCATCGCGAGGCCATGGCCGACCTGCTCTGGTGCCGGGCGCTTGTCTACATGGGGGAGGAGTACGGCGCGCGCGGGACGCTACGTCACGTCTTTGACTACACCGATCTGATGCTCACGCTCGATCCCGATTTCCTCGCCGTGTACCGCTGGATCGGCACAGCCGGCGTCTACCAACCCGATGCGGTCACCGTCGCCGAGGTCGAGCGCTCCATCGCCATCATGGAGCGCGGTCGCCAGCGCTTCCCCGCCGACGGCCCCCTCGCCTGGACACTCGGCGCGACGCTGAACTACGAGCTCACCGGCCTCCTGCCGCCCGAAGAGCGCGATGCTGTTCGCCTCCGCGGGGCCGAGCACATCCTCGACGCTGTGCGCCTTGGAGCTGCACCCGAGTGGGTCATCCTCAACAACACCGCGCTCCTTCATCGCCTCGGCCAGAACGACCGCGCCATCGCGCATCTCGAGCAGATGTACGCCACCGTCTCCGATGAGCGCGTGCGCGCCGAGATTGCCACCCGCATCGCCGACCTCCGCTCCTCTGGCTACGAGCAGGCCTTCGTCGAGGCCAACGACAACGCCGAAGAAGAGCGCCTCCGCACCTTCCCGTACATGCACCCCTCCCTCTTCTTCCTCGTTGGCAGCGGCGAGGATGCGCCCGCACGCCTGAGCGACGGCGTCCTCGAGGCCAACATCCTCGAAGAGGAGTAGCCGCTCTCGCCTCCCCAAGCCTCCAATCAGGCTTTTTGCTCGGTTTGGGGCGCTCTGACCCCCTCAAAAAGCGGTCGGGTAGCCCAGCCGCTTACGCGGCCAGGCCCCCACGGATCCGGACGTGCGGATTTCCCGCATCCGGCTCTTCATGTTCTGGGCTCGCACACGACATCAGGGTCGGATGAAACCTGCGGGCCTCGGCAGGGCGAAGCGGCTGAGGATCAAGCGCATCTGACTCCAACGAAGAGGGCGTTGCGATCGTCGCCTCAACCACGTCCACCAGACGCGTCCCACTTCGTGGCGGAGCGCGGAGAGTCGGGCGTAGTTTCCGATGCAGCCGAAGTAGGCGAAGTGGCCGCTGAGTTTCGCTGTGAGCGCCTTGGCTTGGTCAGCGAGGTGCTCATGTCGGTGCTCTCTGCACCATTGCGATATTCGGCGAAGTGTTCTGCCGAAGCGGTCGGATGCGGTGCGCTGCTTCACCACGAGACGTCCTCTCTCGGACTTCGCCCAGTAGTGAGTGAAGCCCAGGA
>JBILQT010000234.1:0-11485 GCA_044373065.1 Sandaracinaceae bacterium
TGGGGCGATGCAACTTCGCCCCTTGGCCTTCGCCCTGGCCAGTGCCCTCCTCGCGACCACTGCCTCATGCGAGACGCGCGTCTCCCTTGGCACGCCCTGTCGCTCTGCCGCGGAGTGCAACGATGGGCTCGTCTGTAGCTTTGGTCGCTGTCGTGCGGGATGCGAGCGGCAGACGGATTGCGCGGGCGAGCAAGTCTGCATTCAAGAGACGGGACAACGCGCGGTCTGCACGCTCGTCGATGACACCTGCGCTGGCGCGAACACGTGCAGCGCCGGGCTTGTGTGCAACACGAGCACGAGCGTGTGTGCCGTACCGTGTACGCCGATGAGCTGCGTGAGTGGCTCTTCGTGCTCCGAGGTGAGCGCGACGGCGATCTGCGTACGCGATGACCTAGCCGATGCAGGCATGCGTGATGCGGGCAGCGATGCGTTCGTCTCGCTGGATGCGCCAGTCGATGCACTGTCGGATGCGCCAGTCGATTCACCGCTGGACACGGCAGGCGATGCGGGTCCGCGATGCCTTCGCGAGCGGCTCGTGTCCACCTCGACAGCGTCACTGCCAGCACTCTTCGGAGCCTCGAGGGTGCAACCTGTCACGCTGTTCGACGTCCTCGACAATGCGGATATGGCTCCCGAGCCTGTCCTCGCCGTCGGTATCCAAGACCGGCACGTGTGGGTCGTTGGCAATCGGGATGCGACTTCGCGTGCGGTCATCGTGGAGGCCGACTTTCCAGCAACGGCCCCCCCGGGCTTTCCTCAGATCATGGGATGGGATTTCTCGGCACTGGACGACGTCAGCGCCGTCGATGTGCGACGCGGCTCGAGCGGACTCTCAGCGCTGCTTGTACGACGCGATCCCATCCTCTTTCCCGCAGGCACCGACGCCGGCCCGACCGATGCAGGGCGGCCGACCGGGGTTGGGACGACAGAGGTCGTCATGTGGCACGTGCGCGACACACGGCCTGAGCCCGCCCGACAAACCGTTACCGAGACCACGATGGATCCGACGCTCTTCCCTGGCGGTGCCGCACTCTTCGGGATCATGCCGAATGGTGACGGCGACGATTCGGCCATCGCCTTCGCGAAGCAGCGTGTCCCGGCTACCGCGGACCCCAATGAGCTCTTTCTGATCGATGGCAACGCGAGCGGGCCCATGACCCTCACGCTACCGCCCGGATGGGGGGTCCCCGTCGTACTTCGCGGCGCAACGGGAGCGCTCGCCGCGCTCAACACAGCGACCGGTGAGGTGCGGTTTACGCGCACGTCCGGCACGAGAACCCTACCGAACAGCTTCGGTCCAGACGGCGAAGCACGCGAGGCCATTGCGATGGATCTCACCAACGCTCCGGGCAGCAGCGATGCCTTCCTCATGGCCACGGTCAGCAACTCCTGCACGAACATCTCGGTCTCACGCATCGAGTGCGTCGGCACCGCGTGCCGAGTCGCCAGGTCCGTCCGCGTTCCCACTGCGGCGCAACCCATCGATGTGCGCGTTGCGACCCTCGCAGCGGGCTACGCCGTGGTCACGACACACCTCGACGGAGCCGCCGTCGATTGGCTGGACGTGGACCTCGCTCTTGTCGCGACAGCCAGCCTCTTCCCCCAAATCATCAACACCGACTACACCTTCGACGGCCTCGCGATCGACGCCGACGCGGGCTCATTTCTCGCAGTCGCCCGATACCGCAGCGTCTCGCTTCAGCGGCACTACGGCACGGCCTACTTCGGCGAGTGACATTCCGCGCGCCCACGACTACGGGCTGTTGAGCAAGCTGCTCCGACCACAGGCCCGCCGCATGCGAACCGTCTTGGTGAGTCTGGCGATGACAGCCCTCGTCGGGTGTGCGACCAGTCCGCCTGTCGCAGCTTCTGCGGTGTCGGAGGCAGAGGCCTGCGCGATGCCGGACATCGACCTGGGGAACGATCAGCGGAGCATCGCGGGCGCGGCGCTTCTGCCGTGTGGGACGACGCTACGTACGGGCTTCCATCGGGACGGTCGGTGCACAACCGGCCCAGAAGACCATGGCGTGCACGTCGTCTGTGCAGAGGTGACCGAGGCGTTTCTCTCGTTCACGTCGAGTCAGGGAAATGATCTCTCGACACCGCGCGGCGCGTTTCCAGGATTGCATCCGGGCGACGCCTGGTGTCTCTGCGCGTCGCGCTGGGCCGAGGCGAATGAGGCAGGCGTGGCGCCGCCTGTGGTGCTCGAGGCAACGCATGAGCGCGCGCTCGCGTTCATTCCGCGCGCTGCCCTTGAAGCGCACGCACGACGTTGACGTGTCACTCGCCCTCGCTCCGCTCGTCTTTGCCACTCTCCATCGCCTCGTTGCGTGATGGCACGCTGTAGCGAGTCCGCTGGAACTTGCCCCACCGTTCGCCCGTTCGTCGTTCTGCGCGAGAAGCGCGAGCCTTCCATTTCCCACGTGAACGAGCGACGTGCGTGGAGTTGCAACCCTTGGCCGGTGTTCGGCTCTCATACGCCGGTCCGTGGTCCGGGATCCGCTCGTGTTCCCGCCGCTGATTGGGCCCGGAGCTCATGACGATGCGCTCGCCCGCGTGAGCACGTCCTCACGCAGGTCCATCGGGATGGCCTTCATCTTTTGAAAGCCGCGCATGTGCAGGATGGGCTCGCCGCCCAAGTCCGCGATGGATCGCGAGACGCCGTGGCTGTCGATGACGGGCTCGACGTAGTGGTGCGGGTGAAAGCGCGCGATGACTTTTTCACTCGAGACGTCGAGCTCCCTCAGCATCGCGAAGAGCGCGTCGAGGGAGTTCATCTTCATGTAGGGGCACGTCGCGCAGCCGCCTTCGAGTGAGCAGCCCTCGCCGCTCTGTGCGCCGGGGATGACGATGAGCTTTGTCTTGCTGGCGAGCATGCCCATCGCAGGGAGCGCTTCTTCGGTGCGCGTGAGCGCTTCGCTCGCGACGGGGAAGATGACCTCGCAGCTCACATCGTCGCGCGCAACGTCGCGGAGGATCTTCTGCACGGCCGACACAATCGAAGTGACCATGCCCGTCTCGGTGCCGAGCACGAAGGAGAGCTTGGCCGCTTCGGTGCGCCTGCATGCAGCGCGAATCTGCTTCTCGATGAAGCCGAGGATGTCGCTCGTGGAGCCCACCACGCCGCGGCCCTTGCTCTGCGCTTCGAGGGCGAGCTCAAACATCTCGCCGGGCACCTCGAGGTGCGCCGTGATGAACGCGTCTTGGTGCTCGCTGCGGATGCGATCGGCGACGTCCTTGCCGAACATGTGATGCACGACGCAGTTGCCGTGCTCGAAGTAATGAAAGCGCGGCAAGAGCGCGCGGATGCTCTCTGCTGTGTGCTTGGGATGGAGCTTCTGGATGGCTTCATCGCCGAGCGTGGTGAGCATCTTGAGCAGGCGCGCGAGGTTGGTGCCCATGTAGGTATCGGGCCCGAAGAAGACCTCGACGCCCTCGATCTCGGCGAACGCGGAGAGGATTGTCTGCACCACATTCGACGAGGTCACCGTGATCGTCGGCACCTTCGCGTGCGCCTCGGCCTTCGTGCGCAAGCTCGTGTTGATGTAGACGACGTGCAGGCTCTTGGGCGTCTTGGAGGCCTGATCGAGATAGGCCTCGTAGGCTTTTGTCTGCGCCGACTCGGCGAGCGAACAACCGATCGGGTCCGCCGAGACGCGATACACGGGCGCATCGAAGAATCCTGCCTTGTCGAGCATCGCGCGCGCGTTCTCGCTCATGAAGTCAACGCCGAGCACGACCACACGCGAGCAGCCTTGCTCGACCATCTGCACGGCCTTGTCGGCCATCACGAGCGAGTCGGAGATGTGCACGTTCGGCCACGTCAGACGCGCGAGGACGCCTTGCAGCTCAGGGTCCATGTAGAAGTGCGCGACGACGCCAATGTTCTTCGCGCGCACCAGCGCATCGAGCTCGGTGACAGTCGCCGGATCCGGATCGAGGTAGCGCGCTTGCGACTCGGCGAAGGTGCCTGTCGCTTCGAGGGAGTTCGTGTGAATCGAGAGTCTCGGGAAAGTCTCTTTCGTCGTCATGCGGCGAACGATACGCGCTCTTCCGAGTAGGGCGAATGCTCGACATGAAACGTTAAGAACGACAACTTCGCGGCGTGACCCGACTTGCTTCTTTGGCCCTCCTCACTGCTGTCATTCTACTCATCGCCTGCGTGCACGCGCCGCCACCCGAGGAGGCAATGCTCGTCGCGCGCTTGAACCACGCAAACGCGGATCAGGTGCTGCAGCCCGGTGATTTTCTCTTCCGCTACGTCGACCCACAAGACCCGCTCGATGCGCAGATCACCAACGCGATCATCCAAGCGGGGCAGGTCACGGTCGCCTCCGCCGCGGCGAATGTGGACCTCACCGAGCGGGCCGCGCGCGACCTCTTCCGCGCCGACGAAGAGCGCTTTGAGAATGCGCTCGAAGCAGGCGACCCCAACGCCGTGCACATGGCCGTCTACCTCGGTGAGGGCGCGACCGCCGAGGCTTCGGCACGAGCCTCGATGACCCGAAAGTCGGCGTCTGGAACCTCTTTGCACCCTACCGAAATCTCACCGCGTGGCGCGTGCTTCGCCATCGCGATCCGGAAGTGCGCGCAGCCATCGCCGACGTTTCAAGGCGCTGGGCCACAGGCCGCATGCGCTACGCGCCGCCCTTCGAGGTCTTTGTGCAAGGCGCCTCCTGGGGTGACCACGCACGCAGCACGGCACTTGAGTTTGCGAACGCCTACGACACGGCCGGAGGCCCTCCTTCGGTGGGCAGCATGTTCTGCTCGCAGTTCGCTGTGGCCAGCTTGCAGAGCGCGATGGCCCGCGTGCTCTTGCCCGTCGAGGGCGCACTCGTGGCGGAGGATTTGGAAGCGCTTCCGATCGAGGCACGCATCGATGCAGTGGCAAGCCCGCTCCGCGTGTACGGCGCGTGGACGCAGAGCGGTGGGTTTGAGCTCGTGGGGCGCGTGGTGGTGGAAGCGGAGTAGCGAGGCGAACCGGACGCCGTCCGATTCACGTAAGGGGCAACCAGGGGCGCAGCGCGTAGACACCGTCTTGTCACGGAGGTCGAACATGAAACTCTCGGTTGTCTCAAGAGCGCTTTGGTTGAGCGTGTTGGTTGCGGGTTGCCCCTCGCCGAGCATGGAGGTGGACGCTGGCGCGATGGATGACGCCCACGCGTCCGATGCGTTCAGTGCCGACGCCTTCACGGCCGATGCCGGTGCGCCCGATGCGGTGCTGGGCACAGACGCCTTCGACCCCACGCTCGATGCGTTCGCGCTCGATGCGTTCGACCCCGCGGTCGATGCGTTTGCGAGTGATGCGTTTGTCTCGCCGATGGATGACGCCTTCATCGCACCGGATGCGTTCGTGCCGCCCGATGCGTTCACTGTGCCGGATGCGTTCGTGCCGCCCGACGCGTTCGCGCCTGACGCCTGGATGAGCACCTGGCCCTCCGACCCGTGCATGCAGATCGAGCGCGCGCGCACGATGACGGGCGCGTTCTCGAGTGCGCTTCCGATCACCGGCGCCATCGTCACGGCTGTGACGCCCGCTGCGCCTGCCTCGACGCACGGCGTGTTCGTGCAGTGCCCGGGCGCCGTCGGCCCCGCGCTCTTCATCGCCATCCCGGCCGCCGATCGCGTGGCTTATCCAACACCGCCGACGCCCGGCACGCGCGTGAGCTTTGAGATCACGACGGCCGTGCGCACCGATGGGCAACATCGCGTGACGGGGCTTCGCAGCTGGGTTGCGGGCGCCGGCACCGCCATCGCGGCGCAGGAGGTCAGTGCCGTTGCGCTGCCCGCGATGATCGAGGCCTACGAGAGCGAGCTTGTCTCGCTGCGTGCCGTCATTGCAGCAACGCGCACAACCGCGGGTGCGGGCTTTGCGGGCTACCAGATCACCACGACGGGCGTGCCTGCTGCGACGCCCGATCTCTTCCTCCGCATGCCCACCGAGCTGGCCGATGCGCTGAGTCTCGTCGTCGGTTGTCAGGTGACCCTGCCCGCCACACCGCTCTGGCGTTTCAACGCCAACGCACAGCCGCATGCCTGGGTTGCCGCCGACATCCGCGTCGAGAGCTGCCCCGTCTCGGTGCCTGCCGTGACGAGCGCAGCGGCACCCTCGAGCACGCTGCTCAATGTCTTCTTCAACCTGCCGATGAATGCCGCGACGCTGCCCCTCTCGGCGTTCACCTTCACCGGCGGCGCGAGTGCCACGGGCGTGAGTGTGCTCGGCAGCACGGCCACGCTCTCGATGAACACGCTCAGCGGCCGCGGCAGCTACACCGTCACGGTGGCGGCCACCGCACGCAGCACAGGCGGCGTGCTCATCGACCCAGCCATGCGCACCGCGCCCTTCAGCATCACCTGCCCTGCGCCCACGCACCTCATCCTCAACGAGCTCGACTACGACATGATCGGCGCGGGCGACGCGCAAGAGTTCATCGAGCTCTACAACCCGACGAGCGCGCCCATCGACCTGAGCGGCTACACGGTCGTGCTCGTGAACGGCTTTCTCTTCGGCACCCCGCCCGCGATGCGTGAATACGAGCGCGTCGCGCTCTCTGGCGTGCTCGCACCCGGCGCCTACGCCGTCGTCACGGCACCGGCGAATTCAAGCGGCGTCTTCGGCGTGACCTTGCCCGCAGGCGTGACGCGCTTTGCCTTCTCCGGAAGCGGCACGACCGACCGCATTCAGAACGGCGGCAGCGCCGTCTCCCCCGTTGCCGATGCCGTCGTGTTGATGCGCGGCACCACAGTCGTCGATGCCCTGGCCTACGAAGGCGATGTGCTGTCCTTCCTCCCACCTGACCCGGCGATGGCGCCCGTCACAACGCTCAGCGAGAGCGCACAAGCCGGCACGACCGACGATGGCGCCACAGGCTCGCTCGTGCGCCGTCCCAACGGCTGCGATCGCGACATGCCTGGCATCGACTGGAGCTTCGCTTTCCCGATGTCTCCGGGCGCCGCGAACTAACGATCACGATCTTTTTGCGCGACCACCCGCGCACTCCCAACGCCTGCTTCGCCGAGCCGCCGCTCGCTGTGAAGCAGGCGTTTCCTTCTTGTGCGGAGATGGAGGAACGAACTGCGCGCTCGGATATCCTGAGAGGCATGAGCCGAACAAGAAGCACGGCCCGTGCGGTTGGTGCTCCGCCGCAAACGGTTGGTTCCCAAAAGGACGCGGATGGTCGTCCGGTTGCGGCAATCACAGCGCGCGGGACTAGGATCGAGAGGTGACGCAACCGCCCTCCGAGACGACTCCGTCGATCCGCAACGGCCTGCTTGTTGGGCTGGCAGTGACCGGCGCAGTGGTGGGCATCCCCGGCTATGTGCGCGTGGCCTACGGGACGATCAGCGCCCTCGACTTCACCATTCAACTCGTCTTCCTCTTGCTCTCGATCGGCGCGACGCTCGCGGTGCTCATGCGCTTTGTGCGCGCGCGCTGGCAGTCTGGGATGGGCTTGCATTGGAAGCATTGGGCGGAGGCGCTCGTCGTCGTCACCGCGGTGCTCATCCTCTCGAACCTCGTCTGTTATTCGCTCGTCCCGCACGTCCCGAACCTTGCGGAGAACGGCGCACCGCTCTCGCTCGATTTCTACGTGTTCACGGCCATGGCCGACGCCTTGGGGGTGCTCGTCGTCTGGGCTGCCGTGTATCTCTTTCCGAGGGCCATCGCCGAGGCCGAGGCGCAGCGCAACGAGGCCGATTCACTTCGGCGCGAGGCGGAGATTTTTCGTCTTCGCGCGAGCCTTGAGCCGCACTTCATCCTCAACACCCTGAACGCCATCGCTGGCTTGGTGGTCGAGGCGCCGCAGGCCGCACGCCGGCTTCTTGGAGCACTGGGCGACCTCCTTCGCGATGCCGTCGCCGACGGTGCAGAGAGCCACACGCTCGCAGCCGAGGTGAGCTGGCTGGAGCGCTACGCCGCGCTGCTGGAGGCGCGCTATGGCGAGTCCATCACGATGCGCTTTGAGATCGAAAAGGACGCCGCCACAAGTCTCATCCCGCGCCTCTTGCTTCAGCCTCTGGTGGAGAACGCGGTCGAGCACGGCGCACTGCGCGCGGGAGGCGTTGGCCGCGTCATCGTGCGTGCGCGCCGCGAGGGCAGCGCGGTGATCATCGATGTGCGCGACAACGGGCCTGGCTTTGTCTTGCCTCGCCGCACGGGCGCCAAAGGCCTTCACATCGTCGAGCGACGCCTTGCGCTTCAGCGGACGGAGACAAGCCTACAGATCCTTCGCGAGGACCAAGAGACCGTGCTGCGCATTCAGCTTCCGGAGCAAGCACCATGAACGATCGCATCCGAGCCTTGGTGCTCGAGGATGAGCGTCCCGCCCGCAACTACCTTGTGGAGCTCCTGCACAACACCGAGCGCGTGGCCGTGCTGGCCTCGGTGAGTCAGGCCGCGCAGGCCAGTGCCGTGTTGACCGAAGAGCCCTCGCTCGGCCTCGATGTGGCCTTTGTGGATGTGCGGCTTGCAGGCGATGTGCGCGGCGGTCTCGACTGGATGCAGTCCTTGGCCAGCATGCCTTCCGCACCACGCTTTGTGCTCACCACTGCGTCAAGTGAGCACGCCATCGAGGGCTATCGATTGGGCGCGGTGGACTACCTCCTCAAGCCCTTCACGGCCGAGCGCGTCGAGCAGTGCGTGCAGCGCTTGTTGGCCGCACACCGCACGCCCCCTGCCGCGCCCGAGAAGGTTCGGATCGTCGCGCGCGATGGTCGAAGGCTTCTCTTCATTCCCTTGGCTGAGGTGCTCGCGTTTGAGTCCGAGTCACGCCTCTCGTTCGTGCACACCGAGCAAGGTCGCTTTGACCTCGACCTCTCGCTCACCGCGATGGAGAGCGCGCTTGTCGGCCAGCCGATCCTGCGTGTGCATCGAAGCTGGCTCGTGAACCTCGCAGCCGTGCGCGGGTTGGATCGGGGCGAGGGCGAGATGATGATCTCGCTCGGCCGTGGTGCCCGCACGCTGGAAGTCCCCGTGGCGCGTGAGCGTGCAACCGAGGTGCGTGAGCGTCTCATCGAGCGCGCCGTCGGCCTGCGACGCTGAGGTCTGGGGCGGCCGCTTGCGGGCTGTCTTCCGGTCACCCCAGCTCGTCGACACAAGGACCCAGCTCGTCGGAACCCGAGAGCCACAGGGCACGCGCTACCGCACCTTGGGCAGAGTCGAGCCGACGCGCTGAACGCGACGGCATCGCCTGAGGAGGAATGCATGCATCGCATCGGTCGCGCTGCGTGGGCCATGAGGCTCGCGCTCGTCTTGGGTTCGTTTTTGCCATTGGGCGCTCTGGGCGCTGGGTGCGCCACAGCGGTTGCTGCAGAGGACGTGGAGGCCCCGCGCGTGGTCGCGACGGTCGTGGTCGCAGCGCAGCGTGTCGTCGAGACACGCTCGGTCGGCGGCACCTTGGAGGCCGAGCACCGCGCCCTCTTGGCGCCTCTGGTCGGCGGTCGCGTGGAGGCGTTGCTCGTCTCCGTGGGCGAGCATGTGGAGGCCAATCAGCCGCTGCTGCGCCTTCGCACCGGAGAGCTGCGCGATGCGCTTCTCGCAAGCCACGCAAGCCTCGCCGAGGCCCACGCACGCACGGGAGACGCAAGCGCGCCCTCGCCGGCCCGCACGGCGGCCGAGGCACGTGTGGCGCTCGCAGAAGCAGCGCTCGTGCGCGCCAATGCACTCATCGAGGCGCGTGCTGTCACGCCAGAGGATCTTGAGCGCGCACGCACCGAGCTCGCCCTCGCTCGCTCCGAACAAGAGGCTGCAACACGCACGGAGCGTGCTGACAGGGCCGCCCTGCGTGGCGCCACCGCGCGCGTTTCTCAGGACCGTCGCGCGCTCGATGAGGCGATCGTGCGTGCGCCCTTCGCAGGCCGCGTCGTCGCGCGCAGTGTCGACCTTGGCCAGGTGATCGCCGCGGGAACGACCGTGATGGAGCTTGTCGATGAGGCGCCGCGTCGCGTGCGCTTTGAGGTCCCCGAGAGTCTCGTCACGCACGTTGCCCTCGACACCGAGGTGCAAGCCATCGCCACGGCAGCACCCGACGCGCGCTTTGCTGGCCGCGTGATCGAAGTGGGGCCCGCGCTCGACCCGCTGCGCCGCACGCGCACGACGCTCGCTCTCCTCGCGCTCGACCCGCGCCTCTTGCCCGGTGGTTACGCGACCGTGGAGTTGCCGCTCGGAGAGCGCACGCTCGTGTCTGTTCCGCGTGCCGCCATCCTCGAGCGGGGCGGTGTCAGCCGCGTCTTCGTGGTCGTCGATGGCCACGCGGAGGAGCGCCTGCTGGAGGTCACGCGCCGACAAGCCGATGCCGTCTTTGTCGCCCGCGGCGTGCTGCACGGTGAGCGGCTGGTGCTCGACCCAGGTTCGCTGCGGGATGGCGATGCCGTGGTGCTCGGAGGTGCCTCGTGATCGCACGCGCAGCCTGGCTCGCACTCTTTCTCCACTGGCCCCTCGTCGGCGTTGCCCAGCATCGCATCACGGAGGGCGAGGCCATCGCACGCGCCGTCTCCCACAGCGCCGAACTCCGCATCGCCGAAGCCGGGCAACGCGGTGCAGAGGCCGAGGCGCGCGGAGCTGCCTACGCATTCATCCCCGAGGTCGCCGTGAGCGGTCGCTACACACGCTTGAGTGAGCTCGACCCCAGGGCACGCACACTCGATGTGGGAGGCGCCGAGTTCGTCCTGCCCCAGCTGCTCGACGCCCATGCAGCCCGCGTCGAAGCCTCCCTGCCGCTCACGACGTTGCTCACGACCGCGCCCCTTGGATTCGAGGCGCAAGAGGCGCAGTCGCAGGCAGCAGGGGCCCGTCTGCACGCTGCGCGATGGACCGCCGCAGCCGAGGCCAGCCGGCGCTGGATTGCGCTCGCACACGCGGAGGCCACCGAGGCGTTGCTCACGGAGGTGGAGCAGGGTCATCGGCTCTGGCTTGAGACGCTCACGGCCCGCGTCGAGGCTGGCCTCACCTCCGAGGCCGAGCGATTGGAGGTGCGCGCACAGCTCGTCTCGGTCGAGGCCGAGCACGTACGCGCGGCGGCCACGCGGGCCTCTGCAGCGCGGGCCCTTGCATCCATGCTCGCCCTCGACGGCGCAGTCGCGACGACAGGGCTCAGTTCGGGCGTCCTTGCGCAAGACGCGACAACGCATCCCGCCACTCATCCTCAGATCGAAGCGCTCACCGGCACCGAGCACGCCGCGCGAACGAGTGCGCTGCGAGAGCGGCTCTCCGCACTACCGCAGGTGTCAGCGCATTTCGGCGTCGATGTGGCCACGCCCCACCCGCGCGCCTTCGCGCAGGACACGCTCCAGGTCTTCACCACATGGGATGCGGGCGTCACCGTCTCCTTCTCGCTCGAGGGTGCGCTGATGGCGAGTGCGCGGGCCGATCGACTCGATGCCGATGCCGATGCGCTCCTCGCCCAGCGCACCGAGCTCGAACGCGTGCTGCGTCTCGAAGAAGACGATGCCGAGGCCTCGCTCGCCGCCGCCCAAGCGGGACATCGGA
>JBILQT010000595.1:0-2602 GCA_044373065.1 Sandaracinaceae bacterium
GTGACCAACCACTCCTACCTCGATGGGCCTGTGCATCGCGGCATGCGTGCCTCGCTCGTGAAGGCCTTCGATGAGGTGCGCGTGCTCGACCTCGGAGGCTCTGCGCTCACGGCGCGCAATGCGGGCGAGCGCGATGCAAACCTCTTCGGTGTGAGGCCCGGTGCGGCAGTGCTGCTCTGTGCAAAGGGCCCGATGAAGCGTCGCGTGGCGACGACCTACGCGCGCCTTCGTGGTGATGAGGCGAGTAAGCGTGCGGCATGGGAGAAGGGCGTCGCCTGGCAGATTGTGGAGACACCCGCGCGCTCGTTTGTGCCAGGGCCG
The DNA here is from genome assembly GCA_044373065.1 of Sandaracinaceae bacterium. GTDB lineage: Bacteria > Myxococcota_A > Polyangia > Polyangiales > Sandaracinaceae > JAFLCL01. The sequence goes on from JBILQT010000595.1 coordinate 322, forward strand.
CGCATGGAGGGCGCGTATGAAGCTTGGCCCTCGCTCGCCGCGTGGTTTCCCTTTCATGCCGAGGGTGTGCAGACCAACCGAGACGCATGGATCACGTCGAATTCACGCCCTTTGCTGATCGACAAGCTGCACGCGATGGCGCGTGGTGAGGGCCTTCCCAAGGCGCGTGCGCACTTCGACTCGGAGCGTGCGGTGCAAGCCCTTCGCCTTGTGATCGAGGAGGGCGAGCTCGAGCGCTTCATCGTGCCTCTGGCCTATCGGCCCTTTGAGGAGCGTCTCCTCTTTGCGCATCCGCTCTGGTGTCACCGCATGCGCCCTGAGCTCGCCTCCGCGATGCAGCAGTCTGGGCTCGCACTGATCTGCGCGCGGCAGGATCGCGGTGAACGCCCGTGGGCGCATCTTGCGTTTGCGACATCGATCCTCGACAACTGCTTTCTGTCGACGCGCTCGTCCTGTCGTGCGCGTGCATTCCCCTCGCATCGCTCGGATGGATCGCCCAACCTGGGCGTCGACATCGCGGCAACGCTTGGTGCGCTCGGCATTGATGCAAGCCCGACCGATGCACTCGCCTATGTGGGCGCTTGGCTCTCTTCGACGCGCGTGCGCGCACGGTTTGGGGGGCACTTCCTTCGCGACTATCCGCGTATCCCGATCCCTCGAAATGCGGCGAAATTCACGGCGTTGGTGCATCTGGGCCATCGCCTCGCTCGCATCTTCACGGGTGCGGAAGGGCGCGCAGCGCGCGACGCCAACACGCCCGAAGCAGACGGACGCGCACCGGAGGTGGTGGGTCATCACGCGGTTGGCGTTCGCGGCCTTCATTTGCTTGCGGAGCAGATCGATGAAGTGCTCCAGGACGAGCCTTCTTTGGTACCTTAGCGAGATGACCAGGTCTTCATCCAGGCGCGCGCAGCAGGTGCTTCCTCTCTTTGCCAGCGTCGCACTCTCCTCGTGCATGAGCGCGGCAGACGCGATGCCCGTGAGCCTTCGCGATCCCCTTGGATTGCTGGACGACGCCGATGAAGTTCGCCTCTACTTGATGCCCGGTGCGACACACGTCTGCGATGGTTCGCGCGGCATCGTGGCGCCGGAAGTGCCGGATATGCCGGTGGGAAGCACACCCGGTGCTGTGGCGGATCTGGTGCTCACACCGAGTGGCGGACGCGCCATGCAGGAGGTGCGTGTGCCTCCCGGGACGTACGTCGCGCTGGTGCGTGCGAAGGGCACCGACCCGGTCAGTGGCGTGCGCAACACGTTCACCGCAACGGGCTGCGCTGAGGTCATCGACTTGCAAAGCAACGACACGCGCGGTGTCGCCATCACGCTCAACCCAATCGTGACGCCCGGCGTGTGCAGCGACGGACGCCTGAGCCCCGATGAGCAGTGCACCACGCCGGGCGTTGGCGATTGCAGCGCCACCTGCCAGACGACGCCCTACGTGCTCAATTCAACACTGATGGAGGGGGCGCAGGAGCTGCCGCGTATCGCGGGTTCGGGGACGAATCATGCGGTGGTCTCGTTCATCACCGATCGGCTCGAAGCGGGCGTTCGAGCCCTTGAGCCCACGGGGCTTCCGATCACGACCTCCGCGGTGTTGGCAGAGGATGCGACGCTCACGACCGTTCTCGATCGCGCAACGATTGGTCGCCTCGATGTCACGACGGACAGCGCGCTCGCGGTCGCACCCAATGGACGCATCGCCTTCGCAGCCGCGGTATTTCGCGGAACAGCGAATCTGCGCGTGGGCTTCTTCTCCGATCGCCTCGTTGCCGAGCAAGCCTTCGTCAATGCACGCGCCGATGATGCGAATGCGCAGGATGCACCGACCGCGGCGTTCACTGGGGCAGGCGCGTTCCTCGTCGCTTTTGTGGATGGTGGAACGCCAGCGGGCGTCTACACGCGTGCCTTTGCGGCGGGCTCGCCGAATCCCCTCGGAGCCGATGCGACCCTCGCCGCGATGGGCGCAAGCGCACCCGCGCTCGCAGGGCGTGCCTCCGATTTCGTCCTGACGTACGAGCGCAGCGGCCTTGTGTACTACCGCCTGGTCAGTGCCGACGGCGTTGCGGGCGATGAGGTCGCCGTGGCGGAGATGATGGGCGCGCAATCGAATCCAAGTGTCGCAGCCCTGAGCGATGGCAGCTTCGTGGTGGCGTGGGTCGAGGCCAATGCCGATGCGAGTGGCACCGGTGTTCGTGCGCGTGTCTTTGCACCGGATGGGACGGCAGGAGCCGCCTTCTTGGTGAACTCCACCGAGGCTGGCGCGCAGTCGGCGCCCGCGGTC
>JBILQT010000596.1:0-2596 GCA_044373065.1 Sandaracinaceae bacterium
TCATACCTTCAACTCTGACAGCGCGGATGTTTTCGATCAACACACGCAACGACCTCGTCATGGTCGCGTCGACCGAGCGTTCACCCCTTCGCCACCACCCAATCCCCACTCAAATACGCCCCAACCTTCATCGCAATCGCCCCCACCGTCCCGCGACCAACCGTCTCTCCGTAGTGCGCCTGAATCAGCGCCACCACCGCATCCACCGACACGCGTCCTTCTGACTTCTCCAGCGCGCTACGCACCAACTCCAGACGCGTCGGCACACCGACTGAATCCCATGTTGAGAGGCCTACTGCGCCACTCTGGGTGAAGCGGAAGCGCGGGTCTCCGTGGAGGACGGAATACACGAGCTCGTGGGTCCACGAAGCGTGCGTGGACGAGAGCATGATCACGTGCTCGTGCGCGTGAAAGAGCGAGAGGCCTCGACCTCTTCGTTCGAGCACGGAGGCGAGCTCATCACGCACTTCCGCGATGGCTACGGCGCCACCTGGGACGTCACGATCGGTGAGCCCGTAGTGAAGGCCATCGAGGCGCACGAACTGCGGGCGCGTGAAGCATTGAATCATTGCGAACTCGCTGATGCCCATGCGCGCATTGATCTGCTCGACCAACACCTCGCGCTCCATTGGCCTGCCCGCTTCACGAAGGAGCTTCTCCATCAGGTCGTGCAGGTAGATGCGGCTCTCGTTCTCGCCCTTGCCAGGCAAAGCAACGCGAAGCCTTCCGAGTGAGTTGAGCTCGTCGCCTGCGCGGATGAAGGCAGAGAGCACGAAGGGGTTCAGCCACGCAGGGAGCTCGAACTCTTCGCGCAGCTCGTCGTGCAGCTCGGTGCAGGACCACTGACGCTCTGGGTCGACGCGCTCGATGATGGAAACGCACACGGGCACCAGGCGCATTTTCCACACATCGAAATCAGGAATGTGGCTTCGCAATCCGATGCGTCCACCACCGAAGCGAACCACCTCCTCGGGGAGATACGTGCGACCACCGAGCACAGCCTCCACCTCCTCCGTGTGAATGGGCTCGGGGCTCTTTCGAAGAAGCGCCATCAGGCGCGCGACGCGATTCTCGCCCATCGCAACGACCTGCGCGTCGGGGGCCTCGCTCGCGTAGTGGAAGGTGTCGCGCAGCATCTTCGCGAACTGAGACGCGAGGCGCCTTCCAACGGTGCCTTCCGAGGCCAATGCAATGGCATCGAAGGCCTCACGCGGGGCTGGCAACGGCACGGCTTCGGCCTCGTTGCGCACGGACGCCCAGGCCGTCTTGATGATGTTTGCAGGTGCACGCGAGAGCCAATCCATGCCGTCCAGCTCCACCACGAACGCGTCGGTTTTGATGACGTCTTCAACGAGGTAGCGCATCACCTCAGGCTGCGCGGCCGCGGCACTCCACCAGCGCTCGGCGCCCAACTCACGAAGTGACGCAGCGCCTTCTGCGAGCGCGCTCTCGATGCGGGGAAGCAGCGTGTGCGTCCAACCACGCCGGGCCAGCCTGTTGATCGAGTCAGACTCGATCTGACGAATCCGCTCGCGCGAGACACCGAGCATCTCGCCAATCTCACGCAGCGTCTCCGAGGCTCCACCAAGGCCGGAGCGACGTGTGAGGACGATGCGCGGCACACCTTCCAAGCGCTCAAGCATCGCCTTCCACAGCTCAAGCAGGCCCTCGCTCTCCGAGTCGACAGCCGCTTCGCCTGCGCCCGAGGGAGAAGTCGAACGCGCTTTCTGAAAGTGTTCCCAAACCGACGACGGAAGCTGCTTGATCGAGCCTCGGCCAACGTTGTCCGCGGCGCTGAGCTCAGACGTCGAGACCGTCGCCAACTCACCTAGCGTGAGCAATGCGCGCTTCTCCGCAAAATGGCGGATGCGCGCTGAGATCTCCATGTTCTCCAGCCTCGTGGTGGCTTGCTCTGGGCTCAGTGCGAGGCGCATCGCATCCCAGTCCATGCCTGCCGAGAACACGCCAGCTTTCTCCGCAGTGGCTTCCGCTGTGAAGGCATTCAGCGATTCCCACGAGCGCCCCGTGAGGTCTTCGATCAACTGGCGCGTCTTGGACATCGTGAGACGACCCAGATTGGGCTTCGACATCAACTCATAGGGCGAGAGGCGTGCGAGATCGCCGAGCGTTACGAGCCCTTCACGCTGCGCGAAGCTCGCCATGCGCGTCGTGAGTTCGAGGCTGTCGAGACGGGAAGCGAGCACGCGGGCGAGAGCCTCGTCCGCCGGATCTGCAACCTCTGGGTTGCGCATCGGCTCTGCAACCTCTGGGTTGCGTATCGCCTCGCCATCCATCGCATGTGCAACCTCTGGGTTGCGCATTGGATCTGCAACCTTCGGGTTGCGCGTCACCTCAGCCGACTCAGCACGTGCAACCTTTGGGTTGCGCTTCTTCGGCGTCGCCGGGCCGCTGGTGCGCTCGCCTGCCCAGGCCGAAATCAGCGGGCTCAAGGTGCCTGCGGCGAAGACGTAGAGCTCATCACGCGCTCGGCTTGCGGCCACGTAGAGGAGGGATTTCTCGCGTTGAAGGGCTTGCTCACGCACGAGCGGGTCATCGCTTCGCAGCTCGGCGGAAGAATGCGGCACCTCGCTCTTCG
>JBILQT010000026.1:0-43928 GCA_044373065.1 Sandaracinaceae bacterium
GGTGACTGCGACTGAGTCTGTGACTGCGACTGAGTCTGTGACTGCGACTGAGTCTGTGACTGAGTCTGTGACTGCGACTGAGTCTGTGACTGCGACTGAGTCTGTGACTGCGACTGAGTCTGTGACCGCGACGGAGTCTGTGACTGCGACTGAGTCTGAGCTTGTTGTTGGCGCGGGGGTGAACAAGCCGTCGAGGCGTCCTGTCCAGTAAGCCCAAGCGGTCGATCCGCCGAACGCGACTGCGGCTGCTGCGGCGATCGCAAGCCACTGCGTGATTCGCTTCGTCCTTGCCTGGCCCTCCGCATGCGATTTCAGAATGCGTGCGCGGGTCGCATCGGCTGCGCCTTCGCCTCTTGTCATCGCGCGCGCGGCATCGAGCGCTCGCTCGAAACGGTCGTCTTCTTGCGTCATCGCATCTCCTTCTCGAAGCCGTCGCGGAGCTTTTGGCGTGCGTGGAAGAGTCGGGTTCGAACGGTTGCTTCGGGGATAGACATGATCTCGGCGGCCTCGCGTGAGGTGCGCTCTTCGACCATGCAGAGGACGACGACCAGGCGCTGCTCCATCGGAAGCGCGTCGAGAAGTCGAAGCAAGAGGAGGCCGAGTTGCCTTCGCTCTTCGCGCTCCTCCGGCGACTCGACGTCCGGTGTCGGCAAGAGCTCCAGCTCGTCCATCGCGCGGAGTCGACGCGCCGTTGCGCGCTTGGCATTGCGCGCCTGGTTGACGACGACCGAGAGGATGAATGTGCGCAGGCTGCTGCGCCCCTCGAAGCTGCGCGCCGCACTGGGCAGGGCAACGAAGGCGTCATGCACCAAGTCCTCGGCGCTCGCGTGGTTGGAGAGAATGCGGCGCGCGAGCGCACGGGCGACCTGGTGATGCGCGTCATACGCCGCAGCGAGCGCGTTCACGTCGCCCTGTGCGATACGCAGGGCAAGCGCGCGCTCATCCGAACGAGCAAGGTCCTCGGTCTGGCTCTCAAGCTGGGGCATCGCCAATGTCCACGAATCTCGCATGCCTGCTGCTCCTCTTGCGCGGCTTCAGCCCTGGATGCGAATGCGAATGCGAATGCGCTGTGTCGAGGTGACGTGAATCGTGGGGCCGCCTGCGCCGATGGTTTGCTCGCTGCGGCCATACACCGTTGCCACACGGCCCTCGACATCGAGCTCGCATTGTTCGCTCTCCACGAGGAGCACAAAGCCAACGCTGGCTGCCCGCGCAATCGTGACCTCGCCAACACGCGCGCTGAGTTCGAAGCCTTCGGTGAGCGGCGCATCGAGCGCGAGCACAATGTTGCCGACCTCGGTGACAAGCGACCCGGAGCGTGCATGCACATCGATGTTTCCGACCACCGTGCTCAGCGCGACCTCATTGCCGTGGCGAATCAGAATGTCCCGCGCGCCTTGCACCGTGAGCGCGCCGTCGATCGCATCGATGTCGACGTTGACGTTGGGTGAGGTGACAAGAACGTTGCTCGTCTGGGGCAATTGCGTCGTAAGCGTCTCGATCCACATCGAGTCTGCGCGCGGGCCCGTGATCTGGACGTCGAGCGCGAGCGAGCGCCCCTGTAGGACGTAGGGCAGCGTGATCGCCGTGCGAAGTTCATCGCTGTTCGACGTCACGAGGCCGAGCACATGCGCGACTGTGCGTGCTCCTAAGGCATCGTCACCGCGGAGCACGAGGGTTGTGTCGGAGAGGGCCGGCGCGCGTGCATCGAACGTGAATGTGTCGAATGCCGCGGTGCTCTCCGAGGAGACGGAGACATCAGCCTGCGTGACGCCGAAGGTGCAACCCGACAGGACGAGAAGGACGAAAGCTGCCTGAGCGAGTCTCATGGAAAGTCCGTGTTCGCTCGTTCGTGCTTCGTTCAAAGGAATCGACATGGGCCTCCAAACACTTTGTTTTTGGGGCGTTTTCAAGGGGTGCCAAGGAAGGATGTCGCGCGCCGGTGAGGCTCTCGATGCGATCGAGGACGCGACCCAGCAGGCGATGGAGCGCACCGCGACGCGCTTGTCGACGCTCGCCGTTGAGCACATCGAGGGCCCGCTGCATCACGCGGACGACCTCCTGATGACAAGCCTCGACGAAGGTGTCGTCGTCTTCCGCGCGATCGCCGCCGTGTGCAAAGCGCAGCGCTGGGAGCACCCGGATCGAGACGTCGGTGGTGAGGGGAAGGTAGGGGAACGGGATGCCGATCGAGAGGCCGAAGGGGAAGCTGAGCGTCACGGGCAAGACGCCTACCCGAAGGCGCTTGGCGAGAGGCACATGGCGCGCGAGTGCGCTTCCATCCGTGAGCGAGATGAAGCCGGATTGAAGACCCGAGGTCACGACCGGAACAATCGGCACGCCATGTCTCAGCGCGAGCTTCACGTAGCCGCGACGATCACCGAGTTGCACTTCATCGCGCTGCCCGAAGGGGCGAAAGACTTCGCGATCTCCGCCCGGATAGACGAGGACGGATTCGCCTTGTGCGAGAAGGCGATTGGCGTTTTCGGCCGACGCACGCACCGCGCCTAGGTCGCGAAGTTGGGCCCCGAAGGGTGAGTGCCACATCACCTCATGAAGGAGGAGGCGCGGCATGTGTGTGGGGTTGCCTGCGCGGTAAGCGAGGAGGAGCGGCTCAAGCATCGCGAGGCATCCTCCGCTGTGGTTCGCCACAAAGAGTGCGGGGCCCTCGGGGACGTGTAGTGAAGCGCGCTGTGCATTCGGCCACACACGGTCAAAGACCGGCCCAAGCCGACCCAGCGCGCGTGCCCGAGCCGCTTGCCTCGATGTTGCCGTGCCATGCGCAACGTCATCGCCGGGACATGTCGATGCGGCGCTCACAGCCCGTACCTCACGTGCGCGTGAAGCGAGGTGTTCGTTCCGCTGTGCGTGATCGACGCGTCGCGAAAGGAAGGTGCGCCGAGCCCGGGGCGTGCGTCGTTCGAGAAGCCAAAGCCCTCTTCAGGGATGCCGATGAAGTTGCGCGCGAGGTCGCCGTTTCCATCCTCGTCGTGAAGGAATGCAATCGCGTACTCACCCGGTGCGATGTCTCGGAAGACACACGTGGCCCGTCCTTCGTGGATGGTGGCGCGGCAGGTGGCGACCTCGCGGCCTCGCTCAGTCCAGCCGTCTGCCGAGGCGAAGATGGCTGCACGAATCTCACCTCGTTCGTTGCGTAGACCGTTGATGTGGAGCTGAACGTGCCCGCCCTCCGCAAGGCTCGTGGAGCTTGCCTGCGTGATGAGCGCGAGCGATGTGAGGGCGAACGCGAGTGAACCCGTCCGGGCGATGCGGATCATAAGCAACCTCCTCAGCGCGGCCCTCGAGATGAGGACCTCTGCGCCTTCCAAGAGGTGTGTTCGCGAGACGAAAAACTGTTCTACGAAATCGACATGCGACCAACAAAGAGCCTGGGTCGCGAGAGGCCTGCGTCGCAAAAGGCCTGCGTCGGAAAAAACTGAAGGAGCGCGAATCACCGCGCTCCTTCAGTTTTTTTATCGAGTGGCTGCGCTCAGTGCGGCGCGGTCTCGAGGATGATGAAGACAACGCGGCGATTGCGTGCGTGGTCTTCCTCGCTGCCGCCAGTGAACTCTGGGGCACGGTCGCCAAGCGCTTCTACCGTCAGGCGATCCGCGGCGACGCCATCCTCCTGAAGGAGGTGAACCACGCGCTCTGCGCGGCGACGTGAGAGGTCCATGTTGTATTCGGGGCTGCCCTCTTCGCTGGCATGCGCTTGGACCTGCACGCGCAGGATCTCGGGGTGCTCCTGAAGGAAGTGTGCGACCTGGCGCAACGCAGGGCGGCTATTGCCTTCCACATATGCGCGCTCGCGCGGGAAGAGAATGCGCTGACCAAGTTGCTCAAGGCGGGCGCTGTCGGCGCTCTGCGCGACATCTGGACAACCGTCGTCGTCCTCATGGCCGTTCACCGTCTCGGGCTCGTTTGGACAGCGGTCGCCCGCGTCGGGGATGCCATCGCCGTCGTCGTCCGTGTCGGGGCAGCCATCGCCATCGTCGTGACCGTCGCGGTCTTCCGGGGCCGTCGGGCAAGCATCGACGGCATCCGTGATTCCGTCAGCGTCCAGGTCGCCATCGGTCTCTGCGCAGCCGTCTTCGTCCTGCTGACCATCCATGTCTTCCGCCTCACGCGGACAGCGGTCTTCGAGGTCGTTGATGCCGTCGCCATCGTTGTCCGCCTCAGGACAGCCATCATCATCCTGGTACCCGTCATCATCCTCGGGCTCCGCGGGGCACTGATCGACCGAGTCGAGGTGTCCGTCGAAGTCCGAATCGCGCGGCCGTGCGGGAAGACCCGGGAAGGCGACGGAGACGCCGATCGACAAGAAACCAGCGTCGTAGGCATCGGGGAAGGGACGTTCGGTTTGGAAGGTGTGGATGTATCGAATGAAAGGACCGAGTCGCACGGTGCTCTCAATATCGAATTCATATCCCAATCCGATTTCAAACCCGGGACGAACTTGATCGCCCGTGATGACGATGGCGCCGCTTGCGCCGATCCAGAGGTCACCGACACCCAGATCAACGAGCGGGTAGACACGCGCGCCGAGGGCAGGTGCGTAGTAGGTGCCAAACCCTGCCTGCGTGGGGAAAGAACGCGACGATGGCAACCAGTAGGCCGAGCCGCGCAACTCAAACCCGAGCCAGGGAATCGGTCGCAACTCGTAAGCGAGTGCCAATCCACCACCAACGTCGAAGCGCTGAGCGTGTGGCGACAACACTGGAATGCCGAGTGCGCCCTCGACGCGTCCGCTGTGAAGGGGCGGTTCTGCATACGCCACGTCCGTCACCAACAGCGTCGACACAGCCGTCGCAACACATGCCCACTGCAATGGTCCTCTCATTTGTCCTCCGGGGAACCACTCTACACAAACAGGGAACCCCTTGACATCTACAATCGGAAAGAGCGAGCGTGGAAAGTCTGGAATACCCAACAGCACCCGGGAGGGGTCGATGAGAGCTCAACTTTTCGCGACAGTTCGAGTCGCAACTTTGTTTGCAGCGATGAGTACGTTTGGCGCAGTCGGATGTGGTGTTCCGATTGTCGGTGCGGGAAACCCCGACGCGGGAACCGATACCCCCTTGTGTCGTCCTGGGGAGACGCAGTGCGGCGACGAGTGCGTTGTCGTCTCCGCCGACCGCACGAACTGCGGGGCATGCGGGACGACGTGCGCCGAGGGCGACGTCTGCGTTTCCGGCACGTGCGAGACAGCGTGTCCACGAGGCCAGCTTGAGTGCGACGGCGTCTGTCGCGATGTGAGCGGCGACCGACTGCACTGCGGCGCCTGCGGACTTGCGTGCATGACCGGCCAGGTATGCAGCGGTGGGACTTGTGGGCTCACCTGCGAGACCGGTCTCGAAGACTGCTCAGGAAACTGCCGTGATCTCTCCTCCGACCGCTCAAACTGCGGCGCTTGCGGCATCACCTGCGGCTCCGGCCAGGTCTGCTCCGATGGCGTTTGCTCGCTCACCTGCGGCTCCCCGCTCACGGAATGCGAAGGCGTTTGCCGCGACCTCCAGACGGACCGTTTGAACTGCGGCGGGTGCGGTATGGGTTGTATGCCCGGCCAGGTGTGCAGCGCTGGTATGTGCGAGGTCAGCTGTGGCGGCGGTCTGACGGATTGCGACGGAACCTGCCGCGACCTGACCAACGATCGCCTTCACTGTGGTGCATGCGGAACGACGTGCGCCGACGGCCAGGTCTGCTCGGAGGGGGCGTGCGCAGCCTCGTGTGCAAGCTCGCTCATGCTCTGCGGCGATGTTTGCCGTGACCTCCAGACCGACCGTGCGAACTGCGGCGCGTGCGGAACGATGTGCGCTGCGGGCGAAGTCTGCAGTGCGGGCGTCTGCGAGACGAGCTGCGGTGCGGGACTCAACAACTGCACGGGCGTGTGTCGCGACTTGCAGACCGACCGTGCGAACTGCGGTGCTTGCGGAACGTCCTGCAGTGACGGTCTCGTTTGTGTCGAAGGCGCGTGCGTGATTTCGTGCGGTGCGGGCCTCAACGCGTGCATGGGCGTTTGCCGCGACTACCAGACCGACCGCAACAACTGCGGCTCCTGCGGCAACGTCTGCGACGCGGGTGATGTCTGTATCGCTGGTTCCTGCGAACTGAGCTGTGCGGCGCCCCAGGTCATCTGCGGCTCTGCGTGCGTTGACACGCGCAGCGATCGCGCCAACTGCGGCGCCTGCGGGACAGCTTGCGGTGCCGGCCAGGTTTGCTCGATGGGCGTCTGCACGCTCTCTTGCGGAGGCAGTCTCACGGAGTGCAGCGGCGACTGCGTCAGCACGCGCTTCGACCCGCAGAACTGTGGCGCCTGCGGCACCACGTGCGGCCCTTATGCGAATGCGACCGCGTCGTGCAGCGACCGCTGCATCATGACCTGCAACGGTGGTTTCGGAGACTGCGACACGAGCACGGCGACGGGCTGCGAGTCAGAGTTCGCTACCAACGTCAATCACTGTGGCCGCTGCGGAAACCGCTGCTCTTTCCCGAACGCGGCCGCAAGCTGCGCGTCGAATGCCTGTGTGATGGGCGCCTGCAACGCAGGCTACGCGGACTGCGACGGACGCTCGGCCAACGGCTGCGAGTGTCGCACGGTGGTCGTGGGTTCCACGGGTGACCCGTTCTCAGGCGGCACGATCCGTGACCTCGACGAGAACCCGACGACGGGCGCGATTTCGCCCAGCGGCATGGTCACGACGACGTCGCGCGACTTCCTCTGGGTGGTCAACGTGCGCGAGAGCACTGTCAGCCGTTGGGACGCATCCATGCGTGCTGAGGTTGCGCGGTATCGCGTGGGTCTTCCCTCGGGCGAATGTGCAGGTCGCTGCTGCTGGGAGAGCGGCTGCAACATGCCCTCGCGTGTTGTCGTCGATGGCAACGGTGACGCGTACATCGCCAACCGCGCTTTCGATATGCAAGGCACCGTGACCAAGATCGCGGGAGACCGAGCGGAGTGTATCGACCGCAACGGCAACGGCATGATCGACACCGCAACCTCCGCAACACCCCTCGCCTGGGGCGCTGACGAGTGCGTTCTCTGGACGGCCAACGTGGGTGCAGTGAACGCTGTGCTCCGCGCCATTACCATCGACCGTGGCGATGCTGCGCGACCGAACGGCTACGTCTGGGTGGGTGCGTTCAACACGAGCCAGTTCTTCCGGCTCGATCCACGTGACGGAAGCACGCTCAATACGCTGAGCATCGGCCTCCAGCCCTACGGTGCGGTTGTGACCTCGGACGGTCGGCTCTGGGCAACCTATGGCAACCGGATTCAGCCGATCGACACCACCACACGCGTTGTTGGCACGGTAGTCAATCTACCCTTCAGCCTCTACGGCCCCACTGCCGATGCGCTCGGACGCCTCTGGTTCTCGCCTGTCGGCGGTGCGCTCTACGGCTACAACCCGATGACCGGCCAGAGCACACAGGTACCTCTTCGCTCAGGCTCATCTCTCGGCGTGACGAGCGATGCGCTCGGCAATATCTGGGTGGGCTTGAACGAGGCTGGGCGGACGAGCTTTGCGCGTATGGCCGTGTCGTCCTTCGTGGGCGGTCCGGCAGGTGGTGCGCCCGGCAACATTCCGGCCTCGGCGTTCACCTACTTCGATGGTCCCGCGAACCCGAGCGGCGCGTTCCCGTCGGCTGTTGGCGTCGACCGCTCTGGCGCTGTTTGGCTCGCCCACTACAACGGCGACTCGCGCTTGCTGCGTCTTGACCCAATGACGAGCGCGGTCACGACATTCTCCGGGCCGAATATGTCTTACTCGTACTCGGACTTCACCGGCTCGGTTCGTCGCGCCTCGATTCCGCAAGGCAGCTACGAGCAGACGTTCGACCTCGGCTGTGCGAACCCCGTGCTCTCCACGTTCGAGGTTGCAGGAAGCTTCCCGGCGGGCACGACCACCAACGTCAGCATGCGTACGGCAGCAACCGTCGCAGGCCTGGCAACCGCGACGCCCGTTCCGGTCGCTTCCATCCCGCCGCTTGCAAGTCCGTACAACATGGCCACTGCCTTCTCGACGGCGGGCGTGGCGCCTTCCGCGCAGCTTCGTGTGACCATGTCGCTTCGCGCCGGGTCCGACGGCGCCGTCCCGAGTGTGTCCCGCATCAACCTCGTGTGGACGTGCCCCTGACGAAAGCGTCTCGTTGGGTTCTGGGCCTCTCGTTGCTCGCCAGTCTGGCGGGTCACGTAGAGGCCCAGCCTCTTTCATGGCCTTCCTCCGCTTGGCACTGGGAGAGCCCCACACCCCAAGGCAACACGTTGCACGACGTCTGCACGGCGTCCGACGGAACCGTCTGGGCAGCGGGTGAGGTCGGAACCCTCGGTCGGCTGAACGGCAACACCTGGGTACCTGAGTCGCTCGCCTCCACCGAGGCGCTTCGTCACCTCGCGTGCTGCGCCACGGGGGTGGTCGCGGTGGGCATGAACGGCGCTGTGGTCCGTGTTCGAGAAGGTCGTGTCATCGAGACGAGTCTCGCAGGGCGGGAGACGCTCACCGGCGTCTCTTGTCTGGGCGGTGCGGCGGTCGTCTCCAGTGCAGCGGGGGCCGTCTGGGTGGAGACGGGGGACTCGTTTGTGCGTCGCGCCACGCCTCACCCTGCGTTTGCCGTGCACTCCGTCGGGCCAAGCCTTCTCATTTCCGGGCCTCTGGGCATCATCTCCTCAACCCAAGACCAGGGCCGCACCTGGCATCCTGTTTGGGAAGGCGAGGGGCGCAACGTCCTCTCGTTCGCGGGCGACGCGAGCGATCTGGTCGGCGTGGGTGCTGGCGGGCTCGCGGTGCGCAGCCGGGATGCGGGTGCCACGTGGTCGCTGACTGAGACGGGCGTCCTCACCGATCTTCTCCGCGTGCGGCGCAATGCTGCTGGCGTCTTCCTGGCTGTCAGCGGAACGACCTTCCTTCAGATGAGTGGGCGTGCACGAGCGTTCTCGCAGCAACCGCGCCTCTCGCAATCCTTCTCGGGCATCGCTTCTACTCGCACGGAGTGGGTTGCGGTCGGCACTGGCGGGTCGATCGCACGCGGCCGCGCAACGCTCTCCGTTGGCGCGCGCCCGTTTCATGAGGCGGTGTTGGACACCTGGTTCGATGGTCAGGTCCGCATCGCCGTCGGAGAGCAAGGCTGGCTTGCGCGAAGCACGACACCGACAGGCCCGCTCCGCGTGGTTCGCGTCCCCACCTCCGAGGCGCTCAACGCTGTCACTGGGAACGCCCGTGGGATCCTCTTGGCGGTCGGGCATCGCGGTACGGTCCTGCGGTCCACGAACGGCGGGGCGCGTTGGACCGCCATCCCGATGGGCGATGTCGAGTGGCCCTTCAACGCGGTGTGGATCGACGACGAGGGCCATGCGCTCTGCGTTGGAGAGCGCGGGTTGCGCTACCGCTCCGATGACAGCGGACTGACTTGGCAAAGTCTCTCCGTCGGACGCGACGAGCACTTCTCTGCGGTCGCATTCTCGGCGGGAAGTCTCTGGACGATCGCGGGGGGTGGGCGTCGGCTTGAACGTTCCACCGACTTCGGTCGGACGTGGACTGTCGAGGTCGCACCTGCCCCTGACCTCATCATGCGCGAGTTGGTCATCACAGCGACGGGGACGCTCGTCGTCACGGCGTTGCCTGGGCGCATCTTCACGCGGCGACCGGCGGGGTCGTGGGTCGCTGCCGAGGTCACGTCCGAGTTGCTCTCGGGCGTGGCGAGTCACGCGTCGGGTCTCATCGCAGTCAGTGCGCGAGGAGGCATCTTCCACTCAGGCGACGAAGGCCGAACCTGGACGGCGGAGCGCCCCTTCACCAACGAGGTGCTCACATTCGTTCGCCCAGGGCCAGACGGGCGCCTCTTCGTCGGCGGCTCCCGAGGCCTGCTCGCCTGGCGGGAGCCGGAGTCAGGCAGGCCGCGATCACGTTGAGCCCGCGAACACGACGAGGCCGAGCGCTTCCGCATGGAACCTCGCGACGCACTCAGGCATCCTCGCAGCCCATGGAAACCTCGCCCTCGTCGTGCCGCAAAGTCCTCGTCGCCAACCGCGGTGAAATCGCCGTACGCATCCTGCGCACCCTGCGCGAGATGGGCATCCCAAGTGTCGCCGTCTACTCCGATGCCGACAAAAACGCGCTCCACGTACGCATGGCTGACGAGGCCGTCTACGTCGGCGCATCGCCGAGCCGGGAGAGCTACCTCGTCATCCAAAAGATCCTCGACGCGTGCAAGCAGACAGGCGCCGATGCTGTTCACCCCGGCTACGGCTTCCTTTCCGAGAAGGCCGAATTCGCGCGCGCCTGCAAGGCTGCCGGTATCACCTTCATCGGCCCGGATGCCTCCGCAATGGATGCGATGGGCTACAAGACTTCCGCACGCGAGCGCATGGTCGCAGCCGGCGTCCCCGTCGTCCCAGGCGCCAACGCGTCGACCTTCGAAGAACTCGCGATCGCCGCCGTCGAGGTTGGCTACCCCGTGATGCTGAAGGCAGCGGGCGGAGGTGGCGGCAAAGGAATGCGCTTCGTGGAGCACCCAGACGATCTGCGCGCCGCCTACGATCGCGCCCGCAGCGAGGCCAAGAGCGCATTCGGCGACGACTACGTCTATCTCGAGAAGGCGATCGTCAAACCACGCCACGTGGAGATTCAGGTCCTCGGCGATCAGCACGGCAACGTCGTGCATCTCTTCGAGCGCGATTGCTCGATTCAGCGCCGCCACCAGAAGGTCATCGAGGAGACACCCTCACCCTCGCATGTGCGCACCGACGAGCTCATCGCACGCATGGGCGAGGTGGCCGTGCGCGCAGCGAAGGCGGTTGGCTACTACAGCGCAGGCACCTGCGAGTTCCTCCTTGCGCAAGACGGCTCGTTCTACTTCCTTGAGATGAACACGCGCCTTCAGGTCGAGCACCCGATCACCGAGCTCATCACGGGCCTCGACCTCGTCCGCGAGATGATCCGCGTCGCCCGTGGCGAGCACCTTGGCTACACGCAGGCCGACGTTCGCGCACGCGGCCACGCGATTCAGTGCCGTGTCTACGCCGAGGACCCAACGACCAATTTCCTCCCCAGCCCCGGCAAGCTCGAGGTGCTTCGCACACCCTCGGGGCCCGGCGTTCGCGATGATTCCGGCGCCTACGAGGGCTTTGAGATCCCGAGCTTTTATGACCCGCTCGTCTCGAAGCTCTGCGTCTGGGCCCCCACGCGCGCCCTGGCCGTCGAGCGCATGCGACGCGCACTCTCCGAGTACATTGTCTGCGGCATCCGCACGAACCTGCCCTTTCATCTCTCGGTTCTCCACCACGACGAGTTCATCCGCGGCGAGTACGACACGGGCTTCATCCCGAACCACCCCGAGCTGCTCCAGGCCAAAAGCGAGGGTGCCAACACGGATGCCGTCGCAGTCGCTGCAGCGATCTCGATCGCAATGCACGCCGAAGAGCAAGCCAAGGCCCAGGCCCGCCAGCTGACGTCAAACCCAGGCGGACAGGCCATGAGCGCCTGGCGCATCGGCTCGCTCTCACGCCTGCGCTGAGCACTCTCCGGCAGGGGGTGTCTGGAACATTTGGAAGCGATGTCGGGCAGCGGTTTTGGTGTCTGGAACACCTGAAAACGATGTCGGGCAGCGGTTTTGGGTGCCCAGACCCTTCGGAATCGGGTTCGGACTGGGTCAGGTATCGTTGGGCAAGCGTTTGGAGACGACTCCTTGCGAGGGCAAAGATCGCGTGGTAGACGCGCTCGCCTTTCAAAGGGGAGTTCCTGTGCGCGTTTCCGCGCGCTTCCGGGAGCTCTCAAGAGAAGGGGCCGCTGGCGGAGCCTTCGGCAGCCGAAGACGACCGTCTACACGTTCCAGCAAAACGCCCTGCGAGAGAAATCCGTAACCGCTGCATGAGCATTCCCGAAAAAAACGCCCTCGAACAAGTGATTGACCCCGTGTGCAAAGCGCATGGGCTCGAACTCGTCGACGTCGCATTGGTCCGGGAGCAAGGCGGCGCGGTGTTGCGCGTGCTGATCGACCGCGAGCGTCTGGATTTGACCACCCAAGAGGGGCCGCGCATCCCGGGCAGCGGCGTCTCCCTGGCCGACTGCCAGGCCGTCAGTCGCGATCTCTCCACGACCCTCGACGTCCACGAACGGCTCGTTCCCAGCGGTCGCTACCGCCTCGAAGTCGGCTCACCCGGCGTCGATCGCCCGCTCGTTCGTGAACGCGACTTCCTGCGCTTCGTCGGCACCGAGGTCTGGGTTCAATCCGCCAAGCCGCTCGACGACACGAACCGCCGCAAGGTGCAGGGCATTCTCGAGCGCTTCGAGAACCAGACCGCGCACATCGCCGACGCCACGAACAAGACCACGTGGGTCATCCCCTTCGCTGATATTCAGAAGGCGAACATCGTCTTTCGTTTCTAAGTCTTCCGTTCCTCAAGTTCCCGCGAGGGAAACCCGTGAATCTTCCCGCGAGGGAAACCGCAACCGTTGTCGAAGCCGAAGCTCACAGCTGTGAGCCCTGTAGGAGTCTGTCATGCAAAGCTCGGGCGTTTCGCTCCACACCATCATCGAGCAGGTCAGCAAGGAAAAGGGCATCGCCGCAAGCGTGCTCATCGAGACGATGGAGCAAGCCATCCTCACGGCGGCGAAGCGCACGTTCGGCCTCACGCGTGACCTTGAAGCCCACTTCAACGCGGACAGCGGCAACGTCGATCTCTTCCAGTACATGAAGGTCGTTGAGGTCGTTGAAGACCCAGAGCGCGAGATCTCCTCGGAGGATGCGCGCCGACATGGCCTTGAGGCTGAGCTCGACGAGAGCTTGGGTTTCCAGATCTTCTACCTTGAGTCGGACGGCGAGAAAGCACGCCAGCAGGACCGCGACTTCGGTGACGTGCTCCGCATGAAGCAGCACCGCCAGGGCTTCGGCCGCATCGCGGCGCAGACGGCCAAGCAGGTCATCATCCAGCGCGTTCGCGATGCAGAGCGCGACATCGTGTTCAACGAGTTCAAGGATCGCCGCGGTGAGATCATCACCGGCGTCGTGCGTCGCTTCGAGCGTGGTTCGAACATCATCGTCGACCTCGATGGCAAGACGGAAGCCATCCTTCCCCAGCGCGAGCAGACCCCGCGCGAGAGCTACCGCCCCGGCGACCGCATCGTCGCGTTGCTCAAGGACATCGACCGCGAGGCGCGTGGCCCGCAGGTCATTCTTTCGCGCACCGACGTCGGCCTGCTCGTGAAGCTCTTCGAGAAGGAAGTGCCCGAGATTTACGAGGGCATCGTCAAGATCGTCGCCGCAGCCCGTGAGCCAGGCGCGCGCTCGAAGATCGCCGTCACCAGCCGTGACTCGGATGTCGACCCGGTCGGCGCATGCGTCGGTATGAAGGGCTCGCGTGTTCAAGCCGTCGTTCAAGAGCTGCGCGGCGAGAAGATCGACATCGTCCCCTTCGATCGCGATCCAGCGCGCTTCGTCTGCAACGCGATCGCCCCGGCCGAAGTCGGCCGCGTGATCATCGACGAGGCCAACAACACGATGGAACTCGTCGTGCCGGACGTGAAGCTCAGCTTGGCGATCGGTCGTCGCGGCCAGAACGTGCGTCTTGCTTCGCAGCTCAGCGGCTGGAAGCTCGACATCATCAGCGAGTCGCGCTTCCGCCAGATCGAGGATCAGGCACTCGAGCAGCTTCAGATGGTCCCCGGCGTCAACGAGGCACTTGCGAAGTCGCTCTACCGCGCAGGTTTCCGCACGGTCGACGAGATCGCCGAGGCGCAGGACGAGGAGTTGGTCACCATCGAGGGCGTGTCGAACGCCACGAAGGCCGGCGCGCTTCGCACAAGTGCGCTTGGCGCGATGGACACGGTTCGTCGCAGCCAGATCGAGAAGATTGTCGCGAATCCGCGCAACGTCAGCGAGCGCGAGATGCTCTTGCTCTCCTCGGGCGTCACGGAGCGCATCGCGGATGCGCTTGAGCGCGCGGGATATCGCTCGGTGAACGACATCGTTCGCGAGGAAGACGTGGATCGTCTGGCGATTCGCACGGGCCTTGAGGCCACCAAGGCGTCGGAAGTGAAGAGCGCCGTCGCAGCCTTCGCGGTGGCGGACTTGGAACGCGTGCGCGCGGCCGTTCGTGCGGCCCCAGCGCCTGAGATGGACGGGCAGGCTTGATGGAGATCGCCATCGTGACGAGCGACAGCCACGGCCTCGGTGAAGACGCGCATCCAGAGCGGATGTGTGCGGGCTGCCGACAAAAGGCCGAGCCGAGCGCCCTCGTGCGCTTCGCGACGTCGACGATGGCGCCCTTCGTCGCCCCAGACCTGCAACACAAGCTTGGTGGGCGTGGTGTGTCGGTGCATCCGACCAAGCGCTGCCTACGCGACGCGGCCAAAAGCGGCTTCGCGCGATCCCTCAAGCGGCCCATTTCGGTTGACGCAGACGCGTTGATCGAGATGGTTCGCCAAACTTATGTGCGTCGGGTGGAGGGTCTTCTGCTCTCCGCCTCACGCAGTCGAGCGCTTGCGCTCGGGACGGAAGCGGTACGAGAAGCGATGTTCCGAGACAAGGTTCGTGGGATCGTGGTTGCATCGGACGCCGCTGGGCGCCGAGAAGAGTTACTCTCCGCCGCCGAACGGCTCGGTAGCGGAGCGGTTGTGTTTTCGACGAAGGAGGCGCTTGGGCATCTCTTTGGACGAAACGAACTAGGTGTAATCGGAATCCTGGAAGACAGGATTGCGAACGAAGTGGTCGAGAGCGGTCAGCGCGCGTTCGCGTTGTCGGAGGCGGAATGAGCAAGGTCCGGGTGTACGAGGTCGCGCGGGAGCTTGGGCTCGACAATGGTGACCTGATGAAGCGCTTTGCGGCGCTTGGTATTCAGGTGCGAAATCATATGAGCGCGCTGGAGGTCGCAGAGGTTGATCGCCTCAAGCGGGCGCTCGAAAAGGACAAGGCGGAGAACACGGTCGAGACGAAAGTCCGCGCCGGCGTTGTTCGTCGGCGGACCGTCGCGCAACCGACGCCAGTCGCACCTCCGGTTGAAGCTGCGCCGCCCGAGCCAGAGCCGCCTCGTCGGGTTGAGCCGGTCGTTCGTAAGGCTGCACCGCCGCCTGCGGTTGTGGCTCAGGCTCAGCCAACGCCTCCTCCGCCACCGGTCGCCGTTGTCGTGGAGAAGGAGCCCGTTGCTGAAATCGCGCCTCCTCCCCCGCCACCGAAGCCCGCGCCGGTTGTTGTGGAGGCCGCTCCACCACCGCCACCTCCTCCGATCCCCACGCCAGCGCCTCCTCCGCCGCCGGTCGTCGAGCCAGTCGCAGAAGTTCCCTCTGCGCGTGACTTCCGCCCATCGCAGCCTCCGCCGGCCTCGGTGCGTCTGGCGCACTCCAACCTTCCGCCAGGCGTGCTCTCGCGTGGAAACCAGACGGCTCCTTCGGCGGCTCCGCCCTCGATGGAGACGCGCAACAAGATCGTACAGAACGCTCAATTGCAGCGTCCTTCGTACGCGCCTTCGGGCATGCCAGGAGCACGTCGCGTCGAAGTGACGCGTCCAGGTCTCGGCGGCCCGCGGCCAGGCGGCCAGGGTCAGCCGATGAACCAGGGCGGACCTGGTGGTGGCAAGCGTCCGATGTTCACCAAGGGCATGCGCCCGACGGCGAGCGGCAGCAAGTCTGCCAAGACGCAGATCACCACGCCGAGTGCGCAGAAGCGCATCATCCGCATCGAGGAAAACATCAGCCTGCAGCAGCTCGCGCAGAAGATGAGTCTCAAGGCGACCGAAGTGCTCATGAAGCTCATGACGCTCGGCATGGGCGGCGTGAACATCAACTCGCGCCTCGACTCCGACACCGCCAAGCTCCTTGCGAGCGAGTTCGGCTACGAAGTTGAGAACGTCGCGAAGAGCGATGACGAGCTCGTCCAGGAGGCGCGCAGCACGCTCGGCACCGAGGTCATCGCCAAGAGCCGTCCCCCGATCGTCACGGTCATGGGTCACGTCGATCACGGCAAGACCTCGCTCCTCGACCGCATTCGCAAGACGAACGTGGCGAGTGGCGAAGCGGGCGGCATTACCCAGCATATCGGCGCTTACCGCGTCGAGACGGCCAAGGGCCCAGTCGTGTTCCTCGACACGCCCGGCCACGAGGCCTTCACGGCCATGCGCGCACGCGGCGCCGCCGCCACAGACATTGTGGTTCTCGTGGTCGCTGCCGACGACGGCGTCATGCCGCAGACCCGCGAGGCTGTGGCGCATGCCAAGGCTGCCAAGGTTCCGATCATCGTTGCCGTCAACAAGATCGACAAGGCTGGAGCGCGTCCGGACCAAATCCGAAACGAGTTGGCTGGCCTCGGCTTGAACCCTGAGGAGTGGGGCGGCGATACGCTCTACGTGAACCTTTCGGCGATGACCGGCGAAGGCGTCGACACGCTGGTGGAGAACATCGCGCTTCAGACCGAGGTCATGGAGCTCACTGCGAAGGCAGAAGGCGCAGCCGAAGGCGTTGTGCTTGAGGCCTACCTCGACAAGGGCCGCGGTGTCGTCGCCAACGTTCTCGTCCAGAACGGCACGCTCAATCAGGGCGACCTGATGCTCGCCGGAACTGGCCTTGGTCGCATCCGCGCACTCACCGACGACCGCGGTCGCCGCGTGAAGGTGGCTGGGCCTGCGACGCCGGTTGAAGTACTGGGTCTCCCCGACCTCCCGTCGGCTGGCGATCAGTTCTTCGTCGTCAACGATCAGAAGAAGGCGCAAGAACTCGTCGAGACCCGCAAGAAGCAGCAGGTCGCGCGCGAGAAGACGACCGTCAAACGCAGCCTGGAAGACATCCAGCGCATGATGAAGGCGGGCGAGTCGCAGGACTTGAACCTCGTCATCAAGAGCGACATGGCCGGTTCGGTGGAAGCGCTCGTGAAGGCGCTGACCGAACTCTCGACCGACAAGGTCAAAGTTGGCGTCATTCATACTGGCGTCGGCGGCATCACCGAGAACGACGTCATGCTCGCCTCGGCATCCAAGGCGATTATCGTCGGCTTCAACGTTCGCCCTGCAGGCCAGGCCGGTCAGGTTGCGAAGAGCGAAGGCGTCGAGATTCGCACCTACTCGATCATCTACGAGGCGGTCGATGACGTGAAGAAGGCCATGACAGGCCTCCTCGCTCCGACCTTCAAGCAGAAGGAACTTGGCCGCGCCGAAGTCCGCAAGGTCTTCAACGTGCCCAAGATTGGCGTGGTCCTCGGCTGCTACGTCCTCGACGGCACGCTCAAGAGGAACGGCAAGGCGCGCCTTATTCGCGACTCCATCCAGGTCTGGGAGGGCTCGATTGCAAGCCTTCGTCGCATCAAGGATGACGTCAAAGAGGTGGCGAACGGCTTCGAATGCGGCGTCGGCTTGGAAGGCTTCAACGACGTCAAAGAGTTCGACATCATCGAGTGCTATGAGCTCGAGCAGACTGTTTCGGTCCTCTGAGCTGAGTTGAACCGAAACGATCGATCCGCACCATGGTCGTAGGCTCTTTACGGCTCGTCTTTCTGATTCCGCATGCGGGGTCGCTCAAAGACAAACGCGCTGTGGTGCGCAAGATCATCGATCGTGCACGGGCGAAGTTTAACGCGAGTGTCGCCGAGGTCGGCGACCTCGACGTTCATCGCCGTGCGGTGATCGGCGTAAGCGTCGTTTCTAACGATGCGACGCATGCGACCTCGATGTTGACGAACATTGCGAGCACAATGGCCTCCTCGGCTGCGGCGCAATGCGTGTCGCAGCGCGTGAGCATTCAACCCGTGAACGAACACGACCTCACTCACGAACTCGAGAGCCCCTTGGGCCTTGATGTGGACGCGCTCTTGCGCGAGGAGAACGACGATGGCTGGTAAAGAGTTCACCGGTTTCCCTCAAGGGAAAGAACTCGCGGGTTCCTCTCGCGGCAAAGAACGCCAGGACCGAGATGGTGCACGTGGACGCGGCGAGCCGGCGCGCGCAGGTCGCGGAGCAGGCGCAGGTCGTGAACGTTCAGCACCCTCCACCTTCAAGCCTCAGGGCAAGAAGCACGGCGAGGGAAAGCCGGCGGGGAATGAGCGGATTGCGCGTGTAGCGGAGCGCATCCGAACCGACCTCGCGAACATGTTTCTCCTCGGCATCGTGCGTGATCCGGATGCGCAGGGCGCAGTTGTTTCCTCCGTGAAGCTGACGAACGACCTCTCTCTCGCCCGTGTCTTCATGCGTCTGGTGGAGATCGACCCGAGCGAGGCCCGCAAGAAGGCGCTCTTGAAGTCGCTGGAGCGCGCCAAAGGCCACATCCGCCACGAACTGGCCATTCGCCTCGACCTGCGGAGCGTCCCTGAGCTGCGTTTTGCTTGGGATGAGACGACCGAGATCAATGCGCACATGGACGCGCTTTTTGCGGAGGTGGAAGCCGACCGAAAGCGCTTTGCGCCGTCGGAACCGGAGGAGACGTGAGTCGGGCCGAAGCGATCGCGATCGCTGAACGCGGCGAGCGCTTCCTTGTCACATGTCACATCCGCCCTGATGCCGACGCGCTCGGGTCGGCGATTGGTTTCGGGGTCATGCTTCGCGCGCTCGGGCGTGAGGCGGTGGTCTATTCACAGGATGGCGTCCCGCCCAATCTGACCTTCCTTGAGGGCTCGGAGTCCGTCGTGAACTCGGTTCCAGAGGGCACGTTCGACGCGACCTTTGTCATGGATGCGGCGGCCAAGTCGCTCGTCCCGAATCTCCCCGAACGTGTGCGAACCGGTCCGGTGATCATCGTGGATCATCACGCCGCGCACGATGGCTTCGGTGACATTGTCGTTCGAGAGATCGATGCGTGCTCGACTGGCGAAGTGGTGCTTCGGCTCTGGCACGACCTGGCCCGTGCGGAGGCGATTCCCCGGCCAGCGGCACAACCCATCTATGCCGCTGTGGTCGCGGATACGGGCGGGTTTCGCTATCCAGGGACGACTGGCGACACCTTGCGGATTGGCGCACAGCTTCTCGATCACGGCGTGAGCCCTTGGGCCGTCGCTTCCAACCTGTTCGAGCGCTGGTCCCGCGAGCGCATGGTGCTTCTTGGCGAGGTTCTTCGAGGGCTCGAAGTCGAGTTGGACGGCGCGTTCGCTATCGTTTGCGTGGACCGAGCGATGATGGATCGCAGCGGGGCGACCGACGAAATGCTGGAGGGCATGGTCAACTACGGCCGCATGCTCGCCGGTGTTCGTGTCGCCGCGTTGCTGTGGATTCCGCGTGGGACCGTGGGTGAGGTGAAGCTCTCATTTCGCTCGGATGGCGATGTCGATGTGGCTGCGATCGCGGTGTCACTTGGCGGCGGCGGGCACCGCACGGCCGCGGGCGTCTCGATGTCCGCATCGAGTCTCGATGTTGCGCGCGCGCGCGTTCTTGGCGAAGTCAAAGGCGCCCTCGCGACACCATGAAGGCGTTTGTTCTCGCGGTGGACAAGCCCGTCGGGCCGACGTCGCACGATGTTGTCTCGTGGGCGCGTAGAGCGTTCAAGACCAAGCGCGTAGGGCATGCTGGGACGCTCGACCCTCACGCCAGTGGCGTGCTTGTTCTTGCGGTCGGCGAAGCGACCAAGCTCGTTCCGTTTCTCACGCTCGATGACAAGACCTACACGGGCACGATCGCTTTTGGTGAGGAGACGGACTCGCTCGACGCCGCCGGAGTCGTCACACGCAGCGCGGAGGTCCCTCCGTTGACGACGGACCTGATTCGCAGCCGCGCCCAGACGTTCCTCGGCAAGCACCTGCAACGCGCGCCAGTCATCTCGGCGATCAAGCAAGGTGGCGTTCCGTTGCATGAGCGCGTTCGCAACGGTGAAGTCGTGGAGGCTCCGGAGCGCGAGGTGGAACTCTTCTCGGTGGAGATTCAGCTCGACGATCCACGACACGCAAGCTTCCGGTTGCACGTTGCGAAGGGCTTCTATGTGCGCTCGTTCGCGCGTGATCTTGCCTATGCGCTAGGCACGGTTGGACATCTGACCTCGCTGCAGCGGACGCAGAGCGGCGCGTTTCTGCTCAGCGATTGCATCCAGGGAGACCTCTTGCGTCAGCGTCTACCGGGCGATGCGATGAGCCAGGCCGAAGCACGG
This sequence comes from Sandaracinaceae bacterium, assembly GCA_044373065.1. Lineage (GTDB taxonomy): Bacteria > Myxococcota_A > Polyangia > Polyangiales > Sandaracinaceae > JAFLCL01. The sequence continues at coordinate 20,046 of JBILQT010000026.1, forward strand.
ATGCGTCCGCTCCTGACGGCCCTCGCGGGGTCTATGAAGCGCTTCGCATTAAGCGAGGAGGAGGCGCTTCGTGTGCGCCAAGGCAAGCTTCTCGTTCATGCGCAGGTCAGCGAACTCGCCGAGGAGGAGCGCTGCATGCTCGTGCTTGGAACGACGCCCGTGGCGATCGCGGAACGCATCGGCGAGTCGATGCGCGTCGTTCGAGGCTTTGCTCCCGAAAACGAAGACGCCGCGTAACTCGAAAGTTCGCGGCGTTGCGTGTTGGAGGAGAAGGTGCCGACCGGATTCGAACCGGTGTCTGAAGGTTTTGCAAACCTTTGCCTAACCACTTGGCTACGGCACCGAAGGGAGCGGATTGGTAGCAAAGCCATTCACCAATGTCCACCGCTAACGCAGAGCGACTCGGTATTCCCGCGAGCGAGCAAGCGGTGCACTATGAGCCATGCGCTCGCTTTCGTGTCTTCTCGTGCTTGCCCTCATGGGTTCATTGTCTGCCTGTACTTGCGAAGCCCCCACAAGGCGCCGCGATACGGGTGGGTTGCAGAACGATGCCGGGAGCGCGGGCGAGTCCGGTGCGGCTTGCCGTGACGGGCTGGACAACGATGCGGACGGGCTCGCGGACTGCGACGACCCGGAGTGCCGCTCGGCCTGCAGCGATGCCGGGCCCGGGATGGACTTCGGCTTCGCGGAGTGCGTGGGTTCCGACTACGTGGCCGAGACCCGCAGCGCGCCTGTCGACATCATCTTCGTGATCGACAACTCCGGCTCGATGGATGAGGAGGCAGCGCAGGTGCAGATGCGCCTCAACGGTTTCGTCGAGGCGATCGGTGGTGCGGGCATCGACGACTACCACGTCATCATGCTGACCCAATTGGGCTTCGTCTCCGTGCCTGATCCCCTGGGCTCGGACGCGTCGCGCTATCGCTTTGTCGACACCAACGTGCAGTCGACGGACTCGTTTGAGCGCTTGCTTGAACAGTTGCCGGTCTTCACCGACTTCTTGCGACCCACCGCCGTGACGCACGTGGTCTTCGTCACCGACGATGAGAGCCGCATGTCCGCGGCCGCCTTCCAAGGGAGCTTTGAGTCCGCGCTCGGACATCCATTCCGAGGGCACGCCATCGCATCTCCACCGGATTCGATTCACACGGAGTGTCCTTTCCCCGGCTTCTGCCTGCCGCCCCTCCCTGGCTGCAGTGGACCGGGTGGTGCTGCGGCGGACAACGGCCGTCAGTACTGGGAGCTCGCCTCCGCGACCGGCGGTACGCAGCTCTCGATCTGCGCTGCAGACTGGGCGGCGCTCTTCACCGAGTTGCTCATGGTCGTTGCAGTTCCGACGACAATTCCGTGCAACTTCCTGATCCCCGAGCCACCCGAGGGGACAAGCTTTGACCCGAACCTGGCCAACGTCGTCTTCACGCCACTCGGGGGTGAGCCGATGACGATTCCGCGCGCTGCGAGCGGGGATTGCACGGGAGCTGGCGTGCGTTGGATCTACAATGATCCGGATCGTCCGACCGAGATCTTGCTCTGCAATCCTGCGTGCGATCTCGTGGAGGCTTCTGCGGATGGGGCCGTTCGCATTCAGCTGGGTTGCGAGACGCTGATTCTCTGACGCTTCCGTGAGCCCATCAATCCGCGCGCGGCGAGGGCGCGAGGATTCAAGGGTTATTTGCGCTGTGCACCTCTAGTGATAGGGTCGCTCGCTTTTTCGAGGGGCGGTCCTCCTCGCTCCCACCCGCTTCGATCGAGGATTTCGTTCATGGCCAAAGTGTCCCTGCCCGTCGTTGAAGAGCTCCATTTCAAAAGTGAGAGCGCCTATCTCTGCCTGCTCGTGAATCGCCGCATCGGGCTCATTCGCGTTATCGACTTCCGCTCAGGCGCACTGCCTGCCAAGCGCCTCTTCATCCACAACGTCGCGCGCCGCGAGGGCATCGAGAAGGTCATCCTGCTCGTGGAGAAGGACGAGGTCTCCAGCTGGACGCGCGTTGGTTTCGTGCGCGAAGGGACCATCCCCGGCTTCTACAAGCGCTCGGACGGTCACCTCGTTGGTTGTGTCATCGGCGACCGCACGGCCTCGATTGAAGTCAGCGACGACAGCGTGCGCCATGCAGAGCGCACGGTGAATGCGGGCAAGAAGAACGCGCGTGAGGTCCCCGAGGCGCTCCCGCAGATCGACTGTGAGTTCATCGACGACACGGATGCCCTTGAGGCCCGCGACCTTGCTTGGAAGAAGCCGGTTGGTGTGCTCTCCGGCTTCGATTCGTTCGGCCGTGAAGCCGAGCGCGTCTACCTCGCGATCACCTCGAAGAAGGGCAAGCCCAACTGGCTCTCTGCCGAGTTCCAAGACTGCTTTGGTCACGCGATTGTCGAGCCGCTTCGCACACCGCAAGACGACCTCGATGTCATCTCGCTCACGGGCGGCCTTCGCTTCCTCTGTGACGACCTGAAAGAGCGCGGCATCATCAGCGCCTTCACCTTCGCGCCGATCGACGACATCGGCATGGCGACAGCCTACGTGGCTGCGGGCTTCCGCAAGACTGGCCTTCTCGCGCGCGGCACGATGGTCAACGGCGAGCGACGTGATGCGATCCTCTGGACGCGCAAGCTCGCGAACCCGGGCGGCGAAGAAGAGTGAGCTGACTTCAAGCTCAGAAAAACAAAGAGCCGGACCAGATTGGTTCGGCTCTTTGCGTTGTGGAGGGTCGTGAGGAACGTGCTCAGTTGTTGAGCGCGCCCTCGTTGATCCAGGTGCGGATGGTTGTGATCTGCGCAGCCGTGAGGCGTCGCGCCCGTGGCATGACGCTTCCGCAGATCGTGGATGCACCCTCAAGCTTCGCGATCACGTAGGAAGTGGCGGCGTTCCCGGGCACAACGAAGCGGCGGTCGACGGCCGTCGGGCATCCGGTCGAACCCATCAAGAACGCGTAGTTCGCACCGTGGCATCGACTGCCCGCGCAATTGGCAGTGATGATCGGGGCTACGTCTGCAGCAAAGCTCACCGTCGTCGGCCCGGAATCAGGCCGCTCGGCAAAGGCGTCGGGAAGCGGGCCTGCATCGGCGCCCGGAGGCACGAAGACGTCGGTCCTTGCGGCAAACGCATCGACCGGGGTGGTTCCAGTGTCATCCGTTGTCGTCGGCTCTGGGCAGCCAGCGAGCGCAACAGCACAAGAGAAGGCGAGCGCGGAGAGCAAGCGTGTGTTCATCACCGCTAGTCTAGCGTTCGCCCTCGGCGGCAGGAATCTCGGCGTGCGAAGCAGGCCAAAAAAGGTTCGCGAATGCCTACGCTTGGGGGCTTCGACACACGTGGATCCGCAAGTCATTGTCGCCCCATGTCGAGCTTCGTCCGCTTTCAAGGAACCGATCACTACCTCACCAATGAATCGCTGGAGGCCGCAGTGAACTGCGCGCTTGTGCTTCAGCGCCCGCTCCTCGTGAAGGGCGAGCCGGGCACCGGAAAGACGTTGCTCGCCGAGGCTGTGTCGAAGGCGCTTGGGATGCCGCTTCTGACCTGGCACGTGAAGAGCACGACCAAGGCACAAGACGGGCTCTACCTCTACGACACGGTGCAGCGTCTCTACGACTCGCGCTTCGGCGATGGCGATGTGAAGGACGTGCGTCGCTACATCAAGATGGGCCCGATGGGTCAGGCGTTTGCGAGTGAGCAGCGCGTTGTCTTGCTGATCGATGAAGTCGACAAGGCTGACATCGAGTTCCCCAACGACCTGCTGCATGAGCTCGATCGCATGCGCTTTCGCATCACCGAGCTCGATGAGGATGTCGCAGCGAAGCATCGACCTGTCGTGATCATCACCTCGAACAACGAGAAGGAGCTCCCCGACGCGTTCCTTCGTCGCTGCGTCTTTCACTTCATCGACTTCCCCGATCAAGAGCTGATGAAGCGCATCGTCGATGTGCATCACCCCGACCTCGACGCCTCGCTCCTCGCGCAGTCGCTCAAGATTTTCTACGAGCTGCGCGACATGAAGCGCCTGCGCAAGCGCCCCTCCACGAGCGAGCTCATTGACTGGATCGCCGTGCTTCGCGCGGCCGGCATCGCGAACATCAACCTCTCCGACAAGCTGCCTTTCTTGGGCACCTTGCTGAAGAAGGAACAGGACCTCGTGGCGCTGGCGGATCAGCTCTCGGGCGGCCGTCGCTTTCGCAGCTAACGCAAGGAGACGCGCATGATCGTTCCCTTCCTCTACGAGCTTCGAAAACGGAAAGTGCCGGTCGGCGCGCAGGAGGTGATCAACCTCGCGGAGGCGCTGAAGGAAGGGCTGCATGAGAGCTCACTCGACGGGCTCTACTACGTCGCGCGTGCGCTCCTTGTGCACTCCGAGGTGCACCTCGATGCGTTCGATGATGCGTTCGCGGTCTTCTTCAAAGGGGCCGAATCGCAAGGCATTGCGCTGCGCGATGAGCTTCTCGATTGGCTGAAGGAGGCCGTGGAGAATCTCAACCTGCTGAGCGAAGAAGAGAAGGCGCTCCTTGAGCAATACGACCCCGAGACGCTCAAGCAGATGTTTGAAGAGCGCTTGAAGGAGCAGACCGAGCGCCACGACGGCGGCAACAAATGGATCGGCACAGGCGGCACCTCGCCCTTTGGCAACTCAGGCAAGGTTGCGCGCGCGGGCATTCGCGTGGGCGGCAAAGGCGGCGGTCGCAGTGCAGTGCAGGTAGCGCAAGAGCGCGCGTGGCAGGGCTACCGCGATGACCTCACGCTCGATGTGCGTCAGATGGAAGTCGCCCTTCGCAAGCTGCGCGCGTTCGTGCGTGAGGGCGGCGAAGACGAGCTGGATCTCGAGGCGACGATTGCATCGACTGCGAGGAATGCGGGCGAGCTCGACGTTGTGTTGCGTCCGCCGCGCAGGCCGAACGTGCGCGTGATCTTGCTGATGGATGTGGGCGGATCGATGGAGCCCTACGCGCATCTGATGTCGCGCCTCTTCACGGCAACGAGCAAGGCGACGCACTTCAAAGAGCTGCGCACGTACTACTTCCACAACTGCATCTACGGCCACGTCTACAAGGACGAGCGCTTCCAAGATGCCGTGCGTGTGAGCGACCTGATTCACGAGTGCGGCCCGCACTACAAGCTCATCATGGTGGGCGATGCGCTGATGGCGCCCTACGAGCTGATGAGCGCGGGCGGGTCGATCGACATCGGCGAAGAGAATCGCGTGACCGGCATCGAGTGGCTGATGCGCTTGCAGCGTCACTTCGACAAGAGCTGCTGGCTGAACCCCGAGCCCGAGAAGTATTGGTTCGGGAACACGATTGAAGCCGTGAAGAACGTCTTTGAGATGTACCCACTGACCGTGCATGGGCTTGGTGAGGCCGTGACGCATCTGGGCAAGGGGCGGACGGCGCGAAGGGCGGCGTGAACATCGACGCGGCGGTGTTGCAAGCGAATGCGTTGCTCTCGTCGCATGCGCTCGCGGCACTTCGAATCGCCGCTTGGGACCCTGCGACGCAGACCTTGTTGATCGAGGTGTTTCATCTTGACTGGGGGTTTGCGATCGGGGCGCTCGAGTTCAGCGAGACGAGCTATTTGCAACTCCCCTCATCGACGGAGTGGGGTTATGCGCTTCGCATTGCACCCGATGCGGTGCTGCCGTCACGGGGCGATGCAGACGGGGAGACTGTCTTCGAATTCGCGACGCACGATGGCTGCGGGCCAACGTTCTATGTGGCCGCGAGAGGGCTTGCGTTTCATCCGAAGCGGATTGAATGACTGCGTCAGCCCCGGGTGGGCTCAACCTTCGATGTCACTCGTGTCTGGCGTAGCCCGAGCAGGCTCGTCACGCAGAGGGTGATGCCGCCCAGGATGATGCCGAAGACGTAGACGATGGAGATGGCGCCGGAGCGGTAGGGCGCGTCCTGAAAGAGGATCTCGGGGAGCTGCGCGAAGCCAGCGGCCAGCGGCCAGAGAGCGCCGAGAATCGCGTGAGCCCAGAGGCCGCGTGTTTGCTCATTACCGAGTGCGTAGAGGGCTGCGGCTTGTGCCGCGAAGAGGAGCGAGACGACCGTCGCGATGACGAGCGCGGGGACGCCGCGGGACTGCGGCTCACCGAGGGCGAAGTCTTCAAGCACATGCGGCAGGGTGAAGAAGACGAGCGCCGTCGACACGATGGCGACGCGCGAGAAGGGAGTGGTCATGGTGCGCCTTGGTTATTGATTGACTGTTCAGTCAACGATGCTTGCCCCAACGGCATGCCGAAGTCGCGCTTCGGCGACGACCAACTCAAGGCGCGCGCGGACGACAGAGAGCTGTGCTTCGGTGACACGGAGATCGGCGTTCTCCACTTCATCGAGGACGGTCTCGCCGGCGCGAAGCTGGGCGCTACGTGCGTCGTAAGCGGCTTCTGCGGCGCTCAGGTTTGTCTCTGCGGCCTCGAGGGCTTGATGCGCCGATGCGCGAGCCTCGAAGGCTTGCCGCAACTCGAGACGCACGGCGTCTTCGATGACCAGGATCTCACTCTGCGTGCGGGCGATTTGGGCGTCCATCTCTTCGACGGCGAACATCGATGTGGCGAGGTCATTCGGGGACCAAGTCAGTGTGGCGCCGACCTCCCAGACGGGAATGAACTCGTCGCGCGGCGGGATGATGCGGGGGCTTGGATTGGAGACGTCGCCACCGACGTAGACGCCGAGATGCGGGTAGCCGCTCGCCTCCGTGGCGTCTTGCATGTCGTTCTGTGCGTGGATGGATTCACGCATCGCGAGGAGCTCGGGGCGCGCGTCGAGGGCGCGTGATTCGAGGGCGTCGATCGAGCCCTCGGGGCCACCGAGTGAGGTGAGTGCGCCGTCCACTGCGAGGCGATCACGCTCTCGATCGCCGATCGACAAGCCGAGTGCGACGCGTGCAAGTGCAACGGCACCTTCGGCGCGTGCGACACCCTCTTGCGCGCGTGCGACTGCGGCCTCGACGGCGATGCGATCAGGCGGTGTGAGGAGGCCGGCTTCGAGCATGCGGGTGATCATCGCGAGACGCTCGACGGAGCGCTCGTGCGCGGCACTGGCCACGGCGTGAAGACTCCGCGCTTCGACGTAGCGGTAGTAGGCCTCAAGCGCGGTGAGCTCGACGTCGCGCTGTGTGGCTTGCGCGCGAAGCTCCTCGGCGCGCACGCGTGACTCGGCGCCGTGAAGCGCGGGCAAGACGGCAAAGAGGATGTCGCTGAGCGGAATCGTGAGGCGCGCGACGAAGGCAAACTGATCGCGCGGGATCCGGATGGTGACGCCTTGCGACTGCGCCTCTTGGCTCGCGATCGATGCGAGGAAGAGTGTGCGTGCGGCAGGGTCTGTGACGGTGCCTGCGAGGGCGCGTGCTTGCGCAATGGCCTCTGGATTCGAGGAGCCACCGATCCGCCCGTCCGGGAAGCCATCGACGTGTGCGTAGCGTGCGGAGAGATCGAGGCGCGGTACGAGCGCTGCTGTCGCGCGGCGCACACCCGCCTCTGCGGCGCGAATCGAGATGCGTGTGACCTCTGCGCGCGGTGAGTGCTCGACCGCAAGGCGCACGACATCGTGTGCTGCGAGGGCGCGTTCTCCCTCGTGAAGGCGGGCCTCCAGGTTGAAGCGCGGTGACACGTCGACAGGCGCTTGAAGCGTCAGGATCTCTTGCGCCTGGGCGCGTGATTGCAGCCCAAGAATCGAACTCAGCGCGAGGGCGAAGGTGGGCGCGAGATGCGCGACGTGAGACTTCGAGAAACGCATGGCTACTCCGTGGTCTTTCGGAAACGAAGGCTGGAAATCGTGGCGAGGGCAACGCCAAACACCGTGAGGAAGATGAGCTGCGGAAGGACAGCTTCGGGGCCGGCGCCGCGCAGCAGAACGGCGCGCAGCAAGTCGGCGAAGTGACGCAGCGGGTTCACCATCGTGAAGGGCTGCAGCCATGCCGGCATGCTGCGGATGGGCGTCATGATTCCGCTCAGCAAGATGGCGGGCATCATGAAGAGAAAGCCGCCGAGGAAGGCCTGCTGCTGCGTCTGGCTGATCGTCGAGATGAAGAGCCCAGCCGAGAGCGTGGTGATCAGATAGAGGCCCGCGCTTCCAAAGAGAAGGAAGAGGTTTCCGCGGACCGGAACGTCGAAAGCCCATGCGCCGACGGTGATTGCGAGGAGGAAGTCGAAGAGGCCGATGACCGCGAAGGGCAGCATCTTGCCAAGCAGCAGCACCATCGGTCGCACAGGTGTGACGAGCACTTGCTCCAGCGTGCCGCTCTCGCGCTCGCGCGTGAGGCCCATCGCGGTGACGATGGTGGTGATGATCAGCAGCAGCATCGTGGCGATGCCGGGCACGATGTTCACGGCTGTTTCGAGTTGCGGGTTGTAGAGGACGCGCGGTGCGAGGCTCACGCTGCCGGGAAGACGCGGCGCCACGATGCCCGCGCGTGCGCGACGCTGTGTGAGCTCGTTTGTGGAGGTGAAGACGGCGTGTCGAACGAGCGCGCCTGTTGCGACGGCGCTGCGATTCGGGTCACTTCCATCGACGATGGCTTGCACCTCGGCCGGCTCGTCACTGCGACCTCGCGTCAGTGCGCGATCAAAGCCCTCCGGGATGATGACGGCGACCGTGGCGTGACCAAGCACGAGCTCAGCGCCTGCTTCCTCGGCCGATGCGGCGGTGCCTTGCTCGATCAGCGTTCCGTCGGCGAAGAGCGTCTGCGCGTATTCACGCGAGCGCTCTGTGTGATCACTGTCGACGAGGATCGCGGGGACCCGATCGACATCGAGGTTGACCGCGTTGCCGAAGATGATGAGCTGCACCGTCGGGACGATGACGAGCAGCGCCATCATGCGCGGGTCGCGTGCGGTCTGAATGACCTCCTTCATCGCGACTGCAAAGAGCGGTGTCCAAAATGAGCTGCGCGGACGCGCGTGGCGGGGTGCGCGGCTCATGCGAGTGTCCTTGGAAAACGTGCGGTTCCGAGCGCAAGGACGACGAAGGCGAAGATGCTGAGTGCGAGCAGATCAGGCCCAACCTCTGCGAGCCCGTTGCCACGCAGGAGGATGCCGCGCAGGGCGTGGATGTAGTAGCGCGCGGGCACGATGTTCGAGATCACGCGGAGCGGCAGCGGCATGTTCTCGATGGGGAACATGAAGCCCGAGAGAAGCATCGAGGGCAGCATCGAGGTCATCGTGGCCATCTGCGTGGCGACCATCTGGGAGCGCGCCACGATGGAGATGAGCAGGCCCTGCGCGAGCATGCCGATGAGGAAGAGGAGCGAGGCGAGGATGAGTGCGGGGATGCTTCCGCGGACCGGCACCTCGAAGACCCAGGCGCCTGCGGTGAGGACCATGAGGACGACCACGGCGCCAAGCGCGAGGTAGGGGAGCAGCTTGCCGAGGATGATCTCGAAGCGTGCGACGGGTGTCGCGAAGAGCTGCTGCATCGAGCCGCGCTCGAATTCGCGCGCGAGTGTGAGTGAGGTGAGAAGCACCGAGACGATGGCGACGATGTAGGCCGTGAGACCGGGCACGAGAAAGAGTGCCGAGCGGCTCTGCGGGTTGAACCAAGTGCGCACACGCATGTCGACGGGAAGGCGCATCGGGGTACTCGAAGGGCCCCGCGCGAGCACTGCACCCGCTGCGCGAATGACGGCATCGGCCTTCGTGAGTGTCTGCGTTGCGGTGTTCGGATCCACACCGTCGAGAAGCATCTGGACGCTCTGGTTGCGGCCTCGCGCGATGTCGTCGCCGAAGCCATGCGGCACGATGAGCACACCGATGGCGAGGCGTCGCTCGAAGGCGAGGGTGATGTGCTGTGCATCGAGGCCCTCCACATCGACTTGCTCAAGCTCACCGCTCGCGAAGACCCGCGCGATGAAGTCGCGGCTCGCGGCGCTTCGGTCCTCGTCGATCACCGCGACCGGCAAATGTTCCATATCGAAACTCACGCCGAACCCGAAGAGGACGAGGAGCACGATCGGCATGCCGAGCGCGAGGTAGAGCGAGCGCGGGTCGCGGACGACGTGCAGCACTTCCTTGTGTGCGATGGCGATGATGCGTCTTGTTGAGGCGCGCAGAGTGGTGAGCGCACTCATGCGGGCGCTCCACTCTGGACGTTCTGCTCGTTGCGAATCCGCGCCTCGGACCCGGCGTCGGCCGCCGCGAGAAAGACGTGTTCGAGCGTTGCTTCGGTGGGTGCGATGTCGAGCGCGATGCTGCTCTCGTGATTGGCCAAGCGCTCCACTTCCGCGCGAGAGAGGCGGGCCTCATCGAAGCGCACGTGGAGGCCTGCGCCAAAGGCTTCGACGGCGAGGACGCCGGGGAGGGCGCGCACGGTCGAGGTGATGCGACGTAGCTCTTCAGCGGCCTTCGTTTTGTCGGCATCGCCATGGGCGGCCACTGCGAGCATCGTGCCTGGGACCCAGGCGCGCTTGAGCGCGGACGGTGTGTCGAGTGCAACGAGCCTGCCCGCGACCATCATGCCGATGCGGGCGCAGTACTCGGCCTCATCCATGTAGTGCGTCGTCACGAAGATGGTCGTGCCCGCATTCGCGAGCTCGCGAATCAGCGCCCAGAAGGCGCGACGCGAGACAGGGTCCACGCCGGCCGTGGGCTCATCGAGAAAGACAATCTCGGGTTCATGCAAGAGCGCACTCGCAAGCGCGACGCGTTGACGAAGGCCACCTGGCAACGAGCCCGTCAGCTCACTCAAGAGTGGGCCAAGCGAGAGCGACTCCGAGAGCTCCTGAACGCGCCTCTTCACGTGCTTGCGCGGAAGGCCGTAGATGCCACCGAAGAAGTCGAAGTTCTGCGCGACGGTGAGGTCTGTGTAGAGCGAGAACTTTTGCGACATGTAGCCGATGGAGGCCTTCACCTCATCGGGCTCTTTGCCGACGTCGTAGCCCGCGACGAGGGCCTTGCCGCCGCTTGGTGCGAGCAGTCCGGAGAGCATGCGGATGGTCGTCGACTTGCCTGCGCCGTTGGCTCCGAGGTAGCCAAAAATCTCGCCGCGCTCGACATGGAAGGAGACGTCGTCGACTGCGCGAAAGGCACCGAAGGTGCGCTCGAGATGCGTGACCTCAATGATGTGATCGTCGTGCGCTTCGCTCATGGCGCGTGCTCGCTCGTGGGAGATGCGTGCTCGTGTTGAAGACGTGAGCGCTCCAACTCGGCGAGGAAGAGATCCTCGAAATCGGGCGATGCGGAGACCAACTCGGCACCCTCCTGCGCTGCGAGCGCTGCGAGCCTCGGGCGTGCTGAATTCTCGGCCACGACACGAAGACGCACGCCCGCCGGAGAGCTTGCGAGCAGGCCCTCGCCAAAGCTGTGCAACGCCGCGTGAAGACGATTGCGGTCACCCCCGACAATCTCGGCGACGAAGCCGTCGAAGCCGCGCGCGAGGGCGTTGGGCTCACCCGTGCGCAGGATGGTCCCCTCGTTGAGCAACGCGACGCGATGACAGCGCACAGCCTCGTCCATGTAGGGTGTGGAGACGACGACCGACATGCCGCGCCCAGAGAGCTCGTAGAGCAGCTGCCAGAGCTCGCGACGGCTCACCGGGTCGACGCCATTTGTCGGCTCATCGAGCAAGAGCACATCGGGCTGGTGCAGCAGCGCGCACGCGACGGAGAGCTTCTTGTACATGCCTCCCGAGAGCTTCTCGGCGCGACGCTCGGTGAAGGCGGAGAGGCGTGTGATCTCGAGCAGACGTGTTCGCCTCTCGTTGAACACCGCGGGCGTGAGACCAAAGAGCTCGCCGAAGAAGGCGAGGTTCTCTGCGATGGAGAGGTCGCCGTAGAGGCTGTGATCTTGCGGCACAAGACCGAGCACGCGGCGCACCTGATGCGAGTCGCGCCCCGCAGGGTCGAAGCCAACCACACGTACGCTTCCGGCCGTGCGATCGATGAGCCCCGCGATCATGCGAAGTGTTGTTGTCTTGCCTGCGCCATCGGGGCCAACGAGGCCGAAGAGCTCACCGCGCTTCACATGAAAGCTGATGCCGCGCACGGCATGCACGAGGTCTTTCTTCTTCGCCGCGAGGCGAACCGGTGAACCGAGCCCGAAATCGCGAACGAGGCCCTCGACAACGACGGAGTACTCGCTTGCCTCTTGCTCGCTCACGAGCCCGCCACGATGCTGATCTCGACGGGCATCCCAGGCCTCAGCGCAGAGTCTGGATTCGGGATGCGCACCGAGACGGGATAGACGAGCCGGTCGCGGTCACTGCGCGTCTGAATCGTGCGCGGGGTGAACTCAGCTTCCGTCGAGATCGTCGTGACGGTGCCCTCGAAGGTGCGACCTGGAAAAGCATCCGCCGCGACATTCGCGCGACGCCCGGAAGACACGGCGCCGAGCTCTGCGTTGGGCAGATAGAACGTTGCGCGGAGGTCCGTGAGGTCGACGATGCGCACGAGCGTTGCGCCTGGTGCGACGACTTCTCCTGCCTCGTAGTAGATGGCCTCAACGACGCCTGCGTGGGCTGCGTGAACGATGCACTCGGAGACGGCCACAGCGGCAACATCGCGCAGCGCTTGCACGGCGAGAATGCCTTCCTCTGCAACGCGTGCGTTGGCCTCCGCGAGCTGAATCTGCGCCGCGGCCACGTTCGCATTCGCGCGCTGTGCACGTGTGTTCGAGGAGGCAACTTCGCGCGCGTGCGTTGTCATCGCAACGCCGTCGGCGAGCGTGTCGCGACGCTGTGCACTCACGTACTCGCCAAGGCCCGCAGCTCGTTCCGCTTCGCGCTGCGCGGCCGTCGCATTCGTTGCTGCGACTTGCTCGTTGGCCGCGCCAACCCGCGCGACCGTGCTTGCTGCGGTGCGTGCGCGTGAGGCGATCTCCACTTGTGCACGCGCAGCTTCGAGCTGACCTCGCGCGACTTCAAGGCGCGCATTGGCCTCAGCCAGGCGACCATTGGGCTCTACGCAATCGAGCTCCACAAGCACATCGCCCACCGCGATGACATCGCCCTCTTCCACCGCGATGCGCGCGATGCGACCGGTGATGCGTGAGGCATGATCGACGGCGTCGCCCTCGATGATTCCCGTGCCGCCTGCGGGGCCCGAGGAGGCTGCTTCTTGAGCACGGATGCGGACGCCCAGGGCGACCGTGAGGAGGATGGCAAGGAGGGAGACGAGGACGAGAACGCGACGCATGCGAGATTCCTTCGCAACCTGCGTGCCGTGTACGCACCGCGAAGGACGCATGGACTCAACGCGGCGAGGTGTCTGGATTTCCAGACAGTGCCGTCTGGCTTTCCGACGGCGCACCACAAGGCTTGCCTCGGATCGCATGGCTGCACGGATGGCCCTCGCTTTGCTCCACACTCACGCCATGGCCGACGTCTCCCGCGCGGGAAACCAGCAAGCAACTCCGAGCTTTCGCGAGCTCCTGCGCCGCCGCGCCCTCTCACGCCTGATCACCTATCGCCTCCGCGTGACACCCTTCATCGCCATCCTCGCGTGTGGCCTCGCAGCACTCTCACCGACGCCGCTGCGTCTCGCGCTCTTTGGGGGTGCGGCCTCCACACTGATCGTGATTGCGTTGATCGAGCATCGCGCGAACAAGCTTCGCCAGCTCTCCGATGAGCGGCTCACGCGTACCGTGGTGATCACGGGTATCATTCAGCTCGTGGTGATGTTCGCGACGGGCGGCGTGGGAGGCCCGCTTCTTCCCGGGGTCATGCTCATTGCGTTTGTCGCGAGCGTCCTTCTTCAGCCACGCGAGGCAGGCTCGTTTGTGATTGGCATCCAAGTGCCAGCGCTCTGGGTGTTCGCGGCGGTGCATCACCTCGGCCTTTTGCCCGAGCTTCACATCACGGCCTACGACGGCCTCTTCGCGATGCCAGGCCTGCCGGGGTTCGGGCCTTTCGTCGCCGCGGGCTTCACAAGCCTTCTCTTGATCGCGGCCTTTGTCATCGGACGCAACATGCGCAACGTCGTGGACGAACTCGTGCGCGAGATGGCCGAGGAACGTGAAGCAAGCCTCGCGCAGCACCTTGAGTCGGCACGCACGATGAGTGCGCTCTCGGGGGAGATTGCGCACGAGTTGAAGAACCCACTCGCGAGCATCAAGGGGCTCACCGCGCTGGTGCATCGCGACCTCCAAGGCGTGCCCAAAGAGCGCATGGACGTGGTCCGTCGCGAGGTGGATCGCATGCAGGGCATCCTCGATGAGTTCCTCACCTACTCGCGCCCACTCGTGCCGCTCACGATTGAGAGAGTCGAGCTACGCGAGCTCGCACTCGACGTTGCATCGCTTCACGAGGGCCTCGCCTCGGAACGTGGCGTCGAGCTGCGTATGCTGGCCTCTCAGCCCGTGTGGGTCCGGTGTGACCCGCGCAAGGTGAAGCAGGTGCTCATCAATCTGATTCAGAACGCGTTTGACGCATCGAAGCGAGGAGGCGAGGTGACACTCGATGTGACGATGGCGAAGTCATCCGCGCGTGTGGTGGTGCGCGATCACGGTGCTGGGATCGATGCCTCGGTGATGGCGCAGCTCTTCACGGTGGGCGCGACAACAAAGGAGCGCGGTACGGGACTTGGGCTCGTGGTTGCGCGCGGTCTTGCGCGTCAGCACGGGGGCGAGCTCACACTGCAGAACGCCGAGGATGGCGGCGCATGCGCAACCTTGCAGTTGCCTCTCGAGGCCGTGCTCGCGAGCGATGCCACAACCCAGGTGACCTCATGAAGCGCACTCCCTTTCGTGCCCTTGTCGTGGATGACGATGAGGGCGTCCGCTACACGCTTGCGGCCATTCTCGAAGACGCTGGCGTCGAGGTGCACCAGGCCAAGGATGGCCTTGAGGGCCTTGCCCAGGTCGATGCGGTGGACCCGCATCTGGTCCTCACAGATTTGCGCATGCCGCGTCTCGACGGCTTTGGTCTGCTTGAGAAACTGCGTGTGCGCGTGCCGGCTCCGCTGGTCGTGATGATCACCGCGAACGGCAACGAACGCGATGCGATTGCGGCGATCAAGCTCGGCGCCTTCGACTACTTCCGAAAGCCCTTCGAGCCCGATGTGCTTGAAGCGGTCATCGAGCGCGCTCGCGCGATGAGCTCGGAGCGGACGCAACGTGAGCGCCTTGAGGGTGAGCTTGCGCTGGCGGGTGGCCTCGTCTCCTCGTCGACGGCGATGGAGCGACTGGCTTCGCATGTGGCGCGCGTGGCGCCGCGTGATGTGACGGTGCTGATCACAGGTGAGAGCGGCACGGGCAAAGAGCGTGTGGCGGAGGCCATCGTGCGAGCGAGTGCGCGCAAGAGTGCGCCGTTTGTTCGCTTCAACTGTGCGGCCATCACGCATGAGCTCGCAGAGGCCGAGCTCTTTGGTCACGCGAAGGGAGCGTTCACAGGTGCACACCGCGCAAGGCCTGGGCTCTTTCGTGTTGCGCACGGAGGCACGCTCTTGCTCGATGAGATCGGCGAGCTCGACCCGCGTACCCAGGCGAAGCTTCTGCGCACGCTGCAGGAGGGTGAAGTTCGCCCGGTCGGTGAAGACCTCGCGCAGCCCGTCGATGTACGCATCCTCGCCGCGACGCACCGCGACTTGCCCGACCTCGTGCAGAAGGGTCTCTTCCGTGAGGACCTCTACTACCGCCTCAAGGTGGTGCAGCTGCGGGTGCCGCCGCTAAGAGAGCGCATCGAAGACATTGCGCCGCTCGCGCAGCACTTCTTCGCCAAGTTCCAGGCGCGCTTTGGCGTCGAGTCGCTGACGGTGTCTCCCGCCGTGCTCGGGCGTCTCAGCGCGCATGCCTGGCCGGGCAACGTGCGTGAGTTGGAAAACACCATCGAGAGCCTGGTCGCCCTCTCCACGGAGGGCCGCATTGACGAGACGCTGCTCCCTGGAGAGAGCAACCGCGCATCGCCCCCCGAGCTCCTCCTCAAAGAGCGTGTGGAGGCTTTCGAGCGGGGAGTGATTGTTCAGGCGCTGAAGGAGACCGCACAGAACCGAACCGAAGCGGCCAAGAAGCTGGGCATCAGCCGCGCGACGCTTCATGAGAAACTGACGAAGTACGGCGTCGCTTCGGAGCGGTAGGAAGAAATAATTCTGGCTCGCGCTTGACAGTCGGTACGAAAGAGAGCACAAGGACGGCCCGCGCGGAAATGGCGGAATTGGCAGACGCACCAGACTAAGGATCTGGCGGGTAACCCCCGTGGAGGTTCAAGTCCTCTTTTCCGCAGACACGCTCCTTCACCTAAGGAGCAGAATAGGCCCCGGAGTTCACGCTCCGGGGCCTATTGCTTTCGGCCGCTCGCCTTTTCGGTTCGGCGAGCCCGCCGTTCCGGTTTTAGCGGACGGGGAAGAGCACAAAGACGCCGATGCTCCAGGTCGCGTGCGTGATGAACGGGACCAGCACCGAGCCCGCGTAGAGGCGCTCGAGCGTCCAGATCATCCCCCAGGCTCCCGCGACAAGGACGAGCACCAGGCTGTTCGAGATGAGCTGGGGCGCTAGGTAGACGAAGGTGCCGAGGAGCACGAGCGCGGCGCGATGTCGGGCAGAGGGTTTGCCGAGGAGCTCTTGAAGCACGTGCTGCAGCACACCGCGGTAGACCAACTCTTCGACGGCGATGACGAAGATGAGCAGCGGCAGCGCGGCCACTGGGCCGGGCCAGGCATGCAGGGATGCGTAGAGCTCGGTGACCTCGTGCGTGAGTGTCGGCTGCGCACCGAAGATGCGAAATGCGAGGTGCGTGACGGGAATGGCGGTGAGCCCGAAAGCGAAGCCAAGGGCTGCTTTGCGCGCATCCCAAGTGAGGTAGGAGGGGATGTGCTTGGCGCCCGCCGCGAGCGTCGCCGCAAGGCAGAGCGTCGCGGTGAGCCCCGTGGTCAGCCAGATGTTCACGGCATGGCGCAGCGAGACGCTGATGCCGAGGGCGACCGAGCAGACCAGAAGCACGCCGAGGAACGCCAGAAGCTCATGCTTGCTGAGGCGCCGAAGCTTCGCCTGATCGTCAGGTGCTTCAATCCAGCGGTGCTGACGCATCGGGCGTGGCCTCTCGCCAGAAGGTTTGGTCGATCTGGTCAAAGTTGGGTCGCGTGTGGAGCACCTGGCGCACGCGTGCAGCGATGCGCTTTCGCGTCGTGAGTGAGGGGCGTGATGCGCAGATGCGGTCGCTCTCTGCGAGCGCCATGCGAACGGCCATGCGCACCGAGATGGGCCGCACGTCCTCGTTCGAGCAGCCGAGCGATTGCGCCATCGCATCGAACGCGCCGCGCTGTGGCAGGAGGTCAGAGCCCAGGCCGCGCATCAGCGCCTCGACGAGGGCTGCGGGTTGGTTTGAAATGAAGCCTGCCACCCGCGCCGCGAATCCAATGCTGACGAAGGGCACCGAGAGGGCAGGGCGACGCCGATGAAGCGCATCGGCCACCTCGGTGAGCATCGCGCGATGCGTGACGATCTCGCCGCCGTGCACGTCGAGCCAGACGCTCTCTGGCGCCTCGAGCAATGCGGCCCACGCGAGGGCCAGCGCTACGTCGTCGATCGAGACTGGCGCGGACGCGAACTCAGTCCACGTCGTGATGGGCAGGATGGGCATGATCGAGACGAGCTCCCGGGTCAGCTCGAAGCTTGCGCTTCCACATCCGAGAATCATCGCAGCGCGCAGCTCGACGGTCGGCACCTTGCCGTCGCGGAGGATGCGTCCTGTCTCGAGACGCGCCGCGAGATGATCCGACGCGAGCGACTCGGGCGCGACGCCTCCCAGGTAGACAATCGAGCGCACGTTCGCCTCGGCCGCGCAGTCGCGCGTGCGCAATGCAAGCTCGCTTTCCTTGGCGATGTAGCCAGCCT
Organism: Sandaracinaceae bacterium; assembly: GCA_044373065.1. Lineage (GTDB taxonomy): Bacteria > Myxococcota_A > Polyangia > Polyangiales > Sandaracinaceae > JAFLCL01. The sequence continues at coordinate 37,787 of JBILQT010000026.1, forward strand.
CGCCCGTTTGATGAACGAGATAGAAGAGCGTGCGAACGCCCCGCATCGCAGCCCTCATCGAGTCACTGGAAGTCTCGTCTACCTGGACCAGGGTTGAACCAAGCGGAGCCTCTGCGAGCTGCAAATCACGGGTCGTGACGCGCACGTCGAAGCCCAGGGATCGAAGCGCCGGGCTGAGGTGCCGACCGACGAATCCCGTGCCACCAAAGAGCAGCGCTACGGGCTTGGGAGGCCGCATGCTGCGAGAGGACCGTGGCGGCGTCGCAACCGAGGTGGGTTCGGACATCTCCGGGGAGCAGCAGCGCGCATGCCGCCAAACCCACGCGCGAACGCACACAACTTGAGGTCCCTTCGATGCGCGGCCGCCTCAGTCGTGGCGATTTGTAGCGAACAGGACGTTCAGGGGAAGCCGCCGCGCACATCCTCTTTGGCGCCGAGCAGCGTGTAGAGCTGCTTCAGGGCGTTCACGTCGGGGATGATCACGCGTTCGTCTTGGATGCGGATGTAGCCGCCATCGCGCAGTTGCTGCACGGCCTTCTTCACCGCGTCCACATCGATGCCGACGCGGCTTGAGAGCTCGAGCGGTGAGATGTTCACCACATAGCCTTCGGTCGTCGGCTCACTCGTCGCAGCCAGGCGCAAGAGCGTGTTGATCACGCGCGAGGGGTGGTCGCGCAGCATGGCGTTCTCGACCTGCTCCTCGGCGTGACGCAGGCGACGCACGAGCTGCTCGACCAGGCGCGAGGCGACCTCCGCATTGGTAGAGAGAAGGACGCCGAACGTCTTCTTGTCGAGGGCGAGGACCTGCGCCTCCGTCAGCGCCACTGCCGATGCGCCACGCACCGAGCGCGAGAGCAGGGCATCCTCGCCGAAGAGATCGCCCGGCTTGAGCACGGTGAGGCTGCGCTCCGTCCCACGGATGCGCTTCACCAGCCGCACACGCCCGCTCTGGATGAGGAAGCAATGCTCCGCAGCCGCGTTTTCCTCGTAAATCGTGGCGCCAGCTTCGAAGATCCGCCCGAAGCGCTCGAAGAGGCGCTGACGTTCTCCTTGTCCGAGCTCCTGCATGATCAAACTCCATATCGGTTGTGGGCCGCCCCCGTCAACGATCGCCCGCATCCCGCGGAGCAAAAGTCTGGCCGTTGCGATGCTCACGCGCTGCGTCGTTTGGAGAAATGCTTGTTTTCGCTGTGAAAGCTCGCAACGTGCCGTAATTGGCACGGAAAATGGCATTTCTACGTGGTTGACGGCCCCTGCCGGGGTGAGTAATCCATCCGACTGCATGCCGAACCAACCCAACACCCCGAGCCAGCGCTGGACGCGTTCGTCCATGCAGACGGGGTCGTGTTGAGTCGCGTTGGGCATCGGATTGCGCCCCTGCTCTCCTTCGGGATGGCAGCGCTCGCCTTCGGTTGCGGCGGCGGCGGGCCCTCCGAGGAAGACGTTCATCGCTCGCAGACCGAGTACCAGCTCGGGGTTGGGCTCTACGAGGAGCAGAACATCGCCGGCGCGTTCCAGCATTTGCAGGAGTCCGTGCGGCTCGACCCGGACAACGCCGAGGCGCATGCCGTGCTCGGCACGCTCTACATGCTTCGCCAGGATGTGGAGTCCTCCGAGCGGCACCTCCGCCGTGCGATTGAGGCCAATGAGGCGCTGGGGCGCTCCGGTCTTCCTGCGCTGACGCCTGATGCGCGCAACACGCTGGGCGTCCTCTACATCAACGCGCATCGCAACGAAGAGGCCGTGACCGAGCTTCGCCTGGCGACCGGCGACCTGATGAATCGCACGCCGCACCTGGCTTGGGGCAACCTCGGGTGGGCGTACATCGAGCTTCACGACTGGCCGCAGGCGACCGAAGCACTGCAGCAGGCCGTCCGTGTGCAGCCGCTCTTTTGCACCGGCTGGTATCGACTTGGCCAGGTTGGTTTTGCGCGGGGCGAAGCGCATACCGCTGGCACCGACGGGGGTGACCCCGAGGGCTTTGTGCACGCAGAGGAAGCTCTGACGCGTGCACTTGAGGTGGACGACGAGGGATGTCGTAACCTCCAGGAAGCTTGGCTTTTGCGAGGTGAGACACGCGCTCGTTTGGGGCGCCGCGACGAAGCAATTCAAGACTTCGAGCGGTGCGTTGAACTTGCCGCGAACACGGAGGCCGGCCGTGCATGCGCCGGTTTCCTCTCGACTGGTGGCTGACGCGTTCGTGCGCAGGTTTGTCCTGAACACGGAAGCGAACGTTGCCCTCGGAGGCGTTATGGAATCGATTGGTAGTTTCCTGCGTGCTGAACGCTTGTTGAAGCAGCTCTCCCTGGAAGAGCTGGCCCTGACGACCCGGATCCCGCTCAAATCCCTGCAGTTGCTCGAAGATGATCGTCTGGATCTCCTCCCCGGGGATGTGTTCGTTCGTGGTTTTGTGAAGAGCTACGCCAAGGCCCTCGGCATGGCCGGCGATGCGGTGGTGAAGCGCTTTGAGGAGACGAGCCGTCCCTCGCGGACGTCGCTCACGGCCCTGCCTGCGGTGGCTCCTGCCGATGGCGGCGGACGGCGCTTTGGTCTCGCGATGGCGCTCGTCATCCTGCTCATCTTGTTCACCCTCGCGCTCTCGATCGTGCTGCGCCCAAGGCATCGCGATGCGCCGGTGGAGCTGAGTGTGCGGCCTGTGGCGGCGCTGGTGGTGTCCGCCTAGTGGTGGCCGCCTAAGTGGCAACGAAACGCGGGGGATTCTCCGGTGCACGGCCGACGCAAGACACGTCGGCCGTGTTGCTTCGTAGCGTCGACTTTGGGGAGTCGGATCGCATCGTCACCTTGCTGACCGAGCGCTTTGGTCGCGTCTCGGCGTTGGCCAAGGGAGCGCGCAACAGCCGGAAGCGCTTTGGCGCGGCGCTGGAGCCCTTCCAGCTGATCACCGCGAGCCTGGCGCCCAGCTCGGGCGAGCTGATGCGGCTTCAAGAGGCGCAGGTGGTGCGCTCGTTTCCGTCGATCCTGATGAGCCTCGATGCGATGCAGGAGGCGGGGCGTGCGCTGGAGGCGATTCGCAATGTCGCGCCGCAGAGGCATGTGGAGCCGCGTCTCTTGGAGCTGACGGAGCAGCTCTTCGATGCGCTCAATCAGGGCCATGTCGGTGGCGTCTTTGCCAAGACCTCGCTGCGTGTCCTCGACATCATCGGCCTCGCGCCGCGCCTCGATGCATGCCTTGTCTGTGGGCGTGTTCCGGCCGCGGGACAGAGCGCGATGTTTGACCCGGCACGCGGCGGGATCGTCTGTCGTGCATGTGGCGGAGGGCCGATCAAGCTTGGCAGCGAGGCGCGGGCTTGGATGATGTTGATGCTCGCGAGCGAGAGCGATGTGAGCGTCCCCTCGCCCGAGGTGCTTCGCGATGTGGAGCGGGCCGTCGAGGCCTTTGTCGCACGGCACGTCGCCAGTTGAGATTGGTGTACCGTCGTCGCGTGCAGCGCATCACGACACGCCTTCTCTCCTCGCCTTCTTTTCGTTGGATTCTCTCTGCAGCGCTGCTCGCGCTGACGTCCACAGCGCAGGCGCAGTTCCGGCGCGATACGAGCTCGGTCGCGATCCCGCCGACGGGCTATGCGGCGCCCGATGATGCGCTGGCGATGGCCTACAACCCGGCGGCGCTCGCCTACCTCTCGGGCTGGGGCGTTCAGTATGTCCATGCCGATGCGGATGACCGCGAGCGTTTTGCGGAGCGTGGCGATGGCTTCTATGCCGCGATGCCGCTCCTCTACGGGCTCTCGGCGGGCCTCTCCGTTGACAGCGTTCGACCGGCGCCTGTGCGCCTTGGGACGCCGCCCTTGAGCTTTGAGCGCACGATGGTCTCGCTCGGTGTTGCCTACCGCGTGCTTGAGTCGATCGGCATCGGTGCGACGGCGCGTGTGCTCTTTGGCAGCCAGGAGTTGTCGGGCCTCTTCACGCTTGATCTCGCAGCGACCTGGCGCCCGCTTCCGCAGGTTGCCGTCTCGTTCATTGCGCGTGACCTCACGGGCCCTGGCTACCAAGCAGGCGCTGGCCGCGTGCCACGTTCGTTCTTGCTCTCGCTCGGCTTGCGGCCCGATGGAACACGTGCGCTCTCGTTCGATATCGCCGCCGTCGTCGACGATGAGGGGCACTTCGGAGCGCGTGCTGCGGGTGAGCTTGAGATGCCCTGGGTGGGGCGCCTTCTCGCTGCCGCGGAGTTCTCCAGGCTGGGCGATGTGACGCCCGATTTTCGCGTGACGGCAGGCCTCGCGGTCGACTTTGGGCAGGGCGGTGTAGGCGGCGGCATCCTCGCGGGGGACAGCTTCGCGAGCCCGGGTTGGTACGTGACGGGGCGCATCGAGGAGGATCAGCGTCGCGGCATCCCGATGGGCGAGGTCGTGCTGGAGATCGAGCTTGAGGGCGTGGGCGCGCGCTCGATGCTCGCGGTGCAGCGCAGGCTCGAGCGGGCGCTGACCGATCGCGATGTGCGTGGCGTCGTGCTTCGCATGCAGGGCGCGGGTGTGGGCCTCGCGTATGCACAGGAGCTTCGTCAGCTCATCGACCGCCTCGAGGCTGCGGACAAGCACGTGATCTGCTCGCTTGCCGATGCGAGTGGCAGTGAGCTCTATGCCTGCGCGGGTGCAGAGCGCATCGTCGTCGACCCTTCGGGTGGCGTGCGTCTCTACGGGCCCTCGTCCGAGATTCAGCATTACGGCCAGCTCTTCCGAAACGCGGGTGTGCGGGCGGATTTCGTGCGCATCGGGCGCTTCAAGGCGGCCATTGAGGAGTACCAAGACGATGCGATGAGTGAGGGCGCGCGCGAGGAACGTAATGCCCTTCTCGATGAGCTCTCGCTCCGCATGCGTGATGACCTGGCGCGGGATCGCGGCATCGAATTCGAGAGCGTGCAGGGGCTCATTGATCGCGGCCCTTACCTCGCGCAGGGCGCCGTGGATGCGGGCCTGGTCGACTCGCTCGCGGGTGCCGATGAGCTGGGCTCGGTCATCGAAGGGGTCTTCGGAAGCTCGCTTCCACGTCAGGCCTGGCGCCCGACGGAAGTGGATCGACGCTTCGCCGATGCACCGCACGTTGGCGTGGTGATGATCGACGGCGAGATGACCGACGGTGAGAACTCGGACATCCCGCTCTTGGAGATCCACACGACGGGTGGGCGCACGGCCTCCGCTGCGATCGATTCCTTTGCGGCTGACCCGAACATCAGCGTGATCATCCTCCGCATCGACACGCCTGGCGGCTCGGTGCTCGCCTCGGATCAGATCTACCGCGCGGTGTTGCGCGCACGACGTGTGAAGCCCGTCATCGCCTCGATGGGCGCGGTGGCGGCGAGCGGTGGCTACTACGTGGCCGCGGCCTGCGAGGAGATTTGGGCTGAGCCCTCGACCATCACGGGCTCGATCGGCGTCTGGTTTGGCAAGGTGGATTTCGAGCCGCTCGCGACGCGCCTCGGTGCGCACACCGAGCAGCTCACGCGCGGTGCCCATGGCGGCGCAGAGTCCCTCTTTCGTCCCTTCACCGCCGATGAGCGCTCGGTGCTCGCCGATGCGGTTCGTCATTGGTACCGCACCTTCCTTGAGCGCGTCGCTTCGGGTCGCAACATGCCGATGACGGAGGTGCATGCGCTGGCTCAGGGGCGCGTCTACACCGGCGACCACGCGCTCTCGATTGGCCTCGTCGATCACCTCGGCGGCTTCACCTCGGTGCTTGAGCGTGCACGCGAGCTGGGTCACTTGCCGGATGACGCGGGCTATCAGCTCAGCCCAACGCGCCCTGCCTCGCTGCTCGACTACGTGCTCTCGGGGTCGGGCTTGGCCCACGCAGCCGAGTCGAATGGCCTCGATGCTGCGGCCGAGGCGGAGCTGCGTGCGCCCGCCTCAAGCGACCCCTCGCAGGCTGCGATGCAAGAGCTTGGTCAGACGTTTGGTGCGCTGAGCCCAGAGCTTCGTCGCGTGATGCGCGCGGTCTACGTGATGCGTGCGATGGGCAGTGCCGAGCCGATGGCGCTCATGCCCTACATGGTCGAGTGAAGGGCGCAGTGTTGCTGGTTTCCCTAACGGGCAGTGTTGCTGGTTTCCCTAACGGGCAGTGTTGCTGGTTTCCCTAACGGGCAGTGTTGCTGGTTTCCCTAACGGGCAGTGTTGCTGGTTTCCCTAAC
>JBILQT010000235.1:0-11293 GCA_044373065.1 Sandaracinaceae bacterium
CGAAGGATGCGCGGAAGCGCCTGCGCGCCCACTTTGCTCAGCGAAGCAAGCGCGCGCGCATGCGTCTCTTGATGCAGCGGTCCGGCGTCCTCGCCAAGCTCCCATGAGGCCACGATCGACTCGTTTGCCTCCAGCTTCCGGTCGATGAAAAGGACTGCATCGGCCGCGCTCGGCAGCGACCGATGTGCCTGCCAGAGACCCAGCGCAACGCCGCCAGCAAGCACGCCTGGGCTCCACCAAGGCCACGCAATCGCACGCGGAAGAAAGATGCCGGCCGCGAGCAACGAGACGCCTGTCCAACACGCGCCCTCGACAAATCCTTTGAGCGCACCCCGCATCCACCACGCGCGCTGCACCGCCTGCACACGCTCTTCGATGCGTGCGCGAATCAACGAGGGGTTCGCTGGGTCAGTGGGGTTCATGCAGGTCAGACGACGGTGCGAAGGCGTTTGTTGGCTCGGCCAGACGCAAAGGCACTCAGAGGTGCATGTCGCGAATGCGCCAGATGAAGCGTCCGCCATCCGCTGCGACACGCGCGACAGGGCAGCCCGCGTCATCCACGCCGGCGAGCGCGGTGATTGCCGTCTGCTGCCCCACAAAAGGCTGCATGTCGGGCGACCAATCGAGCGCGTGCTGGTCGGCGGGGCCCACGATGTGTCCGCGGCCATCGGGGCCCGTGTAGGGCGAGTGCACGCCCAGCGTCACGATCGTGCCCAGCTGCAGTGGCCCAAACGTAGGCACCTGCATGCCGCATGAGGTCGGAATCGCGTTGCCGCCCATCGTCCCCGGTGCGCCCAGGTCGGCTGGGCCAAGCGCCGCGTTCGTTGTGAGGCCCAGTTGGAACGGCGTGCCGGCCGAAGAACGCGTGTACTCGCCGACGTAGATCTCGTGCCGACCGGCCGGAAAGCTCCCAGAAATGGCCGGGTTCAGCGATCCACCTGAGTCATCGTCACAGAGCACTTCGCCGCTGGCGAGGCGTACGACGAGGGTCGAGTCCTGGCTTGCATTGACGACGACGCGAAGGGTTGGAATCGCCGCACTCGTTGTCAGCACAACGCTCGGAGCCGAGGCGATCCAACCACGGCAGGCTGGGCCCATGGTCGCCGCATCCGTCGGCCCGCCGGCTGTCCCAGTCACGAGCGTTGGGTCGGGTGCAAACCCGGGTGCGAGCGTCAGCGTCGCTTGCCCCTCGGTGCTCGCAGACGTCGTGGGAGGCGGTGGCGGCAAGTGATTGCCGAAACAGCAACCAGCACTTCCGCTGAGCAACAACGCCGCGACGCACGCGGACACCTTCGAAGTCGTCATGTCCGCGGAGGGTACGCCAACGGGCGCCATCTTTCGCCGCTTTCCCTCGCAGGAAAGTTCTAAGCGCCCGCGCTCTCCTCCATGACAGGACTCTCCTTCGTGGTCTTCGCGAGCGCCTCAAGCGCACGGCTTGCGAGCCCTCGAACACGCGGTGCACCGAGCTTTGCGAGCCCTCCCAGGATCGGCTCGCCGAGGCCCCGCAAGAGCCCAAGCGCCTCTTCCTCCCGATCCGACGCCGCAAGCGCGCACGCACGCACCACGAGCGCATCGTCCGCAAGGCCGGTCTCGTCATTCGGGACGCGCGCCGCGATGCTGTCCAAGCCATCCAGCGCCTCGTCGATCTTCCCACGCTCCACGAGCAGCATCCGGCCCAGAAGCGCCATCCGCGCATCCATATCGGGCTCGGTCGGGGGGACATGCGCGCCCAGTGTTGCGCTCAGGTCGTCGAGCCTGCCCGCCGCCAGTTGAACGACCGCGCGTGCATGACGCACGACCACCTGCCGTGTCGCATCCAGCTCATCGAGACGGATTTTCCCAAGCACCTCACACGCATCCTCCGAGCGCTCACTCGCATCGAGCAGCTCCGCGAGGATGACGGCGAGGTGGGCAGCCTCATTGCGGAGATGCTTCCCAAGCCGCTGCGCCTGCTGAAGCTCCTGACGCACCTCAAGAATCGCCTTCGGGCGCGCCACGTCATCAAACACAGCCTCCTCCCAGCGATCCCACTGCGCACGCCGCTTCTCACCGCGCTGCTTGTTTTTCATCGCAAAGAAGGCCCAGCCGACGCTCACGAGCACCGCCAGGGGCACCATCAGCCATCCATATCCAACCGCGTTGAGGGCGTGGTAGAGGGCGAACGCGCCGAAACCTACAAAAACGACGCGGATCACGCCCGCAAACGGGCCTTTCGAAACAGAACGCGCGATATCAGCGGGACCAACCATGGATGCGACACTAGCCGAGCGGCGCCGGATGAAGATGAAAACGTGGACCCACGATCTGCTGTGGAGCATCGCGACCACGTTTGTATTGTCAGCTTGTGGTCAAGAGCCCCCGACGGAAACGTGGGCCCCAACCGACCACCAAGTGCCTGCCGCAATCGCCGAAACGCCTGAGGCTGAAACGGCCCAAGGCTCATCTGGGGCCGCGCTTTTCGCGGTTCACTGTGCGTCGTGTCACGGGCAAGATGGCCTCGGAAATGGACCCGGGCTTCCCCCCATGGCACCTCCCGTCGTCAGCTTCGCGACCGCCGCTTTCCAAGATTCTCGCACCGACGGCGCGATTGTTGATACCGTTACAAACGGTCGCGGAGGGTTCATGCCAGCGTTCGGCTCTCGTCTGAGTGCAGAGGGGATACGAGCGGTTGTAGGGCACCTTCGAACGCTGAGGCGGGAGTAGGGTTCCGCGGCAGCTCATGTGGGAGCGTTTTTTGGGAGAGTGGTGCGCTTTGTGCTCGAATCCATATCTCCAGGAGGAGTGACCTTGAAACTGAACGATTCTGAAACCAGCCCGTTGGGCTTTCCCCGCATCCACTCACGTGGCGCGGCAGCGATTGTCGGCGCAGGCCTTATGGCCGCCGGTGTCTCTGCAACGGCAACCCAAGTCCAAGCCCAGGCGCACCCGAGCGTGCAGCTCGACCAGTTCCGCCCGGCTGTGACGGCTGAAGACGGCTTCCAGGTGAACCGTCCCGATGACCGTGGACACTTGCGCTTCGGTGCGCAGCTCTCGCTCGACTACGCGAACAACCCGCTCGTCTACGAGCGCACGTTGGGCATGGCGGGCTCAGAGCAGTTCTCCATCGTCGAGAACCAGCTTGCCGCGCACGTTGGCCTTTCATTCAGCCTCGTTGACCGCATCGTGCTCTACGCCACGCTGCCGGTGAACCTGCTCATGTCGGGCACGGACACCCCGCCGACGGGCTTCGCACGTGCAGACGGCACGGGCCTCGGCGATGTCTGGGCCGGCGGTCGCATCCGCCTCTTCGGCGAGCGCAACGATGTCTTCGCCCTCGCGGTGCAGGCAACGTTCATCCTCCCGACGGCGATGTGGGCGAACGCGAACCAGTACTACTCCGGCGACCAGGGCCTTGTGGTGCACCCCGAGTTGCTCGGTGAGCTCCGCTTCGGCGGCGGCTGGCGTTTGACGATGAACGTCGGTGGTCGCATCCGCGCCGTCGATCAGTCGCGCCTTCTCACGAACTTCAATGTCAGCCACGAGCTGACTGGTGGCCTTGGCCTCTCGATTCCAATCTGGAGCGACGCAGAGGGCCGTTCGGTCGCCGCGCAGCTTGAAGCGTACGGCGCCACGTCCTTCGAGAACTTCGCGAACCGCGAGACGAGCCCGCTTGAGGCGATTCTTGGCATTCGCGCACAGCCGATCTGCGGCTTCAACATCGGCCTCGCTGGCGGCACCGGCCTCAGCCGTGGCTACGGCTCGCCCGACTTCCGCGGCATCTTGTCGCTCGGCTGGTCGGATTCGCAGTGCCCGACGGAGGCCGCACCCGTCACCGTCGAAGAGCCGGTCATCGGCGACATCGATCACGACGGCATCCTCGACAACGTCGACCAGTGCCCGAACGAGCCCGAGGACGTGGACACGTTCGAGGACGAGAACGGCTGCCCGGATCCGGACAACGACTCGGACGGCGTGCTTGACGTGAACGACGGAGCTCCGATGGATCCTGAGGATCCAGACGGCTTCGAAGACACCGATGGCGTGCCCGACCCGGACAACGACCACGACGGCATCCTCGACGCGCAGGATCGCTGCCCGCTTGAGGCAGAGGATCGCGATGGTTTCCAGGACGAAGACGGCTGCCCTGAGCCAGACAACGACCAGGACACCGTCCTCGACCCGACCGACCAGTGCCCGCTTGCCCCAGGTCGCCCTGAGGACAACGGCTGCCCGCGCACCGTCCGCCTCGACACCGAGACCGGCACGATCTTCATCCTTCAGCGCGTTGAGTTCGCCACGAACCGCGACGTCATCCTCGACCGCAGCTTCCCGATTCTCGTCGAGGTTGCCGCGATCATGCAGGCGAACCCGCAGCTCCGTCGTCTTCGCATCGAAGGCCACACGGATGACCGCGGTCGCGATGCAGCGAACCTTGACCTCTCGCGTCGTCGCGCTGCCAGCGTCATCCGCTGGTTGAGCGAGCACCAGGTTGAAGGCGCCCGCATGGAAGGCTGGGGCTGCGGTGAGCTTCACCCGATGGAGACGAACGCAACGGCTGACGGCCGCCAGGCCAACCGCCGCGTTGAGTTCCACATTGTCGACCCGGCTCCTCCGGGCGGCGCACGTACGCTCGAAGGCTGCATCGCAGCGCAGTGAGCTAGGCAGAGCCTCGGCTCGCCCCAACAGAAAGGCCGCGTCTCCGGACGCGGCTTTTCTGTCCCCTCAGCGGTCGGCTGACCTCGTTCGGTCTCGCGAGGGTGGGTGCCATCGGCCCCATGCTGCGCCCTGATGGGATGTGTGAAGTAGTTTTCCGTGCTCGGGTGATGCCTGAGTTCTTAGTTGTTTCGAAGTGAGGGTTTAATGAGGAACTTGCTGGTTTCCCTTCCTGGGAAGAGATGGATTGCGGCATTCGGGGTGCTCGGTGCGACGTGGGCCGCCACGCCAGCCCAGGCCCAAGACGCGGACGGCGATGGCGTTCGCGACATTCGTGACCGTTGCCCCGCCACCGCGGTGGGCACGAGGGTCGATCGCGCGGGCTGCGATGCGTTCTGTGAGGCCGCGACGGTCGGTGAGGGCGAGTTCATTCGCACACGCCTGATTGAAGTCGGCGGCGGCGGCGCGGCAGGGGCGTTCGGTACGGCGGAACAGCCGCCGATGGGCTGGCACGCGCGCACGACGGGAAACACCCACGGGTTGGGCTTCGTGGCCGATCCGCTGCGTTCGGGTTGGACCAACTACGTTGGTGACTTCTTCATCCCGGGAACCCCGGAAGAGTTGTTCGGCATCAACGTCGACGGCACGCCGTTCAACAACAGCGTGTTGATGAGCACAGCGGGCATCGCGGGCGACTTCGTTTCGACGGACACAAGTTGCGTTCCGAACGTCTGCGGTCTGCGTGCCGGTGCGCGTATGCGTTGGGTGGGAACAGCGACGATTCCTGGCGGAACCATTCGCGTCGAGCAGACGTCGAGCATCGTGACCGAGGGCTTCTACATCCTGATGGAAGTGGTGCTCACGAACGCGACCAGCGCGCCGCACACCGTTGTCTACATGCGCAACGTGGACCCGGACAACATGGTCACGCGCACGGGTTCCTACGACACGACGAACACGATCGTCTCGCAGGGCACCGGCGTCGCTGGCGTCAACGCCATCGTTACAGCCACCACGCCCGCAGCGGGCACGACACCTTCGAGCTTCCTCGCGCTCGGCTCGGCCGACCCAGACGCGCGCGTCACCATCGGTGGCTTCTCGAACCGCAACGCGCTCGACGTGTTCAGCGGCACGGGTGGCTTGAACGGCATGCTCGGCGCGACGAGCATGGGGGACACCGCGGTCTCGATCGCTGTCCGCAAGGTGATCCCGGCAGGCGGCTCAGTTCGCTTCGCCATCGTCTACACGCTCACGCCGCCCGCGATCACTGAAGCCATCGGCTGCACGATTCCTGCGGAGTGCGGAAACCGCGCGCTTGAAGGTGCCGAAGGCTGCGACGACGGCAACACGCGTGCTGGCGACGGCTGCTCGACGACCTGCGATGTGGAAGACGGCTGGACGTGCACGGAAGCGAGCCCCTCGGTTTGTCGCATGCTCTGCCGTGGACCTGCCGACTGCAACGACGGCAACCCCTGCACCTCGGACATCTGCGATCTCGGCGATTGCCGTAACCCCGTGGCGCCTGCGGGCACGGTCTGTCCGACGGGCGTCTGTCTCGGCACCTCGACGATGTGCGTCGCCTGTGTGGACAACTCGACCTGCGCAGGCGCGACGCCCTTCTGCAACACGGCCACCAACGCTTGCGTTGCCTGCTTGAACAGCTCGCAGTGCAACGACGGCAATGACTGCACCACGGATGCTTGCGCTGCGAATCGCTGCACCGCGACGGCGAACCCAACGGGCTCGGCGTGTACGGGCGGCGTCTGCAATGCGGCCAGGATGTGCGTTGAGTGCGTGAACGACACGACCTGCTCGGGCAGCACGCCCTTCTGCAACGTCGCTGCAAATCGCTGCGTGCAGTGCACGCTCGACGCGCAGTGCGGCGCCGCCAACGTCTGTCGCATGAACACCTGTACGGGTGTTGACAGCGATGGCGACGGCGTCCCCGATACGCGTGATGCGGATGCCGACAATGATGGAATCACCGACATCGTCGAAGGCGGCGGCGTGGATGCTTCGCTCGATTCGGATGGCGATCGCATTCCGGACTACCTCGATGCAAACACCACGGGCCGCGTGGATGCGAATTCCGACGGCGTCGATGACCGCTTCGATGCGGACTTGGATGGCGTGCCGAACTTCCTCGACCTCGACTCCGACAACGACGGCATTCCCGACACGATCGAGAATGGTGGCGCGAATCTCGATGCAGACCGCGATGGTCGCCTCGACAGCACGACGGATGCGGACGCGGATGGTCTCGTCTCGACGGCGGATGTGAACGATGCCTCGGCATCGGAAGCGACCTCCTTGCTTGCGACGATCAACACGGACACCGTGGGTGCACCCGACTTCCTCAGCTTGGATGCCGATGGCGATGGCCTCTTCGATCTCATCGAAGCAGGCGGTCTCGATGCGGATGCCAATGGCAAGGTCGATGGCTTCACCGATGGCAACGGCAACGGCCTCGCGGCGCTCGTCGATCCGGACGAGAGCGGCATGCCTCTGGCGACGCCCGATACGGATCGCGACAGCCGCTTCAACTTCCAAGACGTGGACGACGACGGCGACTCGATCCCCACGCGCTTTGAGGCAGCCGATGCCAACGCGGACGGCGTGCCTGTCGATGCGCGCGACTCGGACGGCGACCTGACGCCTGACTACCTCGATGCGGACGACGACGGCGACGGCGTGGCCACGCGCTTTGAGGCCCCCGATGCGAACGGCGATGGCAACCCCGACGACGCACGCAACTCGGATATGTCGGCCGGTGACGGCAGCGACATGACGCCGGACTACCTCGACACCGATGACGATGGTGACGGCCTTCTCACCAGCGCCGAGGCACCCGATGCCAACACGGATCTCGACCCGGCCGACGCGCTCGACACGGACCTGGATCTGACCCCGAACTACCTCGACCCCGATGATGATGGCGACAACATCTCGACGCGTCAGGAAGCCGCCGATGGTGCAGCGTTGACGCCTCCAGCCATCGACCTTGGTGCGCCGGATGACGACATCACGCCGCATTGGCTCGACAACGATTCCGATGGCGACGGAGTGCTCGATCTGGCCGAGGGTCGTGATGACCTCGACATGGACGGCGTGCCCAACTACCTCGACGCCAACAGTTCGCCGCGCGACACGGACATGGACGGCATCCGTGACGACCTTGAGTGCCCGGGCATGGCGAGCGGCTCGATGTGTCCGGACACCGATGAGGACGGCATGCCCGACTTCATGGATCCAGACGACGACGGCGATGGCGTGCCAACGCGCGATGAAGCGCCTATCGGTGACACCGATGGCGACGGCACACCGAACCATCTCGACACCGACGACGACGGCGATTCGATCCCGACGCGCGATGAGCGCCCGATGGATACGAGCGTCGACACGGACGAGGACATGCGTCCGAACTTCCTTGATGCAGACGACGACAACGACGGCATCCCGACGCTCACCGAAGTGCGCGACGGAATGATGTTCGGCAACGACGTCGACATGGACGGCAACGTCAACTGGCTCGACACCAACGCGGACGGCGAAGGCGCCCCCGACATGATGGAGTGCGCGACGCCCGCCTCGTGTGCAGACACGGACGGCGACGGCACGCCTGACTACCTCGATGGTGGTGTGCCCGTGCTCGACACGGACATGGATGGCGTCCCCGACTCGGTCGAGTGCGCATCGATGCCCTGCCGCGACACGGACATGGACGGCACGCCGGACTTCCAGGACAACGACGACGATGGCGATTCGATCCCGACGCGCGACGAGCGCCCAGGGATGATGAACGTCGACTCGGACATGGACGGAATCCCGGACTTCCTCGATGCCGATGACGACAACGACGGCATCCCGACGGCCGATGAGCGCCCTGGTATGCGCAACGTCGACACCGACATGGACGGCACGCCGAATCACCTCGATTCGGATGACGACAACGACGGCATCCCGACGCGCACCGAGGTGACGGACAGCACGACGCTTGGCAGCAACGACGTCGACCGCGATGGCAACCTGAACTGGCTCGACACGACGTCCGACAACGACGCCGCGATCGACATGGCGGAATGCGCAATGGCGCAGCCGTCCTGCCCGGACACCGACGGCGATGGCACGCCCGACTACCTCGACGATGGCGGCGACGTCACCGGAGGCATCTCGGGCGGCGCCTGCGGCTGTACGGTCAACACGACACGCAGCACCAGCGGCATCCTCGCGATGCTCGGCATGCTCGGGCTCGTGACCGTGCGTCGCCGTCGCAAGCGCTGAGCTCCCCTAGCTAGCGAATCCAAAGAAGAGCGCGCTCACCGAGAGGTTGAGCGCGCTCTTTCTTTTGCGATTTGCAGGGTTCTGAGAGGGAAAAATCGTCCGGTCGCCTGCGGAAACGGCCGAAGGGTGAGCCGGAGGCCTCAGGTTCACCCTCTTGTGTGCCATGTTGGCGCACCTGGAGACTTCGGCTGGGTGAATTGCCGGTCTTTACGGGAGACCCAAACCTTCCGACCGGGTGAAAAACGCTCCGAACGGTGAGCCGGAAGATTTCGGTTGGCCCTCCTGCCGCTCCTGCGAGCGAGCCGAAAGCGTCCGGCTTGCCTTGCGGAGCGTCCTTCGCGCGGGTCGGAGGCGTTGGGCTCACCCTGGGAAGACCTCGCGACCGAGTCGGAGGGTTTTCGTTCTGCAGACCTGGAGTCAGGCCGGGAGTTTTCAAAAATCTTTTTTCTGAGGTGGAGTCAGGCCGGGAGTTTTTAAAAATCTTTTTTCTGAGGTGGAGTCAGGCCGGGAGTTTTTAAAAATCTTTTTTCTGAGGTGGAGTCAGGCCGGGAGTTTTTGAAAAACTTTTCGGGTGACTCCAGGTCAGGCCGGGAGTTTCTAAAGATCTCTGGCGGTGACTCCAGGTCAGGCCGGGAGTTTTAAAAATCTCTGGCGGTGACTCCAGGTCAGGCCGGGAGTTTTTAAAAATCTTTTTTCTGAGGTGGAGTCAGGCCGGGAGTTTTTAAAAATCTTTTCGGGTGACTCCAGGTCAGGCCGGGAGTTTTTGAAAAACTTTTGGGCGACTCCAGGTCACTCCAGCCGCCTCCCCCACGGGCGCGCGCGCCCCTCGGTGCTTTCGCTGTGCTCTGTATTGAAGCGATGCGAGGCAACGCGTAGGGTCTCGCGCGTGGCACTCATCGAACTCGAAGGCGTTGAAAAGCGGTATGGCGAGCTACGCGCACTCAAGGGCGTGAATCTCAAGCTGGAGCCGGGGCGCATTGGCCTTCTGGGGCCGAATGGCGCGGGCAAGAGCACGCTGCTCAAGACCATCCTCGGGCTCATCACGGCCGATCACGGGACGGCCAAAGTCTTCGACTTCGATGCGGCACGTCAGCCCTTCGAGGTGCGCTCGCGCATTGGCTACATGCCCGAGGGCGATGCCGTGTTGCCGGAGCTCTCGGCGCTTCAGTTCACCGTGCTTGCGGGCGAGCTCTGCGGTCTCCCGGGGTCGGAGGCGACGGCGCGTGCGCACCAGGTGCTGCACTACGTCGGCCTCGGTGAGGCGCGCTACCGCAAGCTCGGCTCGTTCTCGACGGGCATGCGTCAGCGTGCGCGCCTGGCGCAGGCGCTGGTTGGCGACCCGAAGTTGCTCTTGCTCGATGAGCCGACGAGCGGCCTCGACCCGCGTGGGCGCGATGAGATGCTGGCGCTGATCGTCGACATCCCGCGCCGCACGGGCGCGAGCGTGATCCTCTCGACGCACATCCTCACCGACGTCGAGAAGACGTGTGAGCAGGTCGTCGTCGTGGCGGGTGGCGAGGTGCTCTATGCGGGTGAGCTCGCGCCGCTGATTGCCGCCGAGGAGGGCGTGTTTGAGGTGCGCTCGAAGGGTGCGCCCGATGGGCTGCAGAAAGCGCTTGAGGTCAATGGCTGCGTCGTCACGCGCGATGGCAGCACGCTTGAGGTGCGCGTCCCGAAGGGGAAGGGCGCAGAGCTGATCCTGCGGGCGGCCATCGAGGCGAAGGAGCAAGTGCGGCACCTCGCGCCGCTGACCAAGACGCTCGAGAAGGCGTTCTTCCAGACGCTTGAGAAGGCCGGACAGACGGCGCCAGAAGGTGCCGCGAAGACGGCCTGATGTTGTTGACCTGGTCTTGGTGCATCGGCTACCAGTCGAGTCACTATGACCGCGCCCCAGCCCGCTGAATCCTTGAGCTTCTGGCCCGTCACGGACGTGGGTCGTGTACGAAGCGGCAACGAGGACAGCTTCCTCGTCGACAAGAAGCTGCAGCTCTTCGTGGTGTGCGACGGCATGGGTGGTCACGCGGCGGGTGAGGTCGCCTCGAACCTTGCAGCGCGCACCGTGCGCGAGGTGCTCGCGGGCCATCGCCAGGCGCTGCATGACTTCGAGCGCGGCACGGGCTCCACGTCGCGCACTGAGATTCTCCGCATGATGGAGACGGCGGTGCAGCAGGCGTGCTCCGCGGTGTACGGCGAGGGCCAGGCGGATGAGACCAAGCGCGGCATGGGCACGACGCTCGATGCGCTGCTCTTGATCGGCACGCGCGGCTTCATCGCGCACGTCGGCGACTCGCGCATTTACCTCTACCGCCAGGGCTCGGTGCATCAGCTCACCGAGGATCACTCGCTGATCAACGAGCTGCTTCGTCGTGGACGTCTGGCC
>JBILQT010000597.1:0-2564 GCA_044373065.1 Sandaracinaceae bacterium
GTGACTTCCACGCCCAAGCCCATCCAGAAGCTCCTCTGTGCCAACCGCGGGGAGATCGCGATTCGCATCTTCCGTGCAGCCACCGAGTTGGGCATCCCGACCGTCGCTGTCTACTCGCATCAAGACCGCGTTCATCTGCATCGCTACAAGGCCGATGAGGGCTATTTGGTGGGGCAGGGAAAGAGCGCAGTCGGCGCGTATTTGGCGATCGATGAGATCGTGCAAGTCGCGCTGCGCTCAGGCGCCGATGCGATCCATCCGGGCTACGGGTTTCTCTCCGAGAACGCGAACTTCGCGCAGGCCTGCGTCGATGCGGGCATCACCTTTGTCGGCCCGAGCGTCGAGGTGCTTCGCAGCTTCGGCGACAAGACTTCGGCGCGCACGTTGGCGAAGTCCGTTGGGGTGAGCTGCGTGCCCGGCACGGATGGGCCTGTCGCGACACTCGAGGATGCACGGGCATTTGCAGCGAGCGCGGCCTATCCGCTGATCATCAAAGCTGCGATGGGCGGCGGCGGGCGCGGCATGCGCGTTGTGCGCAGCGAGGGTGAATTGGCCGAGGCGTTTGAGCGCGCATCGAGCGAGGCGAAGGCAGCCTTCGGCGACGGGACGGTCTTCATCGAGCGCTACGTCGAGCGCCCGCGTCATGTCGAAGTGCAGATCCTCGCGGATGCGCATGGCGACGTGATGCACTTCTACGAGCGCGATTGCTCGGTGCAGCGTCGTCATCAAAAAGTCGTCGAGATGGCGCCCGCACAAGGGCTTGCGCAGGCCACGCGCGAGGCGCTCTTTCGTGATGCCGTGACGCTCGCCAAGGCCGTGGGCTATCGCAATGCGGGCACGGTTGAGTTCCTCGTCGATGGCGCGGGAAATCACTATTTCATCGAGGTGAATCCGCGCATTCAGGTGGAGCACACCGTGACCGAGCAAGTCACCGGCGTGGACTTGGTGCAGTCGCAGATTCGCATCGCAGGCGGCGCGACCTTCGCCGACCTCGGGCTCTCGCAAGAGACGCTCTCGCTCCGCGGTGTGGCGATTCAATGCCGCGTCACAACCGAAGACCCACAGAAGAATTTCCAGCCCGATGCAGGGCGCATTGAGGCCTTCCGTGCGGGCGAGGGGATGGGCATTCGCCTTGATGCGGGCTCAGGTTATGCGGGCGCGCAGATCAGCCCTGACTACGACTCGATGCTCGTGAAAGTGACAGCGACCGCGCTCGATTTTGAGGGTGCGATCCGCAAGCTTCAGCGCGCGTTGATCGAGTTGCGCGTGCGCGGTGTGACGACGAATGTCGCCTTCCTTCAGAACGTGCTGAAGCACCCTGATTTTCAGCAGGCCAAGACGTACACGGCCTGGGTCGATGACACGCGTGAGCTCTTCGCACTGCCGCATCGCCGCAACCGCGCCGAGCGCTTTCTGCGCTTCCTTGCGAACAATGTTGTCAATGGCGCGGATGTACCGGGCATGTCGTCTGTGGCGATCCCCAAGATCGAGCCGCTCGTGCCCTCGAACCCGGCTTACCTCAAGGCACCGCCACAAGGCTGGCGCGACATCCTCGTGCACCTTGGGCCGCAAGCCTTCGCGAAGGCTGTGCGCCAACACCGCGGCCTGCTCATCACCGACACGACATGGCGCGATGCGCATCAATCGCTTGTCGCGACACGCGTGCGCACGCTCGACTTGCTCAAGATTGCCCCCGCGACTGCGCACCTCCTCGCCCCGATGTTCAGCCTCGAATGCTGGGGCGGAGCGACCTTTGATGTGGCCCTGCGCTTCTTGAAAGAGTGCCCCTGGGAGCGCCTCGTGCGGATGCGCGAGCTCGTGCCGAATATCCCCTTTCAGATGCTCTTTCGCGGCGCGAATGCCGTGGGCTACACGAGCTATCCAGACAACGTCGTGATGCGCTTTGCGAGGATGGCGAAGGATCTGGGCGTCGATGTCTTCCGCATCTTTGACTCGCTCAACTACGTCGAGAATTTGAAGCTCGGGGTCGATGCGGTGGGCGAGGCAGGCGGCGTGATCGAAGCGGCCATTTGCTACACGGGCGACATCTCCGACCCGTCGAAGAAGAAGTACTCGCTGCAGTACTACGTCGACCTCACAGGCGAGCTTGTGAAGCTCGGCATCCATGTGCTCGCGATCAAAGACATGGCCGGCCTCTTGAAGCCGCGTGCGGCGACGATGCTCGTCTCGACCCTGCGAAGGGCCTTCCCCGATCTGCCGATTCACGTGCATGCGCATGACACGGCAGGTACCGGCGTGGCCTCGATGCTCGCGTGTGCCGAGGCCGATGCAGACATCGTCGATCTCGCGCTTCCTTCGATGGCCGGCCTCACCTCGCAGCCGACGATGAATGCGATCGTGAGTGCCCTTCGCGGCTCACCACGCGACACGCAAATTGAGCCGGATGCGATTGGGATTCTCGATGCGTACTGGGAGGGCGCGCGTCAGCTCTACGCGCCTTTTGAGACGGGCATGACGGGCTACGCGCCGGATCTCTACGATCACGAGATGCCCGGCGGGCAGTACACCAACCTGCTCTTTCAAGCGCGTGAGAATGGCCTTGG
>JBILQT010000236.1:0-11259 GCA_044373065.1 Sandaracinaceae bacterium
TTTCCGATGGAAGTGCCGCCTGCGGGCGAGGAGAAATCCGTGCGCACCGATGCGCCCACGCTCGCCTTTCGCAAGCGCTACTACGCCGAGCTTCGCGAGACCTCGAGCACACCCAAGGTCTGAGCCCTCGCCTGGGTCGACACACGGAGGATTCATGAAGCGCGCTCTGATTTCGCTCATCCCGAT
The DNA here is from genome assembly GCA_044373065.1 of Sandaracinaceae bacterium. GTDB lineage: Bacteria > Myxococcota_A > Polyangia > Polyangiales > Sandaracinaceae > JAFLCL01. The sequence goes on from JBILQT010000236.1 coordinate 187, forward strand.
GGCTGTTGGCTTGTTCACGGCCACGTTCTTCATCGTCTCGGCGCGTGACCTTCCCGCCTCGTTCGTCTTCGCGATGGTCGCCGTCCCCACGGCGGCTGTGTTGGCGCTGACCCAGGCGCCAGCGTTCCGCGAGAAGCCTGCAATGGCTGGCGGCTTCATCGGTTTGCTCGTGTTCGTACCGCTCGCGCTGCGGGGGCAGGGCGCTGCGTGGCTCAGTCCTTTTGCGGCCATCGCGGCAGGCCTCGTCTTCGAGCGACTCTCCGTGATGATGCCGCCTCAGCCACAGCAGGGGCCGCGCTTGGGGCTTCTCATCGCGGCGCTTCTGGCATGCTTTGGGGCCTTCACCGTCACGTCGACGCCAACGCCAACCGTCTCGCACCAAAGCCTCGGCGATGTGGAAGTGCCTGCGCTTCGGGCAGCGACGCGTGACCGTCTTGGTAATATCGAAATATTCACGGAACCCTCGGGCGTGGGCTTCGTGAGCGTGGGCATCGGCGCGCCTTCGCCGCACTCCGACGTCATGTGCCTCGCGAGCCTGCCGCCGCTGGGTCGCACGCTGCATGTCGAGGCCTCGGAGACGGAAGTGATCGTCGGCTGGCCCATCTCTCCACATGGCGAGGTGAATGGCGAGTGCGCGTTCGATCGCGCGACAGGCGCCCTTACTCGCAATCATCCGCAGCCCATCTCGCGCGCAGTGGAGCGCCGGCCCCTCTTCGCATTCGCCTTCCTCACTGCGCTCGTTGCAGCCCTCATGGGTGCGCGTCTTCGCAAGCAGCACGCACGCATCGCACGTAGCCCCGAGGTGGAAGCCAACGCGCAGGGCGTGGTCTCGATGCCGGACGGCTCACTCGCGGTGCTCAAGACGCCGCTTCACCCAGCCCGAGAAACCGCCGCAACATTGGTCGCGCTCTCCATCTCCGATCGCGCACCCGGCGCGACGACCGAGGCTTCGGCTTACCGCACGGATGCGCGCGTCATCATCGAGGCCTGGGAGCTCGGCAAGAAGTCGCAGATTCTCCCCGCGCTCGCGCGTCGCATTCGCACCGTCGAGCTTGTCGGTGCAGCGGCTGCGATCTTTGCAACGACCGTCGCCGCGCTCGTTCACTGAGGCTCAGCTCGGGAGCTTCAGCCCGAGCGTCTTGTGGGCCTCCATGCGCACCTCGCGCACGAGCTCGGGCTGCTCATTGAGCTTCTGGCCGAACGAAGGAATCATGTCGCGCAGGCGTTGCTTCCAGCGCGCGGATTCCATCTGATCGGGGAAGCAATCGGCGAGCAGGTCGAGTGCGATCGAGACGGACGTGGAGGCACCGGGTGATGCGCCGAGGAGGGCCGCGAGCGAGTTGTCTTTCGCCGAGATGATCTCGGTGCCGAACTCAAGCTTACCTCCCTCTTCGGCGTCCTTCTTGATCACCTGCACGCGCTGCCCTGCGATCGAGAGCTCCCAATCCTCACTCTTCGCCTCGGGGATGAACTCGCGCAGTGCCTCGACGCGCTCCTCGAAGCTCTTGGTCACCTCGCTGATGAGGTAACGCGTGAGCGGGATGTTGTGCAGGCCCGCAGCGAGCATCGGGATGATGTTGTCGGCCGTGAACGAGCGCGGCAGGTCGAGGTACGAGCCCTCCTTGAGGAACTTCGTCGAGAAGCCCGCGAAGGGGCCAAAGAGCAGACCCTTCTTGCCGTCGATGAAGCGCGAGTCGAGATGCGGCACAGACATCGGCGGGGTGCCGACCTTGGCCTTGCCGTAGACCTTCGCCGTGTGCTGCTGGATGACCTCGGGGTTCTTGCAGACGAGCCACTGGCCGCTGACGGGAAAGCCGCCGTAGCCCGCGCCCTCCGCGATGTCTGAGTCCTCCAGAAGCTCCAGCGCGCCACCGCCTGCACCGATGAAGACGAACTTCGCGCGGACCTTCTTCGTGAGGTTGAGCGTCGTGTCGTCGATCTCCGCGAGCCAGCGCTTGTCCTCAAGTTGCTTCAGTGCGGTGACCTCATGCTGCAGCCAGACCTCGACGCCGAAGGCGCGCTTCAAGTGGCTGAAGAGGCCGCGGGTGAGCTCGCCGAAGTTGACGTCGGTGCCCAAGAGCGAGCGCGTTGCGGCCATCGGCTCGTCGTGCGCGCGCCCTTTCATCATCAGCGGGATCCAGGTCGCAAGGTCGTCCGGGCGCTTGGTGAACTCCATCCCCGCAAAGAGCGGCGAGGCGCTGAGCGCGGCGTGGCGCTTCTCCAGGAAGGCGACGTCTTCTTCGCCCGTGACGAAGCTGATGTGCGGCACGGAGCGAATGAATGTCTCCTCGGCCACGGCCTCGCGCTTGGCGAGCCAGGCCCAGAATTGCTTCGAGACCTCGAAGCTCTCCATGACCTTGAGCGCCTTGGTGATGTCGACCGTGCCATCGCTCTTGAGTGAGGTGTAGTTGAGCTCGCAGAGGGCCGCGTGGCCGGTGCCCGCGTTGTTCTTGGCCTCGCTGCTCTCGCCAGCGACCCGGTCGAGTCGCTCGAAGACCTCGATGCGCAGGGTTGGGTCGAGCTCCTTGAGGAGCGTGCCGACCGTCGCGCTCATGATGCCTGCGCCGACCAAGAGGACGTCGCAATCGAGGTACGAATCTTCACTCATCGCGGCGTCATATCACGCGCGCTCTGAGGCCCGGCTCATCCGCCACTGAGAAGGCGCGGCCCTGCGCTGGGCCCGCTTGTGACCGGCTTGTTCAGCACGACGTTGCGGCCGGCTTCACGCCCAAGCGCATGCCCCTCGCTCATCCGTTGCCAGCGCGTCGAGCGGTGGATGCGTGGATGACGCGCCCGGTAGAAGCGCTCGAGCTGCGCATCGCCCACCCACACAAGGCCTGTGCCGCGCAGCGTTTGTCGCTCGGCCCGCAGCTTCTCTCCAAAGCCGCGAATCACGCCCGATTGGAAGGGGACGCGCTCTTTGCCAGCCAGCTTGCGTGTCTTCTTCGCCTCGCTCCAGAGGCGCTCGGCGGTCTGCAGCAGGAAGGAGAAGACGTGCTCGGCCATCGCGACGTTCGCGCCTGTCCCGCAGACCTCAAAGACGTGCGCCGAGGCGCCCGTGAGCGGCAGGTAGATGGGGATCTCGATCGCCTCGACGAAGAAGAACTCGGTGAGGATGGCGATGACATCGCGCTCCATCGAGCTGCGCCGCTTGGTGGGCTCGCCGAGATGCCGCACCTCGTAGTTCAGCGTGTGCAGGCTCTCGAGGTTGTGCTTGAGCATCAGCTCGTGCGCCTTGCGCATCGCGGCCTCGGCCTCGTGTCTCTCGGAGGAGCCGGCCAACGCGAGGAGCTTCTGCACACGCTCGACGATGCGCGATGCGCTGTCTTCGCGGTCGCCGCCTGTGACCATCCCGGCGGCACGCGCATCGATGCCGCGCTCCTGGCAGACCTTCTGAAACGCAGGTCCATGCGCCGTCTCATCGAGCACGCGCAGGCACTCGTGGACGAACTGATGCGCCATCTCGTGGAGGAGCACCTCGGTCACTTCGGTCCATGGCCGCGTCACCACGAGCTTGCGTGAGATCTCAAGGCGCCTCTCCTGAAGCTTCCAGACGCCAAGGCGTGTCTCGGCATCCGAGAGTGCGATGAGCGGGGCCCTGAGCTTCTTGCCGAAGTGCAGCTCGTTCGACCACGCGTAGAGCCTTCCAAGGCGCCTGAGGAGTTCGGCTTCGAGTGCCACCGAGAGCAGAGTCGACATTACTTCACGCTATCTCGCCGGATTCGGACTCGCACTCGAAGAGCCGTTCGCGCATTCTCATCCGATGCGTTTTTCGAAGACCCTCCGCCTCGCCGGTTTCGTCCCCTTCGCTTGGCTGCTCTCTGGATGCCCAAGTGACCCGATGCCGGTGCCCGATGCAGGAGGCGACGCCGGCCCCGCCGGGTGCGTGCCCGACCGCGCGATGTGGGATTCGACCATCTCCTCGCAGGTCACACGCTACTGCGGCCAGTGCCACGGAGAGACGCCCAACTTCGGCGCACCGTTCAGCCTCACCAGCTACGACGACATCGTCGCCACCGCGGCAGGCCGGGCGACGATCGCGACCTTGATGGCCAGCGATATCCGCAATGGCGTGATGCCGCCCTCGTTTCTCTCGCGCATGCCCGATGAGACTGCGAACGGGATCGTCGAGTGGGCTACGTGCGGCGAGCAGCACGTCACCGAGCAGCGCGGAATCCAGTCGAGCGCTGCACCCTGGCTCGCACCCGAAGAGGGCCCCTCGGGCTTTGAGACGATCGATCTTGTCGCGCAGGAGTTCCCCGTCGCCACGACCGACCGCGACCGCTACCGCTGCTTTGTCTTCGATGTGCCGGTGACCGAGGACCGCTTCATCAAGCGCTTTGAGATGGTCTTCGATCGCACCGAGGTGCTGCATCACCTCGTCCTTCTCCGCGACTCGGAGAACACGGCGCCCGCCACGGACTACGACTGCATCGGCTCGATGCCCACAGGCAGCCAGTACCTCTACGCCTGGGCGCCAGGGCAGGGCGCGGTGCAGTTCCCCGAGGGCGGCCTTCGTGTGCGTCCGGGTGAGCGCTACATCATGCAGATTCACTACAACAACGCTGCAGAGCGCCCGGGAATCACCGACTCCAGCGGTGTGCGCCTGACCGTCGGTCCGACCACGGGATCCGAGTACGGCATGCTCGCGATAGGGCCTCTCGACTTCGCGCTTCCTGCACGCCAGACGACAAGTGTGAGCAGCTACTGCACGGTGCGTGAGACCTCGCAGATGATCGCCGGCATGCCGCACATGCACACGCTCGGCACCGCATTCCACCAGCATGTGGAGCGCGCCATGACGATGCGTCGCCTGAACCTCGTGGATGTCACGGGCTGGGACTTCGACGCGCAGCTCTTCTACGCGCTGCCGATGGGGCTGAACCCGGGCGATCGCATCTTCACCGAGTGCACCTTCAACAACCCGGGCGCGGAGAGCGTCTCGACCGGTCCCCGCACCGAGGACGAGATGTGCTTCAACTTCGCGTACATCACGCCGCCGCCCTCGGATCGTTACTGCGATGAGGCGGGAGGCCCACCCACGGACGTGACCTACACGGCAGGGATGTGCGCACCCGGAGCCAGCAGCGATGCTCCGCTCGCGACCTTGCCCTGGGAGCAGGGCATACCAGCGCCGCTGACGGGCGGCACCGTGCCCGATGGTCGCTGGCTCTTGAGCGGCGGACGCTTCGTCGTCGACGACATCTCCACGCCTGTCGGTGCGATCGATCTTGCCCGCAGCTTCACCCTTGGACGCGGCCAGATTCTCACCAGCGGCACTTCCTTCACGCTCGACCTTGCGAACCACGTCTTCATTCAGAGCGCGGAGGGCCCAAGCTTTGGCGGGCCCGACACACAAACGATGAGCGGCACGTGGACAACGGGCACAACGCCCGCGCCATTCACGCAGAGCTGCCCGGAGGCTGGTGCTGGTAACCTCAACTACGAGCGCGTGGGCAATCAACTGCGCATTCGCTTTGGCCCCATCACCGGCGCCATCCCCGGCTCGACGCTCTGGGTTGAGTACGCGTTCACGCAGATGTGAGATCGGGTTCCGCGGAACCCCAAAAGTCAGGTCGAGCACTGCTTTTGGTTTGTCCGGAACCCCAAAAGTCAGGTCGAGCACTGCTTTTGGTTTGTCCGGAACCCTGAAAGTCAGGTCGAGCACTGCTTTCGGGTTCCGCCGAACCCCAAAAGTCAGGTCGAGCACTACTTTCGGGTTGTCCGGAACCCCAAAAGTCAGGTCGAGCACTGCTTTTGGTTTGTCCGGAACCCCAAAAGTCAGGTCGAGCACTGCTTTCGGTATCGTCGTGATACCAAAAATCAGGTTGAGCACTGCTTTCGGGTTCGTCGTGATACCAAAAATCAGGTTGAGCACTCTGCAGGGTCTTGGAGGAACCCGTGACATGGGGCGGGCTCGCTCCCGCGGAGCATTGCGGAATGTTTCGGCCTGCCTTGTACGGCAAGTCTCGTTTGACACCGCTCACGCAAAAGCCGGACACTTCGGGTCAGAACGATGAGTGGCCTGTTCGATAGCCAAGAGACCTCGGTGTCGCGATGAGCGAAGCTCTGCGTGCAGCCGCGCCGCGTGATGACGCCAAGGCCTTCTTGGTGCAGCCGATGTCGCCCGTTCCCTTCGGGAAGTACATCGTCATCGGCAAGCTCGGGCATGGCGGGATGGCGGAGGTCAACCTCGCTGTCGTTGGCGGCAAGGGCGGCTTCCGCAAGCTCTTCGTCATCAAGCGCCTGCACAGCCACCTGGAGCATGAGTCGGGCTTCATCGACATGTTCCTCGATGAGGCGCGCCTTGCCGCCCAGCTCGATCATCCGAACTGCGTACAGACGGTGGAGGTCGGCGAGGACAACGGGCAGCACTTCCTGGCGATGGAGTACCTCGATGGCCAGGGCCTCGAGCGCATCCTGCGCGTCACGGGCCAGCGTGGAGATTTCCTCCCGCTGACGGTCTCGGTGCGGATGATCGCGGACGCCCTCGATGGCCTGCACTACGCCCACGAGCTGCGCGCCTACGACGGGCAGGTCCTTGGTGTCGTGCACCGCGATGTCTCTCCGCAGAACATCTTTGTTACCTACAACGGCGTGGTGAAGATCCTCGACTTCGGCATCGCCAAGGCCGAGTCGAACGTGGTGGAGACGCGCACGGGCGTCGTCAAAGGCAAGTACGCCTACATCGCGCCGGAGCAGGCGCTGGCCCAGCCGGTCGACAGGCGCGCGGACCTCTGGTCGATGGGTGTTGTGCTCTGGGAGATGCTCACCTCGCATCGCCTCTTCAAGAGCGTGAACGAGCTCGCGACGCTGAACGAGACGCTCCACGGCACGATTCACCCGCCCTCCTCGTACAACCCGCAGGTGCCTCCGGAGCTCGATGCGATCTTGGATCGCGCGCTTCAGCGGGATGTCTCCAAGCGCTACGCGACAGGCGCTGAGTTCAAGGATGATCTCGAGAGCTGGCTCGCAACGCAGACCGACCCCTCCGACCGCAAGTCGATCGCGGCCCTGATGAAGGATCGCTTCGGCGACCTCGTCGTGCAGCATCGTCAGCGGCTGGGTGAGTGCATCGCCAGCGTCGCGAATGATCCGCGCTCGCTCGACAGGCTTGTGACGGGCGGCATGTCGGCCTCGGTCGAGCTCGACCGCGCGCAGTCGGTCTCGCGGAGCATGGAGGCGAGCTGGCCGGTGAACCAGAGCTCGCCGGGACTCGCGCCCTCGCCCTCGATGACCCCAACGCCCTCTCCGCGTCCGCACCTGGGCTCGGGCCTGACGAACTCCTTCCCGGCGCTCGCGGGCATTGCACCCAAGAGCTCACGCGAGCAGCCGATTGGGCCGCCCTCGGGCGATGCGCCTTTCCAGGAGGAGATCACCTCCTCCGAGTGGCAGGTCTCCGGCGGCTCGCACTCGGGTCAGGGCGTGCCTGCGATGTCGGCGCCCTCGCCGCAGATCACGCATGCGCCGCAGCCGATCCACGGCAACTCATTCACGGGGACAAGCTCGGGTTCGCACTCGGGCATGTTGATGCCGCCGCCGGAGCGGAGCAGTGCACGGCGCATCGGCGTGATCCTCGTCGGGCTTGCCTCGCTGCTTGTCGTCGGTGTTGCAGGCGCGCTCACATGGGCGCGCTACGGCAACGCACTCACGGCGGGCGTGGATGCAATGCAGACGGAGGTCGGCCGCATCGAGGGGCCAGCGCAAGTAGCGCCCGCAGCGGGAGGGACGGTGGTTGCCGTCCCGGTGCCGCCCACGCCGCCTGTTGCGGCGCAGACCGAGCTGCCGACGACGCCAGAGGTTGCAGACCCAGGAACGAATCCGGGCACGGTGCCCTCGCGTGGTCAGCGTCCACGGCGCTCTGCCACGCCGCCCGCCACGCCGACGACGCAACCGACGCCTCCGGCTGAGGCGGTGATGCCTGCGCCCGTAGCGCCAGAGCCCGCGACCCGCGGCTTCCTCTCGCTTGTGACCTCGCCGTGGACGACCGTGACGCTCGACGGACGCAGCCTGGGCGACACGCCCTTGATGCGCGTCCCCCTCGCCCCAGGCACGTACTCGCTTCGCCTCCGCAACGCCGATGCCGACATCGACGAGTCCTACGAGGTGACGATCGAGGCCGGGCAGACAACGACACGTCGCCTCGGCCTGCGCTGAGCCCTCAGCGGGCGTGCTCGCCAGCGATGTCCTCGCGTCGTGGCCGCACCTCGATGCGGTGCACAGCGGCCGCGAGAGAGCGTGCGTCCTCGGAGTACCCAAGGCTCTGTGGCGATGCGAAGTGCGAGAAGGTCAGGACCAGCTCCGCGCCCTGCGCGAACGCTGTGCTCTCAAGGTCGAAGGCCAGCGTGTCGAGCCGAGGTGGCAACGCAAGAGACGCGGTTTGACCAGCGCAGTCCACGGTGAGCTCTGGGTTCTCGGCGCCCGTGGCGAAGGGCACCAGCGTGATGAAGACGGTCGCGCGTCTCGCATCGAGCGGTGGCAGGCGCACCACGGCGCGCTCGCCGAGGGCCCAGACAAACGTATCGATCGCGTCGGCCTCATCGGTCGACCAACCCTCACGCAAGAAGGGACGCGCCTCTTGGGTGCCGACATCGAGCAGCACCCCGCGTGCTTCGATCGTCTGCGCCGTGACATCCCCGGGCGTGCGCCAACGAAGCTCGCGCCAGGCCTTGCCGTCATTCCACGCGAAGGGTCGCGCGCCCTCCGCGGTGGCGCTTGGGAGCAGGCCCAGCGCATGAAAGTGAACGTGGTCGAGTGAGCCTTCGACTTGCACCTCGCGCGTCCCGTCGAGGCCCGTGATGCGCACGCCGTTGTTCCTCGAGACAGGCAAGCGCAGGCGCGTGACCTCCCCCTCGCGTGAGACCTCCACAGCCTCTCCGGCGCCCGCTTCGAGTGGCACCGAGAGCCACCGACTTGGCGAGCTGAAGGCCAGCTCGGAGGCGCGGGGAAATCGATCGCTCAGCGTGATGCGCAGGAGGCCTTCCTCTTCATGCGCAGACTGCGTGCTCGCGCCCTCTCCAAACATGAAGGCCCAGGTGAGCTCGATGCGCGGGCGATGTCCTGCGCGGCGCAGATGCACGAGCACGCCGCCTATCTCCTGCCAGAGCTCGCCGCGCCCGAGCGCAAGGTAGGCATCGGGATGACGCGCATACGTCTGCTCAAGCCAGGGCAAGAATGGGCCGAGCGCTTCTTCGCGTTCATGCACTTGGCGAAGCAGCGTCGGGTAGGTGCCGAGGCTTGTGTGAAGCGCCTCTCCGGAGAGAAGAAGCGAGAGCGCGATGCTGGCGAGGTAGGGCGCGCGTGCCGGTGTCTCGGGCAGATGAACGATGAGCGCCGTCATTGCGCCGAGGATGCCGAGGATGCCGATCCACCAGGTGAGGTAGGGATACTCCGGGTGGTCGGTGCGAAAGATGGAGGCAAAGCCGATGGCGAAGGCGAGGAGGAGCGAGGCTGCGAGCAAGGCCTGTGGAGGGCGCGTCGAGCGATGTCGAACGAGGCCTGCGACAAGGCCCGCGAGGATGAGCGCGAGGAGCGTGTAGTCGACGGTGTCGGCCGTGTGCGGTGCATGCCGTGAGGATGCGATGAGCCCAAGCAGCGGCGCGGAGGTGCGACTTGCCAGCACGCTGATCGCTTCCGCGAAGGACACGTGAAAGGTCTCTCCTCCCGCGAAGAAGAAGCGCAGCACATCGAGCATGTTGTGCGCGCCAAAGAGCGTATCGAGCAGCACGGGCGACCAGAGCACCACACCAAGCACGGCTGCGGAGACACCGAGCCGCTTGAACGCGGCGCGCGACTCTTGGGTGGCGTGCTTGTGCGCGTAGGCCAGCGAGAGCACGAGCGTGAGCGTGGCGATGGGGACGTAGGCGAGATGCGATTGCGTGATGAACGCGTGAAGGAAAACCGATACGAGCAAGGCCCGCGCATCCCTAAGCGCGACATGCACATTGGCGAGCAAGAGCGCCGCGAAAGGCAGCAGCGTGAAGATCGGGTTCCACGCCGTCGTGAGGCCACTCTGACCAAAGGGCGGGAAGGTCCCGCTCACCTCGACGGCGAGCAGTGTGGTGAAGACGAGCAGCACAGCGCGCTGCCAGGCACCGCGGGTCAATCGCCAACCAAGTGCGGCGATGAGCGCCAGACAGAGCGCGTTGAAGATGCCCGTCACGACGTTCGTTGCACCCACAGCGTGCCCCGTGAGCGCAGCGGGAATGCCCAACACAAAGAACGCCAAGGGCCCCGGGTGATGCCAGCCATGACGTGAGTAGGGCCCAACAAGCGGAGGCGCATCGAGGAGCGTCATCACCTGCACCTCGAAGACCGCCTCATCGCCCGTCAGGAGCCGACGCAGCTCGGGATGCGCGCACTCCAAGATGATGGCCGTCACACACGGCAGGAGGCACATGCAGAGTGCCAGTGTGACGGCCAGACGTTCGAGCTTGGAGGTGGGCTCTGGGTCAGTTCGCGTTTGAACAGACTCGCTCATTCGGCACGCAAGCCGCGATCAAACCAAGTGCCGCTCACTCGTCGTCCGCGCTGAGCTTCGCAAGCACCGAAAAATCTTCGAGCGTTGTCATGTCGCCCTTGATCTCTCGGCCTGCGGCAACTTCCTTCAAGAGGCGACGCATGATCTTTCCGCTGCGCGTCTTGGGGAGCGTGTCGGTGAAGCGGATGTCATCGGGGCGCGCGAACTTGCCGATCTCGGTGGCGACGTGCTCAAGCAACGCCTCGCGCAAGGTCTTGCCGGGCACCTCGCCCTGCTTGACGGTGACGAACGCGACCAGGGCTTGCCCCTTGAGGTCGTCCGGGCGACCGACGACGGCGGCTTCTGCGACGGAGCGGTGTGCCACGAGCGCGCTCTCGATCTCGGCGGTTCCCAGGCGATGGCCTGCGACGTTCACGACATCGTCGACGCGGCCCATGACCCAGAAGTAGCCGTGATCATCACGACGCGCGCCGTCTCCGGTGAAGTAGATGGGCCATGACTGGCCGCCCTCTTCGACGGCGGGGAAGCGCGAGAAGTAGGTCTCCTTGAAGCGCGCATCGTCGCCCCAGATGGTGCGCATGATGCTTGGCCAG
>JBILQT010000237.1:0-11251 GCA_044373065.1 Sandaracinaceae bacterium
GGGGCTCATTGAGCACCGCAAGGGCCCAGGCGACTGGCGCGCGATCGCGTGCGTCGCAGTTTGGAAGGGCCGCGAGGAGTGCCGGCTTGGCCGCGTCGGCAGCGGGCGACCCGATGCGTGCGAGCGACCGTGCAGCCTGCGCACGGATGGGGCCGGGCTCGTTCAAGAGCGGGATGAGCGTCGGGACCGCCGATGCATCGCGGTGCACACCGAGCTGCTCGATGAGGCGCATGCGGACGTCTTGGAACGTCGAGCGCGGAAGCTCCTCGCGCATGATCTGAAGGAACGCCGCTTCATCCGCTGCGCCTCCTTCTTCGACGGGCGCCTGCGCTGCGTTGTAGGTATCCCAGCGATGCTCGTAGGCCTGGTTGCGCTGCCACGCGAAGAAGCCAAGGCCTCCACCGCCGAGCACAAGGGCTGTCCCAACCACCGCGCCGAACGTGCTCGTGCGCCTTCGGATCTGCCGTGCGGCCTGATCGTCATCGAGACCGATCGTTCCGGAGGGGAGAGAGGAAGGAGACTCCGGGACGTCCGGAAGGGCGGGGAGATCGTCGTCGTCGAAGTTGCTCATGGGATCCCTGGTGCGTTGTTTCGGCCTTGCGGCGAATCGGTTGGTGTTCGCCAAAACAGGATGGGCGACCGTTCACAGTCGTACGAATCCTGCGGAGGACCGGCGCACCTTACCTAACGATCCGCTCTCGGTTCAACGTCTCGGTGAACGCAAAAGGAAGTGCGTGCATCAGAGAGTCAGAGTGAATCGACGCAGGGGCCGCCTCGTTGACACCAATGGATCACCTCGATACATTCGCCGAGACCCGGAGTTTCTTATGACCATTCGTACGCGCCTTGGACTTCTCGCAGCGACCCTCGCCCTCGTCGGCGCTGGTTTCGCAGCCGCACAAGATGCCGGAACGGACGATGCGACGGACGACGGCGCAGCGATGGAAGTGCAGCGTCGGGCGGACCTGACGCCAGCTGACCAGGTCGCGGAAGGTCAGCGCCTTCTCTCGAACGGGCAATCGCTCTCGACGCGCGTTCAGGGAATGCTCGACGAGGCGCGTCGCCAGGGCGACGTCCTTCGCGTCACCTGCCTCGACGACAAGCTCACGCAGATCAACGCACACGTGCGCACGCTTGGTGACCGCGTCGAAGCGCTTCAAGAGTCGGTTCGCCTCTCGGATGGCGACCGCCAGAACCACGAGTACACGGTCATCACCGTCCTTGGTCAGAACCTCACCCAGCTCGATCGCGGCGCGAATGAGTGCATCGGTTCCGACATGTACGAGACGGGTACGACGCGTGTTGTGACGACGATCGACCCAGCGACGCCCACCGAGAACCCGGCTGAGCTTCGTCCGATGAGCCCCGAGGTGATCCCCTTCATTCCGCCGCCGGCATCGGCTCGCTGAGCCCTCCGGCTCCACCCACAAAGAGCGCACTTCGGTGCGCTTTTTTCGTTCCGTCGATCTCGACCGCTTCAGACACGAAAAAGCCCGCCGGGGCGGGCCTTCGCGGTCGTCTGCGCGCGGGTTCAATCGTCGATGGTGAAGACCAGCGTGCCGTTGGGCGTGCCCTGGCTGAGCACCACACCGAGCACCACCGCGCCTGCGATGACGACCGCACCGCCGATGACGCCGACCCAGAAGAGCGGCTCGCCGGTGATGTCACCGCCAGCGGGCGCAGGAACCGCGATGCGGAGCGGTGCCGCGACGTCGCCTCGGCCGGCAACTGGAAGGCCGCCTGCGTCGGTTGCCTCGAAGTAGTACTCGACCAGCGGCGGTGTCACGGCGCTCGAAGGAATCGTCGCGATGTACTCGCCCTCTTCATTCCGAACGCAGTTGAGGCGCTGGAAGACGGCGTTGGTGCCCTGGCGATAGGCGAGTGAGAGGGTGGTCACGCGACCGTCGTGGTCATCGAGCGTGGCGCGAAGCTCCACATCGGTGCCGCGCTCTGCTTGGGCGGGCGAGCGATGCTGGATCGTCACGGGTGCGGGTGGCGGAAGGCCTGGGCGGCCGTCGGCCTCCCAGCGCCCACGTACCTGCGTGAAGAACTCACGGAAGCGTGGGCTGATGTCGCTCCCAGGCATCGTGTCGGGCATCAACCCGAGCAGCGATCGGTAGGCGCCCTCGGATTCTTCGCGACGGTCGAGCGCGAGGTAGGTGAGTGCGAGATAGCGGTAGATGCGCGCGAGATCGCTGGAGGAGTTGCCTGCTCGGACGAGTGCGGCGGAGAAGGTCTGCAGGGCCTCCTGGAAGCGCAGGTCTTCGTACTCCGCGATGCCGCGTTCGAGCACGCTCGAGGTTGCGCCCGCCGAGGTCGTGGCCGGGACAGCTTGCGCATACGTCGGCACCGCGGCGGGCATCACAAGGGAGAGCGAGAGAACGATCGAGCACAAGCGAGTGCGCATGTTGAAACCCTAACACGGGTCGGCCACGGCTTTCTCGGCGTTCGCGCTTACTCTTCGCCTGCCGCAGCGTCTGTGCTCGGTGTGGAGGGCGGCGTGCCTGGATACCAAGCGTGGTAGGGCTCCCTGTCCTCGCACATCGGGCGATCGGCGGGTGGGCAGTAGATGCGCACATGGAAGTGATTGCGATGCGGATGGCCATGCGTTGGCTGCATCATCACGGCCTCGGCGCGATCGAGGATGCGCCGCGCTGCGTGACGACGACGTCCTGTGCGCAGCAGGCGCTGCTTAAGCGTCTCGGCGACGAAGATGTACTGCACGCGGGCATCCGCATCGGACACCAGGCGCGAGACCAACTCCCAGTTGCGCGCATCATCAAACGTCAGCGCTTCGTTCGGTGGGAGGCCATGTCCGTTGCGATCGAAGTTGGCGAAGGCGAAGGGGTCGTAGGGTCGCTCGGCGGCATCGCGCATGTAGAAGGCGATGTCGACATCGCGACCGTTCTGATGCGAGCGATGACCGCTGACCGGACCTCCGTTGCGACGGGAGAGCTCGCCGACGGAGAGACGTGCGCCGGGCAATCGACGTGAGACTTGAGCCGCTGCGCGCTGAAGCAAATTCACGAGCTCGGTTGTGCCGTAGAAGTTGCCCGCGCTCGCGTACTCCCCTGCGTAGCGAATCGTCTGCGACTCCTCAAGCAAGAGACCGCGACGCAAGCGGCCTCGAAATGCAAAGCCGACCGAGGTGCTCGGAGGGACGCGAACGCGTCGGCCGCGGCGTGGTGTTTGTGCAGCGCCCGCAACGCGCTGCGATTCCACAAAGGTCGGCGCGCCCACCGCGAGGATGAGTAGCAAAGGGAGGATCCACAGCCGAAGGCGCGAGAAGCGCATGCCCCGAGGCAACAGGAGAACACCCCTGCAACGCAAGTTTTCGACAACGCGCACCGCTTCTCGCGCAGAGGGCCCTCGTGTAGCGTGAACCGATGTGGACGCTGCTTCTGGTTCGAAAGCCCTGGCTGCTGGCTGGATCGTTTCTGCTGTTTTCCCTATTTGGAACCAGCCAGGCGGAAGCGCAGCGAAGGTCACGCACGGAGGTGAGTGCGGAGCAGACACGCGAGGCAGAGGCGCGTGCGCTCTTTGAAGCGGGTCGCGCGCATGCAGAGGGAGAGCGCTGGGTCGAGGCGCTCGATGCGTTTCAGCGCTCGCGTGCGGTGGTGGAGCGGCCCTCCATCTTGTTCAACATTGCGACCACGTTGATCCGCTTGGGTCGTGCACAAGAAGCGCTCGCAGCGATCGCGGATCTCGAACGTTTGGCGGATGTGGCAACGCCCGCGGCAATGTTGGAGAACGCGCGCACCATCCGAGCGCAAGCCGAGGCCTCGCTTCGCCATGTGGTGCTTCAGGTCACGCCTGCAGCGGCTGAAGTCGAGATCGATGGCCAGGTGTTGTCGGGGGAGGGCGCAGAGCGGGCGGTGACGCTTGACCCGGGTCCGCATCAAATCGTCGTGTCATTGGATGGATACGAGACGGTACGGCTCGCGCTTGAGCCTGGTGCCGATGCCCACGCCATCTCGCTTGTTGCACACGACGGCGTGCTCAACATCGTGCCGAATGTGGAGGATGCGGCGGTGCTGCTGAACGGTGAGGCCCGGGGTCAGGGCACGATGCGATTGACCGTGAGGCCGGGGACATACGCGATCACGATTCGTGCTCCGGGACACATCTCCTACGAGCGTTCGTTCGATGTGGCGCCCGGTGCGGAGCTCACCGTCGACGCGACGCTCGAGCTTCTCCCGCGTCCCGAGGAACTCTACGAGAGCCCGATTTTCTGGGGTGTTGGCGTCGGTACGTTGGCGCTCGCTGGCGTCGGCGTTGTGCTTGGGATTGTGCTTGGGACAACGACGCTTCCCGTCTCGGGAGGCTCAACAGACACCATCATTGCCCCGCTCACACTTGGGAGTTTCGAATGATGTCGCGCATGCGCCAGTGCCTCGTACTCGGGCTTCTCGTGTTGGCCTTGCTGACGAGCTGCACCACGCCCGCAACGCAGCTGCTTGTCGTCGTCGACAGCGATGCCCCGCCGCCGGGTTGCTACGGCGTGCTTGTCTCGCGCATCACGGAGCCGAACATCGTCGAGCCAGGGGCAACGCATACCTACTTCACGGCGCCCACAACGCGTGGGCCGTTCTCGTTCGGCATCGCGCCGCCCAGTGGGAACTTCAACCAACGCGTTCAAGTCAGTGTGGAGATGCTGCGGAGTTGTGCGGAGCCCAGTGCAACAGAACGCATCATTCGCCGCACGGTGCGCACGGGCTTTGTGGAGAACCGAACCTTGCGCTTGCCCATCTTCTTGAGTGCGCAGTGCGAGGCCTGTGATGCGACGACAACATGCCAGGAGCGCGGCACCTCGTGCGTGCCCGTTCCCGACGTGGAGGCGAGCACGCTCTCGTCCGTTGTTCCGGGTGAAGAACTCGCGATGCCCGTGGAGCTCGATGCAGGCGTGGATGCAGGGGCGAGTGCGGATGTAGGCGCCTCGATCGATGCGTTCTCGATGGCTGACACCAACGTTCCGGATGCGTTGGTCGATCGCGATGCGGGGCCACCGCCGACGTGCACAGCGCTTTCAACCGCGAGCTACCAGAGCATCCTCTCCGTCCCACCTACGACGGTCGCGCCGCGATTCACCTCAGTCGGATGGCGCGTGCACGCCAATAGCGGAAGCAGCACGTCGCACTGGTCCACTGGGCTCAGCGATGCGCCCGCGGGAGGCGGAATGCTGCTCATGGACCCAACAGGATTGAGCAGCCTTGGAGCGCTTCAAGCCTTAGCGAGTACGACGCTTGCGGCGACAGATTCGATCACCGTGCTTGGCTCGCTGCCCGCGAGCAACGATGTCTACCGATGGAACAACACGATGGTCGCCTCCACCATCCTCTCGAGCGCGGGCCCGCTGCGACCTGAGGGCGCCATCGCGCATCAGGGCACGGACGTGCTCTACACGATCTCCGACAGCATGAATCGCACGGCGATCTTGCGCGCATCGATGCCCGTACCCGCGCTCTACACGACGACAGAAATGAACCGCGAGAGCGCGCTTGCATCGTGGGGGGGAGGCGCTCTCGTGGCCTTCGGTGAGGGCGCAACGGCAGGTCGCTGTGAGGTGCGTACGATCAGCGACACGGACATTGTCGGCGCGGCGATCGACGTGCCCGTTGCGGGGCAATGTGCGCACGTCGCGATCGGTGACCTCGGGATGAACCGCGCGGTGTTGGTGTACGTGGCGTCGTCGGGCGGCGTGAACGAAGTCTTCGCGCAGGAGATCAACCTGACGACCTCGAGTCTGAGCGGCGCACCGATCAATCTTGGTCGTGCGCGAAGCACGCTGCCCGCGAGGCCTCAAGTCTGGGCCGATGCGAGTGGTGGCTATCGCGCGGTGTGGCCGATGGATGCGGCAGTGGGAAGCGCCTTGGTACGCTCGGGCAGTGTCGTGAATCGCCACTGCATCACGGGGCCCGCGATGACGAACTACGAGACGGTCCGCTCTGCGCGACAAGGCGCGACGACCTTTGTGCTCGTGCAGGGCGGCGGACGAGGCGGACAAGGTCTTCAGTACGCTACGCTCGCCGACTGAATGGCAGCACCGAAGAACGCGACGCCGAAGACGAAGAAGCCACGCGAGTCATCGATTCTTGGTGTGGCCGTGCGCGATGTTGCGCGTCTGCGCGAGGTTGCGGGCGCGGTCGTCGGCCACGGCTTTGGTGAGTTCATCCTGCGCATGCCCTTCGCCACGCAGCTCCTTGGACGCGAGCTTGTGCGTCGCGGCAAGAGCTACCAGGGCACGCCTGAAGAGCGCTTTGCGCATCTGCTCGGTGAGCTCGGGCCGACCTACATCAAGCTCGGTCAGCTGCTCTCGATGCGCTCGGATCTGCTGCCTGCCGAGTACATCGCCTCGCTCTCCAGCCTTCAAGATGGCGCGCCTGAAATCCCCTTCGACGATGTGCGCCGGGTGATCGAAGAGGGCCTTGGGCAGAAGCTGGAAGACCTTTTTCAACATATCGAAACGGAGGCGCTTGCCACGGCATCGATAGGTCAAACACATCGCGGCATTACAAAGGATGGGCGCAAGGTCGCGATCAAGGTGCAGCGCCCGCAGATCGATCAAGTCATGCGGGGCGACCTCGACCTCTTGTGGCTCGCGGCCAAGGGCCTTGAGGCGAGCATCGATGAGCTGAAGCTCGTCATGCCATCGCTCATCGTGGCGGAGTTCGAGAAGGGCCTTCTGCGTGAGCTCAACTTCTCCGCGGAGCTCGCGAACCTCGTCACGCTCGATCGCTTGATCGGCCAAGCAGGCAATGGCGTCGTTGTGCCCAAGCCCGTGCCCGAGCTCTCGTGTCGCACGGTGCTCACGATGGAGTTCTTCGAGGGCAAGCCCGTGCGCGAGCTGGAGAAGGGCTCGCCCGAGGCGAAGAAGGCCGTGAGTGCGATCGTCAAAACGATGTGCCAGGGCGTCTTCATCGACGGCTTCTTTCACGGCGATCCGCATGCCGGAAACATCCTCGTGGGCCCTGACGGAACGCTCTGCTTTCTCGATATGGGCCTGGTCGGGACGCTCTCGCCAGAGCAGCGCGATGATCTCGTCACGCTGGTGCTCGGCACGATCATGAACGACGCAGCCACCGTCGCGCGCGTCATCCTCAAGGTCGGCACGGCCACCGAGCGCGTGGATGTCGGCGAGCTGAAGGCGGACATCACGCGCGTGCGCTCTGAGTTCGTGATGGTGCGTGCGGTCAAAGACGTCGACACCAAGCGCTTCATCGAGGAGCTCGTCGGCGCGATGCGCCGCTACAAAGTGCGCCTCGCGACGGAGTATTCGATCCTGGCGAAAGCCGCGGGAACGATCGAGGGCCTCGTACGTGCGCTCGATCCAGACCTCGACTTCATGCCGCTCATCCAGCCTTACGTGGAGCGCATTTTTGCCGATCGATTCGAGCCAACGAAGATGCTCACGGAAGCGTTCGGTGGCGCGGCAGGTGTCGCCTCGCTTCTGCGCACGATGCCCACGCACTTCGATCAAGTCCTGCATGATCTTGAGACAGGCAATGTGCAGGTGCGGCCGATCATGCCGGAGCTGGAGCGCCTGCCGAGCCTCCTGCACGACTCCGCCACGCGCATCGGCGTCGCCATCTTTGCAGCCTCGATGAGCATCGCCTCGGCGATGGTCGTGCCCGATGGCTATGAGCACACGATGGAGTGGGTGAAGATCGGCCTCTTCTTCTTCTTCGCCGTCTCGGCCACCGCGGGCTGGGCCGTCGTGTGGTTCTGGCATTGGTTTGGTCGTGGCTTGAACTTGCCGCTCGGCAGCATCCTCAAGCTCCTTCGTCGCGGCTGATGCCGGAGCTTCCCGAGGTCGAGATGATGCGGCGAACGCTTGCCGCAAACGCTGAGGGTCGCGTGCTCGCGTCGTTTGCGATGCATGATGCGAAGCTCGACCCATCACTGCTGAAATGTGTCCAAAACACGGTGCTTCAGCGCGTCGAGCGTGAGGGCAAATGCCTCGTCTTGCGTTTTGAAAACTGCACGGTGCTCATCCATCCACGCATGACGGGCCGCATCGTTCTTGTGCCTCCCAAGCGCAAGCACGCGCGCTTCACGCTGCACTTTGAAGGTGACGTCGACATCGCCTTCGACGACCCAAGGCGCCTCGGGACGCTCTCCTCTGCGCCGCGTGATCTCGCCTTGCGCAAGGACAACGTCTTTTGGCCAACGCCCCGCGATGGCCGCTGGCTCGCCTCACGTTTCGCGCATGTCAAAAAGCCGCTGAAGGTGGCGCTGCTCGATGGCGAGCGCATCGCGGGCGTCGGCAATATCGGTGCGAGTGAGTCGTGCTTCTACGCCGGCATCGCGCCTTCGCGCACACCTGAGAGCCTCGACGCCAAAGCATGGAGTGCACTCCATGGTGGCCTCTTGAAGTGGGTGGAGACGACGCTCTCGTACGAAGAATCGAAGGGCGAGCTTGAGCTGCTTCATGCACAGGGCGCGGTGAATCCGTTTGCGGTCTACGGACGCGAGGGCGAGCCGTGTCCATGCTGCAAGACGCCCATCACGCGTACCGTGCAGCAGGGTCGCAGCACGTTCTCTTGCGCCGTCTGCCAGACTTGAGTCAGCCAACGATCAGGCGCAGACCCGCATCGAAAGCGTCGAGGTCGCGTAGATGGCCGTGCTTCTCTTCCCAAGCCCCGCTCTGCAGATCGCGCGCCACCTCTGAGACCACGCGGTCCACAACATTGGCGGGCTGTCGCGCAAACCCTGATGTCGCCGCGCGTGCACGTGCGTCGAGCACGCGCTCGGGATGCGCCCAGTACGACCCCAACATCCAATCCACGCAATCGCGTGGGATAGGAATCGTCTCCACACGGGCCCTCCCGAGCCATTCAGCGATGGTTTCAGGCGACGGAAAGATCCGCGCATCGAGTTCGGCGACCTCCGGAAAATAGTCCGCCTGAAGCCACATCGCCGCGCTCACCTGTGGGTCGTAAGTGAGGATGACCACCGGGCCACGCGACACACGCGAGAGTTCCCGTACGCCTCGTTCGCGCGCCTCATCCCAATGGTGAATTGTGAGGATGGCCATCGCTGCGTCGACACTTCGATCACGCAGTGGCAGCGAATCAGCGAAAGCGCGGATCGCCGGTACGCGATGGACCCCTCGTTGCTTGGCCATCACATCGCTTGGTTCGATGGCGATCACATGCCGATCGGTGGGCTCATAGGAGCCAGTGCCCGCCCCCACATTCACGACCACCTTCGCATCGCCCAGCGCACGTTGGATACGCTCGGCGATCATTGGCTCCTCCCGACGCGACAGGGCGTAGCCGTGACCAATGTCCTCGTAGCGCGCCCTCACTTCGTTCGTGTTCGTCGACATGTGACGATCTTAGCTGGCCGACTGAAATCAGCGCTCCAGCACAGCGATCTCGTGCGCTCGTGATGTCAGAAGCTCGCGAATATCCTTGGGCCAGCGGGCAATCAGCTCCTCCAAACGAGCCTCGTCCTTCGCGTAGAGCGCGCGCATCGCCTCTTCAAAGTGCGGCCTGTCTCCAGCGAGCGAAGTCATCACGCGACCCAGGGCCTCACGCATTGCACGCGCACGCTGCTTGGCAGGCTCACGC
The DNA here is from genome assembly GCA_044373065.1 of Sandaracinaceae bacterium. Lineage (GTDB taxonomy): Bacteria > Myxococcota_A > Polyangia > Polyangiales > Sandaracinaceae > JAFLCL01. The sequence continues at coordinate 9,573 of JBILQT010000237.1, forward strand.
TTCATCGCCTCCTCCACGATGCGTCGCAGCGACGCCGAAACACCGTTGGGCTGCTCCTCCAACCACGACCAATGACGGTCGAGGAGGCCGACCTCGCGGCTTGCGACGCCTAGCTTCGGGCGCCCCGGTCCACGCGGCTCAAGAGAGGGAATCTCCCGCGCGAGCACCTCATCGAGCGTGCCGTGAAGATCAAAATCCACCTCGCGCCCTGTCGTGTTGTCGAGGATGAGGACTGCGTCCTTGCCTTGATCGGAAAGGCTTTTCGCAACCTTCAGCGTCTCGTGAATGTCGCCCGTCCCCGCAAGCTTGGCCCCTTGAAAGATCGTGTACGTCTTCTCTGTCTTCATGTGAGAAGGCTACGAGACTTATCTCGATGGCGCAATATTACCCGGGTCTTATTCGCGATATCATCCGGGTCTTATTCGCGATATCATCCGGGTCTTATTCGCGATATCATCCGGGTCTTATTCGCGGATGCGTGACGTGGCGCGTAGTAGAGTTGGGCGATGACAGAGCCACACGTGCTGAATCAGCTGCGAAAAGACGGTGAGGTTGTGATCGACGGCGTGGGCCGCATTGCCTTGGTTGCCGGTCGCCCCGGCGCCTTCTTTCGAGACCCGAGGACGAAGCAAATTGTTCAACGGACAGCCGTTGGGAGCACGAGCTTCACACCGTCCCGCGCGCTCTTGGTTCTGACTGAGGGTCAAGAGCCGACGCGGGTGTCCGAAAGCACATTCGACGGCATGGTCGAGGCGTACGCGGCGGGTCGCAACCCCAATGCCGTGACCCCAGACGACGTGCTCCGCTGGCTTGAGCGTGGAGGAAGAAAACGCCAGGTACCCGGTCGGCCGAAGGACGGTGCGCCTCCGCTCTTGTCGGCCTTGCTCGCGCATCGAGAAGTCGCGACGTTGGGTCTTGGGGTTCCACGATTCGAAGTTGTCGACGAAGAGGAGGTCTTGCGCGATTCAAGCGGAAGCGGCTGGCATGTGTGGAGCGATGACACGCTTGCCTTCCATTCCGGCAACGCTGCTCTCGACGACAAGGAGTCAGCCCACGAGGAGGGCCATGACGGCTTTCTGCCGATAGGGTCGGCACTCGCTGCGTTCTTGATGGACCAAGAAATCCGAATGCGCGTCGGGCCGACCGGCTACCTCTCATCGGCCGCATTCAGGCTCCTCACCGACGCGCTGGCGGCCTTGGTGCCAAACGCGGCGGCGATTTTCACACCGCTGCCTTTCTGAACATCAAGTCTTCCGCGTTCAGCTCGCGCGGCGCGCGAGGTAGTCGATCAAATCGATCTTCGTGACGACGCCGGAGATGGTGCCGTCGTCCGAGACAATCGCCATGCGCGCGTTGTTGAGCAGGCCTTGGAGGTTCTCGATGCTGGTGCGCGAGGTGACGGTTGCGTAGTCGCTCTCGGCCAGCACGCCGACGGCGGAGTCGAGCGAGTGCTCGCCGCTGACGAGGTAGCGGAGGAGGTCGACTTCGGCGACGGCGCCGAGGAGCTTGCCTCCGTCGATGACGGGCAACTGCGAGATGCCGTGTGCCTTCATGCGGGCGATGACGTCGCGCACGCGATCGGAGGGCCGGGCCGCGATGATCTCTTCCGTCTTGTTCTTCATCAGGTCGGCGACCACACCGAGGCCGGACTCCTCCATGAAGCCGTTCTCGCGCATCCA
>JBILQT010000238.1:0-11222 GCA_044373065.1 Sandaracinaceae bacterium
GTAGTGAGTTGGTCTGCCGCCACTTGAGTTTCAGCAGAGAGCGGGGCGAAGCCATCACTCCTGCGACTACCATCACGGAGACTACGATTCTCGCGAGCACAAGGACGCTCCGACCCCGCTCATTCGAAGTCACCACGGCGCCAGGCATCACGCCCCGCGCGATTTGCGAGGACACGGAGGGCGACATCTTCCGGCCGCGCTGGGCGTATGACTGCACAGCTCGCCTCTGTGACGACGGAATCCATGAGGCTGGTTTGTGTCCGGACCCAGCATCGGGTCGCGTCCTTTGCTTCTGGCAGGCCACCATCCCACTCGATCCGTCGATGTACGAGTCGGGCGAGATTCTCGGTGGTGCTGGCATTGCCCTTGGCAATTTCAACTACCGCATCGATACCATCGGCCTGAACTTCGTGGGCACTGGCTCGCGCGTTTGCGAAGACGAAGGCTCACTCTCCAGCTGCTACTCGTCCGGGTACATCCCGTACTCCATCAAGCATCTGGGTCCGTACACTGTGATCCCGTACGATGGGACTCGGGGCGCGTTTGGCTACAACGCGCCGCTGTTCGAAGGGCGTATTGAGATGGCGCGCGGACTCGCGGCGGAGCGATACATAGGCAACCCAATCTCGCCTGCAGACCGCTCGTTGATGGATCCGTACATGCGAAGCGAACTGCGCGGACGTCCGCTAGCGGGTTCGGCGGTAATCCGAGTGTGGGATTTGCCAGGCGTTAACTGGTTTGGAGTTGACGACATCCAACTCGTTCTCAACTACCGCTACTTCACCCGTACCCCATGAGCAGGGCCCTCAACAGTGCACTTGCAGTCTGCTTTCTAGCGGGCTGCGAGTGTGACTCGCTCGTCCTCCCCGACGCATCCCTCCCGGATGCGCCGATCGACGCCGCGTTCGCACCCGATGTCACCGCAGCCGATGCAGGCCGCGATGCTCGGGCGGCGACCGACGTCAACATGCCCGACGCGTTCTCTCCGGACGATGCGTTCGCGCCTGATGCGTTCGTTCCAACCGACGCCGGTTTCGATTGCACCACGTGCCGCGCAGCGCTTCCTTGCGAGACGCTCAGCTGCGTCACGTCTTGCGAGTACATCCCAAGCGCAAACGGCACGTCTTGCGGAGGCGACGACTCTGTCTGCGTCGACGCGAGCTGTGTGATGCGGCGCTGCGGCGATGGTTGGCGCGAGAACGGGAGCTCTTCATCACCCGTCGAGGGTTGCGATGATGGCAACACGACAGCGGGCGATGGTTGCGATGCGATGTGTGCGGCCGAGGCCGTGCTCGTTCACACGACGCCCATGCGCTCGATTCGTGCGAGTTGGGGACGCCCCGCTTCGGCGGTGGATGACCTCGGCAACACGCTCGTCACTTGGGCTGAGTTCGACTTCGCGAACTACTACATGATGGCGCGCCGCTATGACCGGCATGGCGCTCCCATCGATGCGACGCCGGTGATGCTCGGCGTCTCGCCTTCCGTCTCGAACACGCCGCTTCCGACCGCTCAGGGTTTGCCGAGTGGTTGGGTCATCTCGTGGCCTGCGTGGATGCTCGATCCCGACATGGAGGGACAAGGTATTGCCTACGCGATGGTGCCGATTTCCGGGGCGATTCCAGCGCCTCGCTTGGTCAACGAGGGCGACACCAATGCAAACCAGCACGATCCTTCGATCGCGCGATTGAGCAGTGGCTTCGTCATCGCGTGGTCGTCGAATCAGGCGCCTCGGCAGAACATCGCGATCCGCTATTTCAATATGGACGGAACGCCGCGCGGTCCGCTCTCGCATCCACGTCCCGTAGACATGGCGGTGCGTGAGGGCCTGGCGATTGCGACCTCACGGGGTGGCGACGCTTGGACGCTCACGTACAGCGAGGGCTTCGCGACTTCGACGGTGCAGGCCATCGAATACAGCGGCACGACTGGGGGCGCGCCTTACACGATTCGCTATGGCGACAGTGCGCCCATGGTCTTTGCGCGTGGCGACACGGGCACGGCGATGGCGCTTGTGCAGGACTCGCGTGCGGGGCTTGTGCTCATTCGCCATTTGGCTGATGGCATGCGCCCGGCGGACGACAGCGGCCTTCAGATTTTCGGGGATGGCCAGCTCGATGTGCAGCTCGGGCTTGCCTCGCTTGGCGGCTCCGAGTGGCTCGCGATTTGGTCGCGTCCATCGCTTTCATCCGGCGACCGCTTTGCCGTCCAGCTCTCCGCAGGCGCCACAAGGCCTCCTGGTCTTGATCGCATGGTGGAGCACCTCCGCTCACTCCCGATTCCATCTGATTTCAGTATGGGACGCGTGAGCGACAACCTGCGTGATGGTTGGATCGTCACGTACACGGGCGGCAACCGTCTCTACACGACGCGGCTCGTTCCGTAGTTGGCCGGAGGGGCTGCAAGCCCCTCGCCGACCTTCCTGCTGTTTGCCGCCCTTGCGACGTCGCAAGCCGCCTTGCGAGCTCGCAAGGCGCGCGACGCAACGGCTCTTCTTTTGGTCCGATACACGGTCCTCATCTCGTCTGTGGAGCAGCTCATGCCCGCCATCGTTCGCCAAACGCTCGCCATCTTCCTCGCGTGCTCGCTCGTGTGGTCACCGCTCGTCTCACGCACCGTTGCGCGTGCCGATGACCCAGGTGCATCGCGCACTGTTTCAACAGGAACGAGCGTGGCCGCGACGCGAGCGCCGACTGCGCAGACGCGTGGTGACATGCCTGCTGTCTCCACTGCCGATTCGCGGCTGAGCGAAGGTGCACTTCACGCGGCCTCGTCGCTCACAGCCGAGGAGCTCGAAGGGCTCATCGATCCTGAGCTGAGCGAGGCCGTGCGACAGGCGATTGCCGCCGGCGAAGGTGAGGAAGGCGAGGGCGGGGCAACTGAGGCGCCAGCTGGAAGCGAGACGCGAACGCCCATCTCTCTGCCGGGTGGAGAGACGCGCACAGCAGTGAATCCGCAGGCGATCTCGCTTCCGAGTGCGGAAGGTTCGATCGAAGGCATGGGCGAGTCGTTCTCGCCGATTCTCTCCTCGGGCACGGCGACGTTTGGTGTCCCGATCGCGGTGGCTCCTGGGCGTGCAGGCGTGCAGCCGAGCTTGTCGCTCTCGTACTCATCGAGCGGCGGCAACGGCGCCGTGGGCTTTGGATGGGGCTTTGGCGTGCCCTTCATCTCCAGGCAGACCGACCGTGGCCTGCCCATCTACGACGACCGCGCGCAGTGGCACTCGGCGGAGGACCGCTTCATCTACAACGGCGGCCAAGAGCTTGTGCCGGTGTCGAACACAGACATCGCAGCCGTCGATGGCGGCTCGCCTACCGTGCCGAGCGATGTCGCGTCGTGGCAGCAATACCGCGCACGCGTCGAAGGCGGCTTCATGCGCTTCTTCCGCGCACCCGATGCACGTCGTTGGGTCGTGCAATCGCCCGATGGCTCGCGCTTCGATTTCGGCGCCATCAGCGGAGGCGCAAGCGACCTCGATTCGACCCAAGCGCTCGAGGTCGACAACGAGAGCGGCGGAAGACCTTCACCGCGAGGTGAAGCAGCAAAAGTGTTTCGCTGGATGATCACGCGCTCCTCGGACGCGCACGGCTCCACGATTTACTACCGGTACACGCAGGACCAGGGGCAAATCTACCTGGCCGACATCAGCTACATCTCGCCGCTCTCGTGTGCGGGCGGAGCAAGCGTAGCTGCACGTCGCGAGTGCACGGCCCCTGTGAGCAGCTACGGCGCACGCGTCCGCTTTGTGTACGAGTCTCGTCAGGATGCGTTCTCGACGTATTCGAGCGGCTATCCCATCACGACGGCCAAGCGCCTCAAGCGCGTCGAAGTGACGGCATTCGATGATGCGTCCTCGCAGCGCACGCTCGTGCGTCGCTATCACCTGACGTACGAGACAGCGCCCTTCCACTCGCTGCTCTCGACGATTCAAGTCGAGGGCCGCCCCTCATCGACGACCACGCAGAACGTGCTCGGCACCACGCTCACGATTGCGCAGGGCAATGCGTCTGTGAGCGAGTCGTCCTTGGGCGATGCGGTAGTGGGCCAGCTCCTTCCGGCGATGCGCTTTCGTTACTCGTCGCTTCCCACCACAGGCACCACGATTGCAGGCTTTGGCTCGCTCTCGAACACCGTCGTCGATGTGCTTGGGAGCCCTCCAAATTCCATCGATGAGTCGCGCTCGGAGTTGATGGACGTCAACAGCGACGGCCTCCCTGACCTCGTCGTCGCAGACCCTGCGCGCTACCGCACGCGTGAGGGTGACCCAGCCGTCGGCGTCTTCTTCAACGGCTTCTCGGGCAGCGATGTGACGCCAGGACAGCCCGGCCAATTCTCGGCGGCGGTGCCCGTCCCGATGCGCAGTGACCTCGCCGGGACGATGACGTTCTCGAACCTGAACATCGTGCCGATGGATGTCGATGGCGATGGTCGTCAGGACCTTCTGCACATGCCGCGTGAGCGCTCGTACGGCTGGTTTACGCCCGTCCGAAGGGCTGACCCCGTAGGCGCACCAAACGTCTCGCCAAGGGACCAAGGCTGGCGCTTCGCGTACGCACGCATCGACCTTCCCGCAGCAGACTTCGACCCGCGCATCGATCTCGGTCGCGATGGTCAGCACATCCAAACCGTCGATGTGAACAACGACCATCTCATCGATGTCGTGCGCACGACGGGCACGGTGATGCAGACCTGGCTCAACCTCGGCTGGCTGCCTGGCGGCGATGGACGCTTCGGCAGTTACACCATCTCGGGCACGAGCGCGCTCACGACGAGCAACGTCTCGCTCTCCACACAGCCCTACGAGTCGTGCCTTCTTCAGAGCGGCACACCCGTCGACTTTGAGTCCCCCGAGGTGCGCTTCGCCGACATGAACGGCGATGGCCTTCAAGACATCGTCGAGGTGCAGCGCGGACGCATCCGCTACTGGCCCGGACGCGGTGTTGGCAGCTGGGGGACAGGCCCGCGCATCTGCGGCCGTGCTGACCGTGCCGTGCGCTACATCGAGGTCGCCTCGCCTCCGCGCGACTTGCCCATCGACCTGACCGGCGTGCAGTTCGCCGATATCGATGGCGATGGCGCAAGCGACATCCTCGCGGTTCGATTTGATGCGATGGATATATGGTTCAATCGCGCAGGCCAGAGCTTCACAGACAGGCTCATCCTTCGCGGCACGCCTGCATCGCCTGGCTTTGCAAACCGCGTTCGCTTCTTGGATGTCGATGGCACAGGCACGCTCGACGCGGTCTACGGTGACGGTGCCGACTGGCGCTACGTCGACCTCCTTCGAGGCGCAGATGGTCGCGCACAACGCCCACGCCTTCTTGTCGGTGTCGAGAACGGCCTCGGTGCCGAGACGACGATTGGCTACGAGTCCGCGGCCATCGACTACCTGCGCGATTTGGCCGAAGCGCGCTCCTGCGCGGGTGCATGTGAGTCGTTCGCCTGGGCACGCACCGAAGGGTCGCCCAGTGCTCGCCTTGCGCGGTTGACCGGCGAGTCAACGGACAACCTCTACCGCGCCGAAGGCACGCCTGTTCTCTCGACCGTCGTTCGCTCCGTGCGCACCTCGGACCGCATGGATTTGCTCGGCCGCGAGGCGCAGGTCTCCGAGAGCCGCTTCGCCTACCACGACGGCTACTACGAGGGCATCGAGCAGGAGTTCCGCGGCTTTGGTGCAGCCGATGCGGTCGTCGTTGGACGCATTCGCAACGGCTACGACGAGAGCACCCTGACGCGCACCTGGTTTCATCAAGGCAGGCGCCCACAGAACATCGCCGACGACCGCCTCGCATGGAGCCCCGACGAAGCGCTCAAGGGTCGCGAGTACCTGACCGAAGTCTTCGACAACCAGGGCACCTTCCTCTCGACGAGCCACGCATCGCTCGCTACGCGCTTGCTTCACAATGGCCTCGATGGGCGCCCGATTCAGTACGCGTACGTCTCGGAGATGAACGAGTTTCGATATGACACAAGCCCGTTCACTCCTGGTTCGGACTCCATCGCGCTGCCAAGTGTCGTAAGGCAGTCATCAACGGCTGCTGTCACAGGCACCGATGCGCCACGCACCATCGCGATGCGCGCTGCCAATCGTGCGCGTGTGCGCACGACGTACGACTCCGTCGACAACCTCGGTCACGTCCTTCAGCAGACGGTCTACGGCCACGTCGCGGATGCGGGCTGGGTCGGTAACACCGATGAATCCGTCGTCTCGATGAGCACGCCGCAACTGCTCAACACGAACGGCCAATGGCTCTGGCGTACGAGTGGCCAATACGGCTACGGAACGAGCAACCCCTCGCTTCGTTTCGGCGACACCTCGACCACCTTCAACGCCGAGACGGGCGATGCGATTGCCTCAACGACGACGGTGACGAATGCAGGCGCACCATCCTATACCTTTGGTGCTGACCCCTCTGGACAAGGCGGCGCATTGGCCCTGGGCAACGCAGCCGAGAACATCGTCTCCTCGTCGTGGTTCGATGCATGGGGCAACTCGCTTGGTGCGTGCGCAGGAGCGAATCCGGGTGGCACGACTGTGCCCACCTCGCCGCCCGCAGGCTGCTTCCGTTTCGGAACCGTCTCCTACGACACCCTCTACGGGCAGTTCCCCGTGAGCGAGAGAGCGTTCACGAGCGCCACGGCATCGCTGACCACGACGGTTCAAACCAACGGTTGGGATCGAGGCCTTGGCGCAGTCCGCTCTGTGAAGGACCCGAACAACGAGGTCACCACCATCACGCATGACGGCCTTGGTCGCGTCACGAGCATGACGCCTCCCCCGGTTGCGGGATGCGACCCAGCGCCATCGACAGTGCTCAGCTACGAGCTCACGTCCGATGGACGCACGCAGCCGATGTCTCGCGTGCAGACGACGACCGTCAATCGAACGAGCGGCTGCGAGTTTGCGACGCTCGGTGGCACGGAAGGCACAACCTCTACGGCTTACGGCTACGTCGATGGCCTTGGACGTGTTCGAGCCACCGTCAGTCAAGGTGTGGCCGAGGACAACGGCGATGGCGTGACTGTCGCAATGAGCACGTGGATTCGAAATGGCATTGCTGTGCTCGACCCCAAGGGACAGGCGATTCGTGCCTTCCATCCAACCTATTTGAGCGCGGGGCAAGAGAACGACTTCGCGGCCGTTGTCAGCCTTCCAACAGCGGCGCAATCCACGCGCGTTGAGCTCGATGCCTTCGGGCGCACGGTCGTCTCATTCTCAGAGCGCTGGGACGTCAGCTCGATGAGCTACCACGCGGCTTCGACCACCGCGTGTGATCCGCTCGACAATGGGCTGGGCACCATCCACACCGGCACGTGTACGACGAGTCGCTCCGATGGCTTCGGGCGCGTCGTCGATCAGATCCTCACCGAGCAGATCGACAACCTTCTCTTCTACGACCGCCTCTGGAGCTACTACCGCGCTGACGGGGCCGTGCAGACGCTCGTGCGCACGCAAACGACGGATCAGAACGTTCGTCCGGCAACGCCTCCGGCCATGTCAGCTACGTCCATTCGTCGCGACTTCTACTACGACAATGTGGGGAGGCGCCTGGGCAGCGCAGACCCGGATTCGGACAATCCAAGCGATACCAATCCAGCAACGAATACCTGGCGCTATCGCTTCAATCGCGTCGGCGATTTGGTTGGTGTGCGCGACCCACGCGGATGCGGTCAGAACTTCTTCTACGACCTCGGTGGACGCCTCCTTGGCGAGCAGTACGTGGCTTGCGGAGAGACACAAACGTCTGCGACCGAGTTGCCCATCTCCGACGTCCCAGGCGGCAGCGTCGGCGAGTCGGTGCTCGCGAGCGCTGCGATGGTCGACGTTCGCTACGAGTACGACGCGGCCCCAACGTGGCTGCCTTCTGGCACGACACCGCCAAGCATCGGCGGCTACCTCGGACGCGCCACCGGCGTCACAGACCGTGGCCAGCGCAGCGCCGTTGCCTACGACAGGCGGGGCTTGGCGATTTGGACGGCACGCCAGATGGCGCTCATCCCAAATCGCCTCGCTCTCACGACCTCCGCGATGGGCGCGAACTATCCGACCATCAGCGAGGCCACGCCTACATCAGGCAGCGTCGCCTTCGATGAAGCTCACACTTACGTCGAGACTTCCGAGATGGACCACGCGGGTCGACCGCACAGGCTGATCCTGCCGCTCGATCCTGACTTCGGAGGGCCAGCCCCCTTGGTCGTTGGCGAGATGGCTTTCAACCGCATGGGCGCGATGCACTCGTCCCGAGTGATGCTCGGCGGCACGGTCCAGCCGATTACTACCCTATTGCAATACGATGAGTATGGGGCCGCCGTCTACTCCGAGCAGGGCACGGCCCTTCAGCAGTACATCGGCTACGACGAGCGACGAAGGCCGTCGGCTTCGTACGCATCGCGAACGCCGACCCTCGGTGCAGTCGCGGGAACGCTCAACGCGATTGAGAACATCACAGCAGATGTCTTCACTTGGGACGCCGCAAACAACCTTGTGGCCATAGATCAGAACTTCGGTGTCAGCGGCGTGCCCGCACCCGACATGGCGGCGGGTCACGGCTTCATTCAGACCCGCTACATCAGCCACGACACGCTCTACCGTGTCTCGCGCGTTGAGACCTACTACAGCGAAGACAGCACGACCGACTGGCGTAGTGATGCGCTCTCCTCCAACGCGAACGACCCGATGCATCCGCGCCCCGCGGGTCGTGTCGGAACGCTGCCAACCACACGCGTCTCGCAGCTCGACTACGCCTTCGACTGGCTCGGCAACCAAACGCAGTGGGACGACGACGCATGGTCCTTCTTCGAGCGCTCCATCGGCCGTATCACCAATGGCCGCGAGACGGGCAATCGCCCCGGTGCCCTCTACCTCTCCACCAACATCGACACGACCGGAGGTGTCGAAGACACCTGGGGCGGCGCTGGCTGGGTCGAGGTCAACTACGGCCAGGGCGGCAACGTCTCGGACTACACCGTCCATGGCCAATGCCAAGACCGCGTAGAGCCGAGCTCGTGCCACGACGTCACCGGCAGCCTCGCGAGCCGCATCAGCAACTTCCAAACGAACTGCACATGCGCGACCGAGCAGCACTTCAGCCTCCGTTGGGATGAGCTGAACCGCCTCGTCGAAGGACGCCGCTTCGACCGCGTGGGCGGCTCCGTAGGCTCCGGCACTGGTGCGTGGACGTACGCCGCACGCATGCGCTACCGCTACGACGGAGCCAATCAGCGCACCGTCAAAGAGAGCTTCGAAGCGACCGGCATCAACACCGCATCGCGCGTCGCCCTCTTCATCTACCCCGGCGATTTCGAGCGCCGAGGCCTCGTGCGCAACACGACGACCTACGACGCCGTCACCACCGGCGTCGACGCGACCGAGACGCAATACATGGTTGCTGGAGCCCGCATCGTCTGGGACGCATCCACGTCCGCAACGCTCCCCAACCTCGATCGCAACCGGCGCGTCACCTACGCGCTCACCGACCTATTGCAGACCAGCGGCGCCGTCGTCGATCTCGCGAGTGGCGAGCTTTTGGAACTATCGACATATTATCCAAACGGAGCGCGCGAGAACCTCTGGGCCTCGGATAGCAACGCCCCGCTTGAGCCGATGGGGTTCACTGGGAAGGAGGCCGATGAGGAGATTGGGCTGACGTACTTTGGCGAGCGGTGGTTGATGCCTCGGCTGGGGAGGTGGGTGAGTCCGGACCCGTTACATGTGCATGCGAGTGGGGGTGGGGAGGCGTTGAATTCGTACCACTATGTGAGTGGGAATTTGCTGCAGGCGCGGGATCCGTTGGGGTTGTGCGGCAACCCAGGCGAACCTTCATGTGGGGAGGTGGGGACCGCAATGCAGGCGCCGACCGACAGGCGAGCCCCCGCTTCTGCAACTGAACCTGAGCCAGGAGTTGTTTCGCCGCACGACATTCCTCAAACCCACGCAGATACCGTCGAACGTGCAGCGCAACATTCGGCGGCTGAACACCTTTTGACGATGCCGCAAGACGCGGCTGCGATGTTCTGGGGGTTGCTCACCAGGAGCCCGGTCGAGACGTTGGTGGGCGCCGCACGCCCGATAGTCGAGGCGGTTCTCGACGTTGGAGGGCATCTCGCGCATGAATTCCAACCAGGGAGGGATGTCATTGATCTCGACCGATTGCGGGGAGACCCCGTGGAGATTGGCACGAACGAAGGCGCCGGGCGTCCACTGGCAATCGTCGCGTCGGCGGTGATAGTATCGCTGCCGGCCCCCTCAGCTCCCACAACACCGCTGGCCCGGGCGGTAGCCCAGGTTGACGAAGCTGTGGCCATTGCTCGTGCGGAGGGTCGGCGACCAGCGACGATTGTGGGTGCCGTCTCCCCGTCGACCGGTGAAATTGTGGTCGCCGAGAATGTGGGCCGAGGTGGGGGATGCGCGGAACAGGTGACCGATGCTGCGCTGGGCAGTCCACCTGACATCCTCTTTACTCCTGCGATACGTCCAGGAAACCCTCGCACCCAACTCCCAAAGGTCATCCCGCCATGTCCCAATTGCAGGGTCCAGTTCGGCAGAGGCGCGTTTCCGCTCTCAGAAGTCGCCGAAGGTCCACACGAAGCACACATCACACCTCGGGAAGGTGGGGAATGAACTCAGCGGACTTCTTGGGGTTAGAATACGAGTGGGTGGCCGTTGACTGTAATGGACACCTTGGGTACTTCGCTACGGCGGGGTACGGGCATGCGCCAGGGTTCTTCACGGCTCACGTGTCCGAACACGAACAGATTGTGGACAGGCTGTTGGCTCTCCCTTTGCGTGGAGTAGGGGTGCCCGCAGGGGACCTCCCAGAAGATGCGGGAGAACCATGGAAAGCCCTGGCAGACCGTGGCGTCTTTGGGTTCGACGCTCCGTGGGGCTACTATAAGCGTGTCTATCAGCCGTCTTCGGCCCTTCATGTCTCAGAATTGCCGGATGATCTGCAAACATTTTTTCGGACCGCGCGTGTACCTGGAGCGTGTTGGGAAACTGCGTCCACCGTTCCAGATAGTGTTCTGATCAAGCGTGATCTCGAAGACCAGGAAGAACCGTAGCTGTTACCGGCCGATTTGACCTCGTACGCGCCCACCAATTTCTCGTCGTAGCGCCCGCACCTCATTGCCGCGCTCACGTCGCAGAACGCGTCCGCGGTCGTCGTAGCCGTACGACAGAAACGAGGCTGCCCGAGAGGCCGCGTCGTGCGCCTTCGACGGCC
>JBILQT010000028.1:0-43043 GCA_044373065.1 Sandaracinaceae bacterium
GTTCGCATGCATCACGACGGCCTCGCGCGTGTGGAGGATGCGCATCGGCTCACAGCGACATCCTGATGCGATGGCCGCGAAGAGTGCCCCTGTCATCGCCACGACCTTCGAGGGCCGCGTGAACACGCGCTTGAGATGCATCGAGCGGTCGCAACCACGGAGCGCATGCGGTGCATTCCCCCGCAGTCGCACTCAACTCGCAACAGGTCTCACTCGATCCGTCCCGTCAGCGCGTGTCGAATCAAGTAGTAGTGGTCCCACCGCGGTTCCATCGCCTCGAAGACGGCATTGAACACTTCCTCCTCGCCGATGTCCGTGCGGGTCATCTGCGCGAGGGCGGTCGCGAGGTCATCGGCGCAGAGGATCTCACGCTCGTCCCCAGCATCGCGGTACTTGGATTCAGCTGTCGCGATGAACTCGATGGCCACCTGACGGGCTTGCGACGCCGCTGGGGGAACATCGCGAAAGAGCGCGAGCTGCTGCTGGCACCACAAGTCGATTTCGAAACGCCTTGGTGGCCAAGGAGCATCTTTGTTCTTCCGCGCGCGTGCAGCGTTCGAAAGAGAGTTCGCCAGCGCGATCCACTTGTCGGTCGTCAGCGGAAGGGGTTCTCCAGGCTTCGGTCAGTTGGTTCCGTGGCATCACGGGTCACACGCCAGGGGAGTTTCGCCGTCTCCGTCGCGCCAGCGTCACCTAGGGATGGCGCCGGAAGCAGTCGGCGTCTGCTCGTCGAACAATCGTCACGCCGTGCGCCCGCGTCGTCGCCGCGGCGCTCGGTGGCGGCGGCGACGCTGAAGGCGGATGACGACGAGTTCGAGGAGGTTAGTAGCGGTACGTGTAGACCGCGCCTGAGTCTATGGCGGAGTTGTCGGCTTGGTTGCCGTTGACGCCCGTCGCGTTGCTGTCTTCGATGAGCGCGCCGACCGCGAGGGCGGAACCGTCGGAGGAGAGCGCGACGCTGGACCCGAACCGGTCGTCTACGCCAGTGTTCGAGGCCTTGACGTAGGCTTCTTGCGCCCAGGTCGAGCCCGTGCGGCGGAAGACGTAGACCGCGCCGCTCTGTGTGGCGGAGTTGTCGGCTTGGTTGCCGTTAACGCCCCTCGCGTTGCTGCCTTCCTGGCTAGCGCCGACCGCGAGCGTGGAACCGTCGGAGGACAGCGCGACGCTGGACCCGAAGTTGTCGCTCGTGCCCGTGTTCGAGGCCTTGACGTAGGCTTCTTGCGCCCAGGTCGAGCCCGTGCGGCGGAAGACGTAGACCGCGCCGCTGTTGCCGGCGGAGTTGTCGGCTTGGTTGCCGTTGACGCCCGTCGCGTTGCTGCCTTCCTGGCTAGCGCCGACCGCGAGCGTGGAACCGTCGGAGGAGAGCGCGACGCTGGACCCGAACTGGTCGCCCGCGGCAGTGTTCGAGGCCTTGACGTAGGCTTCTTGCGCCCAGGTCGAGCCCGTGCGGCGGAAGACGTAGACCGCGCCGCTGTTGCCGGCGGAGTTGTCGACTTGGTTGCCGTTGACGCCCGTCGCGTTGCTGGCTTCGCCGTACGCGCCGACCGCGAGCGTGGAGCCGTCGGAGGACAGCGCGACCCTCCTCCCGAACTGGTCGCCCCCGCCAGTGTTCGAGGCCTTGACGTAGGCTTCTTGGGCCCAGGTCGAGCCTGTGCGGCGGAAGACGTAGACCGCGCCGCTGTTTAGAGAGGAGTTGTCGACTTGGTTGCCGTCAACGCCCGTCGCGTTGCTGGCTTCGCCGTACGCGCCGACCGCGAGCGTGGAGGAGTCGGAGGACAGCGCGAGGCTCCACCCGAACAGGTCGAACGCGCCACTGTTCGAGGCCTTGATGTAGGCTTCTTGCGCCCAGGTCGAGCCCGTGTGGCGGAAGACGTAGACCGCGCCGCTGTTGCTGGCGGAGTTGTCGGCTTGGTTGCCGTCGACGCCCGTCGCGTTGCTGTCTTCGCCGGAAGCGCCGACCGCGAGCGTGGAGCCGTCGGAGGAGAGCGCGAGGCTCCACCCGAACTGGTCGAACGTGCCACTGTTCGAGGCCTTGATGTAGGCTTCTTGCGCCCAGGTCGAGCCCGTGCGGCGGAAGACGTAGACCGCGCCGTTCTCGCGGCCGGAGTTGTCGGCTTGGTTGCCGTCGACGCCCGTCGCGTTGCTGGCTTCGCGGTACGCGCCGACCGCGAGCGTGGAGCCGTCGGAGGAGAGCGCGACGCTGACCCCGAAGTTGTCATTCCCGCCCGTGTTCGAGGCTTTCAAGTACTGTTCAAGGCTCGGCCCTCGGAAGGCGTCGGAAACGTAGACCGCGCCGCTGTTGTCGGCGGAGTTGTCGGCTTGGTTGCCGTCGACGCCCGTCGCGCTGCTGGCTTCGCCCCGCGCGCCGACAGCGAGCGTGGAGCCGTCGGAGGAGAGCGCGACGCTGGACCCGAACTGGTCGCTTCCGCCAGTGTTCGAGGCCTTGACGTAGGCTTCTTGCGCCCAGGTCGAGCCCGTGCGGCGGAAGACGTAGACCGCGCCGCTTTGGGAGGCGGAGTTGTCGGCTTGGTTGCCGTTGACACCCGTCGCGTTGCTGGCTTCGCGGTACGCGCCGACCGCGAGGGTGGAGCCGTCGGATGACAGCGCGACGCTGAACCCGAACTGGTCGTTCGTCCCAGTGTTCGAGGCCTTGACGTAGGCTTCTTGCGTCCAGGTCGAGCCTGTGCGGAGAAAGACGTAGACCGCGCCGCTGGCTAGAGAGGAGTTGTCGGCTTGGTTGCCGTTAATGCCCGTCGCGTTGCTGCCTTCCTGGTTAGCGCCGACTGCGAGCGTGGAACCGTCGGAGGACAGCGCGACGCTGTACCCGAAGTTGTCGCTCGTGCCTGTGTTCGAAGCCTTGACGTAGGCTTCTTGCACCCAGGTCGAGCCCGTGCGGCGGAAGACGTAGACCGCGCCGCTTCGGGGAGCGGAGTTGTTGGCTTGGTTGCCGTCGACGCCCGTCGCGTTGCTTTCTTCAAGGTACGCGCCGACCGCGAGCGTGGAGCCGTCCGCCGACAGCGCGAGGCTCCACCCGAACCGGTCGTCTACGCCAGTGTTCGAGGCCTTGACGTAGGCTTCTTGCGCCCAGGTCGAACCCGTGCGGCGGAAGACGTAGACCGCGCCGCTGCCTGCGGAGTTGTCGGCTTGGTTGCCGTCGACGCCCGTCGCGTTGCTGGCTTCGGAGTACGCGCCGACCGCGAGCGTGGAGCCGTCGGAGGAGAGCGCGACGCTGGACCCGAACCGGTCGTCTACGCCAGTGTTCGAGGCCTTGACGTAGGCTTCTTGCGCCCAGGTCGAGCCCGTGCGGCGGAAGACATAGACCGCGCCGCTGCTTACAGAGGAGTTCTCGGCTTGGTTTCCGTTGACGCCCGTCGCGTTGCTGTCTTCAAGGTACGCGCCGACCGCGAGCGAGGAGCCGTCCGACGACAGCGCGAGGCTCCACCCGAACTGGTCGCTCGCGCCAGTGTTCGAAGCCTTGACGTAGGCTTCTTGGGCCCACGTCGAGCCTGTGCGGCGGAAGACGTAGACCGCGCCGCTGCCTAGAGAGGAGTTGTCGTCTTGGTTGCCGTTTACGCCCGTCGCGTTGCTGGCTTCGCGGTACGCGCCGACCGCGAGCGTGGAGCCGTCCGAGGACAGCGCGACGCTGTACCCGAACCCGTCAAACGCGCCAGTGTTCGAAGCCTTGACGTAGGCAGACGTGGGGCCTGGTTCGAACCCTCGCACCGCACGGACGACATACGTCTGCTCCCGGCCCGTTGCGGCTCGCACGACGACCGTGATGTCGAGGCCGCCAAACGGCAGCGGGATCGCAGCGCTCGCGACTCCGGGCGCGACGACCTCGCCCTGCACCGTGACCGTGCCAACGAAGCCCGCGGGTACAATCGGCGTCAGCGACAGGGTCTCTCTCCGAAGCGAGATCGGCAGCCGGTAGCTGAGAGTCCCCCCACTAAACAACGGTCCGAGCACGCCGTTGCTGGTCCTGAGCTCCGCCAGCACTGGCGAGTTCCACGCACACGCCGGCACGGGCGTCGTCACCTCCGCGTAGTTCGCCGGACACGCGGTGCAGCGGTAGGTACCCGGCAGGTCCGTACACGCGCCCCCGCCGCACGGATTGGTCGACGCGGCGCACTCGTTGACATTCACACACGTGCCGCCCCTTGCCGGCGCGGCGTAGCCTGGTGCACACGTACACGCGTAAGTGCCGTCCATGTTCGCGCAGCCCGTGCTGGTCGGGCCGCATGCGGACGTGTCGCACTCGTTGATGTCGGTGCACATCCCGTCCACGCCCGCATAGCCCGTGGGACACGCAACGCACACGCCGTCATCGCTCGCACCATCGCAGTCGTCGTCGAGGCTATTGCAGCTTTCGGCGGCTGGCGGCACCGAGCCCGGGCAGCTCGATTCCCACCTTCCACCGATGCAGCGCTGTGTGCCCCTGAGACAAATGCCGATCATGTGCTGTGCGATCGGGCCGCACGCCTGCGTTGCACCGAGTATGCAATCGCAGCCCTCGTCGGGCGCTCCACTGCAGTTGTCGTCACCAACGAGATCGCACGAGTCGGTGCCGCTCGGCTGGAAGCGCGCATCTCCGTCGTTGCAGTCGCCGCCCGCGAGCGCCCAGCCGGTGGGAGCCGAGCAGCCCTGCATCGTCATGCTCAAGTCGCCGAAGTTGTCCCCGTCCATGTCGCGGTAGAAGGTCAGCTGCACCAACTCGTCGATCATGCTGTCGCAGTCGTCGTCGCGTCCATTGCACGACTCGAGGGCGCTCGTGTTGACGGTCGCGCGGGTATCGTCGCAGTCGCTTCCGCACAGCGCTGTTCCGGAAGACTGCGGATTGCAGCAGTCGATTGCCGGCGAACCATCGCGGTCGCCGTCGGGTCCGAGCGTCGCGGGGTTGCAGTCCTGATCAGCCCCGTCGCAGCGCTCGAGCGCGCCGGGGAAGCGATTCGGATTCGCGTCGTCGCAATCGTCTTCCGCACAGGCGCCATCCCCGTCGGCGTCTACGCATGTACCGCCGCACGTCTCCGCCGCTTCGTTGCAGCGGTCTGTACCGGCGCACGCCGGCGCGCTGGAAGGGAGACACATGCCATCCATGCAGCGCTCCACGCCATTGCAGAAGACGTCATCGCTGCACTCCGAGTTCGACGAGCAGCCGCCGTCCGGCCGTGGGACGCCGACGTCCTCTCCCGGCGGCGTGTCTGATGGGGAGCCACAGGCAGCCGTTGCCGCGATGAGGCACACGGCGAGGAGGATGCGAGACAAATGAATAGCGGCGATGTCACAGCGCATGAACTGACTCCTTGAGCCTCGCGTCTTGCGCGAGCTGAATGGTATTGAATCGATCGCAAGTTCGCGTGTGGCGTGCGATCGCACGGGGTCGGAGAGTGTCACTGCGCTCGGCACGAAAGTGCCCCTCCGCGGACTACCGCGCCTGAGCCCGACTCCGCGTAGGCATATTCGAGGCGTTGCGTCATCGCGTCGGACGCGAACAGATGGACGAGCGATGGAGCCACCGTTGCGTCGGGCGCATCGAGGCGTACTGCCGTCGCGTCGACCAATAGGTCATCGCGCTCGGAGACGCGTCGGGCGACCACGGTGGCGTCGTTCCTGCGCCAGGCGATTACCCATCCACCGTCGTTGTCGGTGTCGGCGCTCACGCCGCCAGGGCCCGCGCGACCGGGCACGAGTACGCCATCGGGGATGTATGCGATCGACGGCAGTGCGCCCTCGCCGATCTCGATCGGCGGACTGGCACGCTCCGATACGCCGGTCACCAGATTCAGCTCTACGCGCATGAAGTACACACGCGCGCTGCCAGCACAGCCTTGTTGCCAGCTGATCCCGAGGTCGACGACGTCACCTCGCAGCTGCCCAGTGGCGAGCCTCACGTGATCGACGCCGGAGCCGCCCGCGGGGATTCGCAGCGGCGTGCCCACGGTGACGAGCATCGAAGAATCGCGCTGGATATGGCCGCGGTTCGTGCGTGAGCAGAATCCCACCCTCTGGCACTGCGTCGCATCGGCGCAGCACAAGAGCGCATCGGTCGCGCAGTCGGCCGAGGTCGTGCACGGCAGTCGGCACTCGCCACGAACACCCGTGCGGGCACCAATGCACTCGCGCCCTCCGCTGCAGTCCGCCGTGGTCTCGCAGGGTGGGAGGAGGTCCGCGGGCACCTCGAGCGGCGCAATCACCGACAATGCGAGCTCATCGTCCACGCTCCCATCGCCGGAGCCGAATCCGACGATCCAGCCACGGGAGGGAATCGCAGAGATGCCAGGGCGGCCGACGCCACGCGTCCTCCCGAGCGCGGTCGGTATGCCGCCGTTGGTCCCCTGCAGCGCGGCGGCGTCGCCAGCGGATCCGCGCGCGAAGAGCACGCCGAGCGCCTCGACATCGTGGCTCGTCGCATCCGCGCAGACCGGGAGACCACGAACCGATCGCGCGAGAAACGTCACGAGTCCCTGCGCGGGGCTCTCCGCATCGCCTGCCCCCACACCTGGGAGCACTGCGACCGAAGGCTGCGCCGCGCCCCGCTCCGCCGAGCTCCGACTCGCGCCCGTGCAGGCCGAATCGCCTGCAACGTCGACACCCAAATACACATTCGAGCGCGACTCCGGCCCAAGCGCGAGCACGCTCATCGGCGTGTCTTGCTCCGACTGGCCGACTCGCAGCTGCCCCGCTGCGCAACGTGTATCGCTCACCGTGGCGACCAACCACGAGGCGGCGGCACCATCGCTGCGGTCGACCGCAACATCGTTGAAGTTGCAGGTGGCAGCCGATGGTCCGTCGAGGTCCGTACGCTCTTGTGCGACGCAGACACCGCTGACGCAGACCCCAAACACGGGTCGAGCGACTCCGAGCTCGAAGCGCATGACCGGACAATCGGCGTCTCGGGTACACGAGTCGCGACAAGTGCCCACGCGGCAGACACGCGGGAGGTCCGGGCAACACGCGGCTGCATTCGCGCCGACCGCGAGCGTCGTGGAGTTGACGAGCTGCCCGGTGCAGCAATTGGCTGGCGAGATACCAGCTGCGGCATTCGGGCTGCTGCCACAGAGCGTGGCATTCGCCGTCGTGTTGCACGTGCGTGGAAGCGTGTTGGCGGGGCAGTCGGAATCCGCCGTACAGGCGTCGCACTCGCCACCGCTGCAGAAGTGTCCGTCGCCGGGGAGATTCGGGAGCCACGGCAGTGACTCGGCACCGGGTCCATTGCACGTGCCAGTTGCCGGACAGGGGCGGCGATCGACCGAGGGTGCGATGCAGCCCAATGCTTCCCCGCCGAAGTTCGTCGAGCGAATGCCGTCCGTCTCGACAGTCGCGCCACGCGCATTGGCAGCGTAGGCGAGGCGTACCGCGTCACCCGACGCGGCATTGCCGAGGCGTGCGGCCTGGCCTGCGCCGTCCATCGTCGTCCACGCGACCGCCGATACTCCTGCACTGCCAGGCGCGAAGGCGACCGTCTGCGCTTCTCCAAACGACGCGACGGCAGTCGCCGGTGCGCCCGCAAACGCGCTGTCGTCGATGACGCCATCGCAGTCGTCGTCGAGCCCGTTGCATGCCGCCTCTGCGTTGCCCGGCGCGACGGCCGCGTTGCGATCGTCGCAATCGATCGTGCCGCCGCCGCACTTCGCACTGCCGTCCCCATCGAAGTCTTCTGGGCCAAGGCGGCAGTCGCCGCGCGAGCCGGCCTCTACGGCGCACGAGAAGCGCTCACAGGCGTCGGCACCGAGTCCGTAGCGTGCATTCAAAATCTCGCAGTCGTCCGAGGTATCGCAGCGCGGAATCGGGATGTTTTCCAGTCCGAGGAGCGAGCAGCCGGTCAGCGCCACCAGCGCCGCGAAGAGACACGCGGCCTTCGTGGTGTTTGTCGTCATCAGAACGCTCCCGTGAGCGACACGCCCACGTAGCCGGGCGCGGCGCTCGGGAGCAGCAGGAGCCGCGTGCGCGTCGCGCTTTGGGGCGCCTCATCGCCGTTCCAGTCGGTCAGAAAGGCGAGCACCAAGGCAGTCACGCCGAAGAGAGCGCCAGTTCCGTAGAGGATGTCGGCGATGAGCGCATTGCGCTGAATCGAGTCGCGCAGCGCGACGGTGTTCTCGCTCCACGCCTCGGCTGTCGCTGGATCACACGCGGCGTTCGGGCAACGCGCGTCCGCGTCGCTCGACTGCGTCATCGCCAAAATCCCGAACACGCCACCGACCACGAGCGCCGCAGCGCCCGCTCCCGCGGAAGTCCAGAACAGCCACGGCTCGACGCCCTCGTAGTCGCTGAGTTCTTCGAGCACCAGCGCCGCGCTCACCCGACCGCGCGAGAGCACTTGGACCTCGCGCTGCGCTGGGACGAAGCCGTCGGCGCGCAGCTCGACCGTGTGTCGTCCGCTCGGAACGCGCACGGCCTGGTGCTCGGCGTCGAACGCGCCGACCTCGATGTCATCGATCCACAGCTGCGCCGTGGGCACGTTCGCGGTGATCTCTACGGTGCCAAGCAGCGCCTCGAGCCCGCGCACCGTCGCGTCGACCTCCGCGCGGTCCTCGGCCTCCGGGCCGCCCTCGACCAGATACCGACGATAGAACTCGATCGCCCGGTCGTAGCGGAACAGCCGCTCGTGACACTGGCCAATGTTGTAGAGCACGAAGTACCGGCTCGGACTGCCGTCGAGCAGTTGGTACACGCGCTCGAACTCGGTGAGGGCCGCGCCAAAGTTCCCGGCCTCGAAGAGTGCTTCTCCGGCGGAGTTGCGCTCACGCGCTTCGACGAAGCGAGGGTCCGTCGACGGCGCGGCATCCGCCGAGGAGGTTTGCGGTGAGGTGTCCTGCGCTGCTGCCCTGGATGCCAGCCCAAACAGAATCACCGAGAAGAGCGAGAGTCTCACCAAGGCGGTGTATCCGATGCTCATGAGCACGCCGCAGCGAGCGCTGAGCGCAGAGGAAGACGGGAAAAAGAGCCTGGCATTGGGCTAGGATGTCGAGGTCTATGCGCGATAGGGCGTCGCCGCTCTTCGGTTCTGCGCCAATCGCCTCGTCCCTGCCGCAATGGAACCGACTGGCCAGCTGAAGGAGTGGCCGAACGATGATCTCTGGCGGGCAAGGGAACGCGCGTTCTGGACATGTGGACGCACTTACCACGCGACGTGCCGTCAAATCGCAGGCGTACGCTTGTTAAGGAATCACGACCCGCTTGAGCCCCGCCCGTGGCGGTGGGACTACGTCAGGGCTCGGTGTCTCCGGCTGGGTTTCCGGCGGCTCCGCGACGGCGGGCTCGACACGCGTAGCGACCTGGGCTTGCACCTCGCTTGGTGGGTCAGTCGAGGGCGCATTGCGGGGCCCGGTCAACCCATTCGTCCCTGCGGTTGTTCGAGGCCGGTGGCCCGTCTGCGCGGGTGGTGCGGGTGGCGCGCTTCCTCTTCGATCATCCACACCCGTGCCCGGGTCCAGCGCGAGCACGATGCGCTGGTGGTAGCTCAGGCGGATGTCCTCGACGTGCGTGCGAAAGCCACGCGCCTCGATGCGGAGCTCGTGGAGGGCCGCGTCTTCTGAATCGACGACGCGCGCGATGCGTCCATCTGCGCGAGACGGCACGGGGCGTCCGTCGATCAGCACCACCGCTTCCGAGGGGCTGACGATGAACTCAAGTTCCTCGGTCGCCAAAGGCTCGGGGGCAGTCACAACATCGGGCGGCGGCGTCACGGGCTCGGCCACGGGCGCGGGCCCCTGCCCCGCGTACCAGATGCCGCCAAGCGCGAGAACCGAAGCGGTCACCGTCAACACGGCGATCGGCACCCAGCGCGGCGTGGGCGTGCTGGGTCGGATGCCCGACACGCCGTGCGTTGTCGGGCGTGCAACCGCGCCGACCTCTGCGGCAGTTGCCTTCGGCTGGAGCACCTTCGGCGGCGTGGACACCGGGGCGTCGCTCGCCACTGTCGATGCGAGTGCGAGTTCGTTGGTCACGGGCGGCGGCGCGCTCAGGCCCGCGAAGGGCGCAAGCAGTGCGCGCAGTTCCTTGCAGGACTGCACGCGAAGGTTCACGTCGCGCTCCATGCACCGCGCGATCACGCTCGCAAGCTCCTCTGGAACATCCGGGCGGAGGGCGCGGACTTTCGCGGGGTTCTCTGTGCAGATCTTCAAGATCAGCATGGGGAACGCCTCGTCTTCGAAGGGATATCGGCCGGTCAGCGCTTTGTACAGGATCACCCCGATCGCCCAGACATCCGAGCGATGATCGACGCTCTTCTTCCCCTGCGCCTGCTCGGGCGACATGTAGTAGGCGGTTCCGAGTATCGAGCCAGTCTTCGTGGCCGAGCGATGTCCGTCAGCACCCTCCTGGAACTTGCTGATACCGAAATCGAGCACCTTGGCGAAGTCGTGGTCCGTGCCGCGCCGGATCAAGAAGACGTTCTCTGGCTTGAGGTCGCGGTGGACGATGCCCTTGTCGTGCGCGGCCTGCACACCCTCACAAACCTGCGAGACGATGTGCACCGCCCGCGCGACCGAGAGGCGATGCTCCTTCTCAAGCAGCCCCGCGAAGTCAGTGCCCGCGAGGAACTCAAGCACCATGAAGATTGCGCCCTCGGGCGTCCTCCCCATGTCGTTCACCTCAACGATGTGCTCATGACCTATCGCGGTCGCGGCAAGCGCCTCTTGGTGAAAGCGAGCGACGATGTCGGCCGAGGTGGCGAACTGCGGATGCAGCACCTTGATGGCGACGCGCTTCTTGATGACAAGGTGCTCGCCCTCATAGACGGCGCCCATGCCGCCCTCGCCGAGCTTGCGCACGACCCGGTAGCGGTCCTGGAGGACTTTGCCGAGAAGAGGGTCGGTGGCCGCCTCGATCGCGAACGCAGACATGCGACCGAGAGGCTATCACGCGTCCACATGGCCCCAGCGTTCGGGAAGCGAGTGCGGCGTGTGCAGGCGCATCTGCGCGTGGGTGAAGACGCATCGACGACGCGATGCACCGCAGCACAACTCGAACGCTGCGAGAGCAGCAATCGTTGACCCGCAACTGCCGCTTGCGGAAAACAGCAGTCCGACTCTCTCCGCAGCGTGCGCGAAGTCGAAACAGACAGTCCGACTGTCTCCGCAGCGGCACACGAACGCGAAACGCACTCAAACGTGTGTTTCGGAACGCGTGGACGGTGCTGACCGAGCAACCTCCCTGCCGCGTGCAGCTTCGCAGGCGCTCATCGCGTACTTCACGCACTACACCGTGAGGCATCCGAACGAGGAGACATTGGGGGTCTTCAAGTGCCTTCGCGAGTCGCTTGGGTTGGAGCGATGAGGTCGCATCCATCGAGCCTCACTCGATGGCGTCTGCGCACTCACACACGGGATGTTGCGACGCTGCGCTGGAGGGGTCGCTCCTTCGGGCGCTTTCTAGCGGCATGATGCGCATGCCGATCTCCGAAGCGAGGAGCACCCACATCGTGAAGAGCCCGATGACCTGCACCGCCGAGCACGTCATCTGAATCCCGACTGCGTGCTCATTGGGTCGCCAGCGGTTGATCACCAACGGCGCGACGTGGCCGATCAGCAAGAGCGCGAGGAGGAGCCAGTGACCATGCTGGCTGATGATCCTCGCGAGCGAGAGGAAGTAGTGCACGCCGGGCAGGATGTAGCTCTCCCACTGAAGCTCCGAGGTCATGCGTCGTAGCGGCACGAAGAGCACACAGGTGAGCGCGAACACGGCCGCTTGCGTGGCGATGATGACGCCGCGTTGCTGGGTGGAATCCATCTGCGGCGGTGACGCGTGTGGGGCGGTGGATTCTTCCCGGGGCGCAGTCGCCTTGTCGGTGATGGCTCGAAGTCTGCGCGGCTTCGAAGGCGTTGCGGCTATCATTCGGGCGAACGGCACGTCGAGTTCATCCGGCCAGGATGGAGGGAAGGTGTGCTGGCCGGAGCATGAGATGTTGGCTTCCATCAGAAGGCTGGTTTGGGTCGCTGTCGCAGTGGGCGTGACAGCCTGCAGTGCCACTTCGTTGGAGCGTGACGTGTCCGTGGCGGATGCGTCCGTGGAGGACGCCTCGGCGGAGGATGCGCCGTCGCTTGAGCCTGATGCGAACGAGGGCCCGCCCTGTGATTGCAACGACGGCCTTCTGTGTACGCGCGACTCCTGCGACGCGTTTGGCGAGTGCGTGCACGAGCCGCTCTGTGCCGCGGGCCACTCCTGCTTCGGGGCCACTTCAGACTATCCGTCGGGGTGTTTCGGGGCGTCGGGCTGCTCCAACGACAACGAATGTCACGACGCTCCATGCGCGCCATCCCTCGGTTGCCGTGGCGGCTACTGTCGGTACGAGTGGAACACCGATCGTGATGAGGACGGCGTGCTGGATGGCTATTGCGGTGGGACGGACTGCGACCCGCTGAATCCGAACATCCCGGGTGCCGAGATTTGCAATCTCCGCGACGATGACTGTGACGGCACGATCGATGAGACGTTTGATCTGGCCCACATCGATTGCGATGCGTGCTTGGGCTACTGCGCCGCCACCGACGGGTGCGGAGCCGACGGATGTTTCTGTCGCGGCCCAGGGCGACTCAGCTGCCCGCAGCCAGACCACACGTTCGCTTGCGTTGACAGTCTGACCGACGTGTTGAACTGCGGTGCTTGTGGTCACGAATGCCTTGAGGGGTCGACGTGCGACGCGGGGCTTTGTCGCCATCGCCCGGAGTGGCTTACGGGCGTCGACCTGGGGCTGACGACGTACCTGCTTCCCGCCGCCGCGTTTGGACCGACGGGTGACGTCGTCATCCCGCTGACGGAGCGCCCGACGCGACTCTTTCATGGCGATGGGCGCGCACCAGAAACGCTTCCTGATTCGCTCTCGCGCGGCGCCACTGCGCTTCATCTGGATGGAGATGGCGAGCTGATTGACCTTGTGTCGATTCCGCGCGTTTCGGGTTACCACGTGACAGCGCTCGGCTACTTCGCGACTGGCACAGCAGACGTAGCGTTTGACGTCGCGGGCACGCGCGTCGAAAGGATGCAGACCTACGTCGCGTACGTGCCGCGCGGGGCATCCGAGGTCGCGTGGGTACGGGTGTTCGAGGGGCCGACCTACGACCTCGTCACCAACGCGGCGGGCGGTCTCATCCTTCATGGAGTCGGACGCAGCGAGTTCTTCCGCATCACCCCCGAGGGCGTCGTCTCGGAGCCCTTCCACTTCAGCGACGCATTCGGATATCGGTGGGCGCGGCTCTACCCAGTCTCGGATGGCGGCTTCCTCGCGATCGGTGGCGCGCCCGGGTCGATGATCGGCACCGTGCCGATTGCGGGGCCGCCGTTTGGCCAGACGGCCGTGCTTCACGACGATGCGGGCAATGTCCTCTCAGCCGTGCGCCATGCAGTCGGTGGGCTTCTCTCCGAACCGGCCAATCCACTCTGCATTCGCGCGGACGGACTGGCGCGTCTGGTGGTGTACTCCTTCGCGCTCTGCGAGTTGCTCGCTGGCGGCGAGATTCGAAGACTGAGCGTCGGCGGAGGCCGTCCGATTTATGACGGCGTCGGCGGAATGGTCTTCGACCAGGGGTTTGCAGTGCACACGCGTGATGAGGTGGTGCTCGACAGATTTCTGCCGCCTCCGTGGGTCGCTCACGGCACGTCGATCTGGGCAGTCAGCCCGGACGACCCTTCGCGCTTTCGTGGCGGGGCAGCGTTCACGTTGCCGGACGCCATGGCCACCGTGAGCCGGATGGAATGGCCCGAGGTCCTATGAGCCGATTTCGAGTTCTTGCCTTGATGATGTTGGCCGGGTGCGCTGTGCACACGCGCGCCGAAGATGCTGGCGTCGACGTCGGACAGGGCGATGCGTTCGCCGCCGACGCGTACCAAACCGATGCACCGCCAATCGACTGCGACGATCACCTCGCCTGCACGCTCGATCTTGTGGACGACGAAGGCCGGTGCACCCATCGCTTGTCGTGCCCCCGCTACCATGCGTGCTCGGCCAGCGGCGCCTGCGAGATGGCTCCAACGTGCGTGTCGAACGAGACGTGCCTCGACCTCCCTTGCCAGACCACCTTTGGCTGCTGGGGCGGCCACTGCCGCTATGAGTGGGACCCTGACCACGACGCGGACGGCGTGGTCGATGTCGGATGTGGCGGTACCGACTGCGCGCCGCGGAACTTCCGAATTCCCAGAGAGGAGCAATGCAACCGCGAGGACGACGATTGCGACGAGCGCATCGATGAGGACTTCGACTTCCAGACGGATGTGTTGAACTGCGGGCAATGCGGACTCACCTGCGCCGCTTCCGCCGACAGGTGCGTTGAAGGCGCCTGCACGTGCAGCGGTGCCGGAGAAATCGCATGCGACCCGAGTGGCTCGGTCTGCTTCGACGGCCAGACCGATGTCTTGAACTGCGGCGCGTGCGGGCACGCATGCCCAGAGGGCTCGCCCTGCGAGGCGGGTCAGTGTCGGTATCGGCCCACCTGGGAGACGACCTTTGATGTGTCGGTGGGGGAGGTCTGGCCTGCCCCCAACGGTGACCTCTTGGTCGTCACCGGGTCACGCCCCCGGACGATTACCTATGGCGATCGACATCCACCCACGATCGTCCCGATTGTCCCGCGCACCTTCGCCGTCCACGTCACGCGCCTCGACCGCGATGGCATCTTTCTGGGTGTCGCGGCGGTGCCGCAGATGGTCTACGGAAGGGCAGTTCGCGCGACGAACGACGGCTTCTATTACGCGGGGGTTCCCAGCCAAGACGTGGACCTCTTCGGGCAGGTGTTTCGCGCAAACGTGCACCCGCCCTTGCTCGCCTACGTGCCGAACTCGACCTACGAGCTTGCGTGGGTAGCTCCAACGTTTTGGCCGGTCACGGCGCTGCGCGGAGGAGACGCAGTCGCGTTTGGCGCGTGGGGCGAGCCGAACTACGTCCGATACGCCCCAACGGGCATGCAGCGCCCTGTGGCGATCGAGCTCGGCGACCGAGGGCAGGAGTCCGTCTTTGCCCGCCCCAACGGAGGCTTCATTCGAATGAGATACGTCGAGACGGAGTCAGTGCCTGTGAGCGGCTACGCGACCGGGGACGTCGGCGGTTACATGTACGACGCTTCCGGGCGCCTCACGGAGATCATTCGGATGTCGGACGCGGCGCCCCGAGCCGTCGTTGAGCGCAGTGATGGGGAAGCGTGGATCGTGTTGGAAGAAGACGGCCGCGCCTTCCAAGTCGATCGTGGACCGACACGAAACGCGCTTTACGAGGGCCGGTCCGACTACCTCTACCAAGTCGCCTTCGATGAGTCCGGTTTCGCCGCTATGGCCGCGCGAGATGTCATCCGTTGGCGCGATGGCGTTGAAGTGGCGCGCGTGGCGTTGCCTGCGTCGCGCCGGGCGGAATGGCACCTGGCAGAGGGTGTCGTGTGGACGATTGAAGACTCTGTCGTTGTAGGTCGCATGGACCTCCCGCCAGGACGCTGAGCGGCGGGATCCGATGGGGCTTCATCTCGCCCAGGCTGTCATCGAGGCCTGACCCCTCGTTGCAGTCTCGCCCAAGCTGTCATCGAGGCCTGACCCCTCGTTGCAGTCTCGCCCAAGCTGTCATCGAGGCCTGACCCCTCGTTGCAGTCTCGCCCAAGCTGTCATGGAGGCCTCACCCCTCACTGCGAGCATCCCGACCAGTCGCAGGTGAGGCTCCAGGGTCACCGATGACCATCCCGGATAGTCGTCGACAAGGCTCCAAGGTCATCGACGACTATCTCGACCAGTCATCGGTAAGGCTTGAAGGTCATCGATGACTATCCCGGATAGTCATAGGCAAGGCTCCAGGGTCACAGGCGACTATCCCGTTCGCTCGCGCTGAGGGGTGAGGCCTCGAATCACGTTTCGCTTGAGCGCGCGCGGCGCTCTGCCTTAACGTCGCGCCTTCTCTTGCCAAGGAATCGGAGGGTCGATGGCTACCAAGAAGAACGACAAGAAGGTCGAAGCGAAGGCACCGGAAGAGGCGCACGACGTCGAGGGGCTTCAGCAATACGAGGCGTTGCTGCCGCTCGTAGAGGCGTTGGATCCGAAGAAGGTGAAGGTCTATCGGGCCGACATGAACGTTGTGCTGCGCAACGTGCGCACCGGCGCCAAAGCACTCCTCGCGGAGGAGACACGCATCGCCGAGGAGCTGCCCAAGTTCAACCTTGCGAACGTGCGTCGCGCGCCTGATCTCGCGCTTGCGCTCAAGCACGCCACCTTCCGCACCATCGATGCGCGCGGTGCGGGTACGAACATCCCCGAGATGATCAAAGAGAACGGCGAGCTGCGCGCCGTGATGCTCGCCAGCGCCGAGTCGCTCGCGCTGCACGGCATCTTCGACAAGCGAAAGGTCGAAGACATCCGCAAAGGACGCGGCGCATTCGACGCCGCCGATGACACCGCACGCCTCGCTGTGCTCTTCCAAACGAACGCCGACGCAGCCCGCGGCAAGACCCCCGTCACCGCAGCCATGGTCAAGCGCGCAGCCTTCCTCGGCAGCACCCTCTCCGCCGAGCTCAAGCCCACAGGCGCCAAGCGCGGACCGAGCAAGAACGTCCTCACCGCCACCGACATCCGAGACCGCTTCGGCGCCATCCTCGTCGCCGACTGGGAGCTCGCACGAAGAGCCGCCGTCTACCTCTTCGGCCTCGAACAAACCGAAGTCCCCGCACTGAACTCGGTGATCTGGGTGAAGGAGAAGAAGCCGAAGGAGAAGTGACGGGTTGTGAGAGAGAGAGGCCGCCGATGAGGCGGCCTTTTTCTTCGATGGGCGAGTTGGTGATGAAGGAGGTTTCGGATGGGTAGTCGGAGAAAGATGCAACCGCTCACGTGGTGTGTGCTCGATCAGGGCGCGACATCACGTTACTTCACGCGACGGTCGTCGACGGGTGAAGACCGAGCTCACTTCAGCGGCATCAAACGAATCAACTTAATCGTCGGGCCGAACAATACCGGCAAGAGTCAGCTGATGCGGATGCTCTGCCGGACACTGGTCGGATCGGGCTATCTGGGCGGGAGCAGTTTTGGCGCGTTGAAGTCAATTCAGACTAGTGGAACAGCCAAGAACGCCGCGATGGATCTCGCTTTGAGGATGACGCCCGAGTCGCTCCGAGCA
Organism: Sandaracinaceae bacterium; assembly: GCA_044373065.1. Classification (GTDB taxonomy): domain Bacteria; phylum Myxococcota_A; class Polyangia; order Polyangiales; family Sandaracinaceae; genus JAFLCL01. The sequence continues at coordinate 17,075 of JBILQT010000028.1, forward strand.
GCTGAGATACTCAGGTTGGAGGAGGGAGATGAGGGCGAGCAGGCTCTCGGATTTACGGAGCTGCGCGGCTTGTTCTCCAAAGAAGGAAAGCTCAGCTGGCATACGGAAGTGGGCGGACTCGTGAACAATGCCAATCTGAGTGGACAGCTGAGACAGCTGCCACCGCGCGGATTCCGCCCGATCTACCTGCCCAGTCTTCGCACGGTTCGCCGAGCCGATACCAACACTGATGCTGGGCTCGATGTTGAGTACGGGTTCTCACCGCCACCTGAGGGAGTTTCGAATCCGAGAAGAACGTCTCAAGGACTTGCGTCGGTGTTTGCCGGGCAACGCCTCGCCGACGAAGTACGCCGACACCGACTTGGAAAACGCGAGCAGCGAAAACTCGTGACCGACTACGAGAGCTTCGTCAGCGAGCGGTACTTCCAAGGTGCTCCTGTGGACCTGGTGCCGCTTGACGGTGCGGAGTGGAAGCTGCACGTCCGTATCGGCGAAGAAGAGCGTCCGTTCGACGAACTTGGGGACGGCATTCAACAGCTCCTGGTGATGACCTGGCCGATGTTCTTCCATCGCGATGAGGACTTGGTTCTGTGCATCGACGAACCCGAACTCTGCCTCCATCCCGGAATGCAACGGCAGGTGCTGCACAGCTTTTTGGATCGCGAAATTGTAGGCAACGGCACACGCACGGTCTTCTTGGCAACGCACTCCAATCATTTCATCGATGCCGCGCTTGAGCTGTCACCGGATGACGTTTCTGTGTTTCGTGTGTCGAAGAACCTCACAAGCAATCCAATCAAATTCGAGCTTGCCCGCGTCCCGACGGATGACCCCGTGCTGCTGCAATCCCTTGGCGTGCGTGCCTCATCAGTGCTGCTCGCCAACGCAACTATCTGGGTCGAAGGCATCTCCGATCGCATCTACCTGCAGCACTGGTTGAAGCTCTACTTTGAGCACTCAGGCCAACGAGCGTTTACAGAAGACCTGCACTTCACGTTCATCGAGTATGCGGGCGCGAATCGCCTGCACTACGAGTTTCCAGATGACCTCGTGGAGGCGTTCGTCGAGGAGCCTGCCGACGCACGGATGAAGGTAGAGCGCATCTCACGTCACTGGTTCCTGGTTGCCGATGGTGATGGAGTGACCAGTACGTCCACGGATGAGAAGGCCAAGAAGGTGAAGCGGCTGCAGGCCGCCGAGGTCGCCAAGCGGCCAGTCTTCGTAACGAAGTCTCGCGAGATGGAGAACCTCATCGCTGCCCCCGTCTTGATGGATTGGATGCGCGCTCACTGGAAGGAGCCCACGGCTGGCGTCTTGGCCTTCGCGGAGAAGGACTACGCAACCAAGTACCTGGGCACGTTCCTCACGGAGCAGGGCACCGCCGCGTGGAAAGTCGCACCGAAGCCGGTCATCGCGGCTGAGTCCGGGACCATCAAGAACAAGGCGGAGTTCGCGCGCGAGATATGCGCGCTCACCAAGAAGTACGAACACCTTTCAGAAGAAGCGAAGGGCTTGGTCGTGCGACTCGCGAAGTTCATCGAAGACGCGAACCGCTGAAGAGCCAGACAGTCCCGCCCCCACGCCGTCCAACCACCATCGAAACGGACCGGGTCGCTAGAAAATCCGCCCGCAGGTAGGCACGCAACGCCTCCACTGCCATCAGAGCCGCAAGCAGCAGAGAGACCACCCAACCGAGGCTCAGCAACCCAGCTGAACCCCGCTCAAGTTCTCTGGCGCAAGCGCATCCAGCGACGTGACAGATCGAAAGCGGCGGGGGTCCAGGGGGTCCTCAAGACTGATCACATCTCCTGACGCAGCAGCCGCTGCGCCATCGCGAGCCTCTCCAGCTCGCGCAGACCGCGCGCAAGCGTTAACCATCCGGGCGGGCCGTTGTGCTTCATGTGGCCGCCCATGCGGGCAATCGCGAAGCACACGTCGCGTGCTGTTGGGTTGCGCGGAAGCTTCACGGTCCAGGGGTTCTCGATCGCAGCGATCGACGTGAGCAGCTTGAGCTGTTGCTGCGTGACAACGGCGCTCGCCGGAGTCTCTGGCGCGTCGCGACCCACTGTGCGGAGCAGAAGCAAATGCCAGCTCAGAGCGAGGCAAAGTGCGAGCGCGTTTTGCAGTGCATGCAAGGTCTGAAACTGCAGATGCTCATAGTGGCACCCAGTCTTGATCGCCTTGAAGAACTCCTCGATGAGCCAGCGTGCTCGGTAGGCATCGACCACGCGAAGGACGTCCTCTGTGCTGGCGATGGGCTCGCTCGTCATGAGCCTCCACTCGATGGGTTCTTCGCCCTTGGGAGCATCGAGTTCTCGCACTTGGACGATGTTCAACGTCACTTGGCGCGCGTCCGAACGACAAACGTCGGGACGCGCGAATGTCGCTGTCACGGCATGTACTTCGAGCTTGGTCTCACGACCTTCGCGAGCTTTCTCGCGACGACGGCGACCGCCGCTCGTTGTCGCAGATTCGAAGCGAACACTGCGCGTCGCGAGGACCGTGAGCGAAGCCGCGAGCAAGTCGTTCACGTAGCTCGTCTGTTCGCGTTTCCCTTTCGCCAGCTTGCGATTGTACGTTTGCCGCACGACGAAACGACTGCCTCGCGCGGTGAGATCGGCGAGCCACGCGTACTTGTCGCCTTCGCGATCGGCGATGTGCACCACCGAGATTCCGGCCTCCTTGGCGGACTCATCAACCTCAGTAGCGACGCGGTCCCAACGCAGCGCCTCGTTGTCCTCGGCGAAGTGCCGACGCCTGTCGTGCGCCTTCTTCGCAGGCTTCGCGGCATCGAGTTTCGAGGCGCGAGCGCGAACCAAAAACTCGCTGCCGCCAACACCCAGCGGAATCGGTGTTCCGCCGGATTCGCCGGTCGGCATTAGGCACGCGAGAAGAGCGATGTGCCCGAAGAATCCCTGCCCTTCGTTCATCAACGAACCAAGTCCCTCGCGCTCCGCAGCACCACCAAAGCGAAGCTCTGTCGTGTCCTCCACCGAAAGCACCCAGCCCGCAGAGTTCGACTCCACCGCGCGCGACCAACTCTCTCGAATATGCGGCGCTACCAGCGCATCACTTTTCACACGCTCATTGTTCAGAAACCGATACCCGCCTTCGATCTCCGCCGAACTCCTCAGCGCCTGCGGCAAGCTCATCTCAGGAGAGTTGGCCCACGACGCAGCCACGCGCTCGCCCCGCTCATTGAGCCGAGCATCACCAAGATCCAGCGCCTCGAACTCAGCCGAAACAGGCGTGAAGGTGAAAGGGAGAGCAATGCGCCGTTCGTCGGGTTTCATCCCGACCTTAGATCAGGGCCGATCGCAGACTTCAACAGGTGATCAAGAGATGTGACAACTCTTGAGAGGGGGTCGTCCGCAAACGACCCCCTGGGCCCGTCCGGCGAGGACAAGAGCTATCCAAGCGGGAGCCCCAAAGCAACAAGCGAGCGCCAGCGACAGAGCAAGCAACCGCAACAGACCCCGCGTCAGCGACCGACGAAGACCCCCGCGTCAGCGGAGCCAGTCAGCCCAGAAACGCCTCAATCGGATCAAACAAATCCACCCGCGCATGCCGCCCAAACGCCAAATCCCCATGCCCATAATCCGCCAGCGCCCCCGCAGCGAGAGAGAGCACAACGAAGCGCTTGTCGGTATCCGCAAACGACGCACCCCAAGCCTCGAACGCAGGCCGAACCACCACAGCAGGCGCCAGCCGATCCGCCCCTCCCACGAAGAAGAGCACCGGCACGTGAATGTCCCTCAACCCCTCGACCACATCGCGCCCCTCAATCCGCACAACGCCCCCCTCACGAAGGAAGTTGAGGAAGTCGAGCGCGAGCCAGGAGGGCGCATCCTCCACCGTCATCATCGCGCGCGAGGTGACGCCTCGCTCAAGGTTGCCCGGGTTCACGATGAAGTGATGAATCGGTGACGAGAAGAGCTCCGCAATGAACGCGAACATCCGCGAGATGAAGCGGATGGGGATGGTCGGGATGAACGCATCCGGAAGGCGCGTGATGAGACCGCGGAAGGGAATCGAACCCACGCGCGCAGGCGAGCCAATGATCACGACCTTCGCGAGCTTCGCTGGGTCGACGTACCTCGCCGTGAGCGCGGCGTAGAGCAGCATGCCGCCCATCGAGAAGCCGACGTAGTCGAGCTGCGTCTGGCTCGTGCGCTTGAGCACCGTCTCGACGCCGAGCGCAATGTCCTCTTTGGCCATCGCCGCGAAGCGCACCTTCTTCGCATCGCGGAAGCGCCGCACCATGCCCGCGCTGCGGAGACGAAGGAGCCACACATCGCGTCCTGCCTCATGCAGATGACGCGCGAGCGAGGCGTTCGGGAGCAGGTCGTTGTTGCGGTGATCGATGCCGATGCCGTGGACGAGAAGGGCAGGGCGCGTGGTGCGCAGATGGCTCGGGAGCGGCAGCCGATAGACCATGATCGAGGCGCCATCGGGCGTCTGGATTTCCTCTGCGACCTCGTAGTCCATCGGCACATCAAGACGACGCGTCCAGAAGGCGTAGTGCGCGGCAGCCGCGAGCACGAAGACGACGAGGGCAAGGAGAATCCAGAGGTAGGTCATGCGCCCTCTCGCTTCTTCGAGGCATCACGAAACTCAGCGAGCTGCGCGGCCGAGGGGTGCACGCGCACAACGCCGCCATCGCCGTCGACGAGCACGATGTCGCCGCGACGTGCCCAGGCGAAGAGGCCGCCGACATCGGCCACAACGGGGATGCCGGCCGCACGTGCGATGCGCACACCGAGCTCACTCGCGTCGGCCGAGTGACAGATCGCAATCGCTGCGACGCGTTGTGCAACGGCGGCCTGCGCCATGATCGCGGTCAGGCGGTCGGGCACGAGGAGGACGCTGCCGTTCGCGGGGATGCGCTCACCGACCAAGCGCGATGCGAGGAGCAGGCAGAACTCTTCGACCTCGGTGCTGCGCAGCGTGAGCCATTTGTCGGCCGTCTGGCTCTCGCCCTGCCTGCGCTTGTAGGGCACCTGTGCGTAGTCACGCGCCATCTTGCGAAGCCCGAGCGCAACGTTCTGCGCGGGCACCTCATCGAGCAAGGTCTCGCGAAAGACTCCGTCGCTCTCGAGCAGGGCGAGCGTCTCCAGCTCCACGCGCATGGAGGCATCGCCCTCGAAGCGCTTGCGGATGCGCTCCAGGTCTTTGATGAGCAGCGAGAAGGCCTCCTCGATGCGCGCACGACGACGCTGCACAAGCTCAGGCGTCGACTCATCCGCAGGGTCGCCCTCATGCGAGCGCTCCAGCGCGGCAAGGCCCTCGAAGGTCGGCAGGGTCTCCACGCGGCCCATCGCGCGGCCCTTCGAGAGCGCTGCGCCCTCAAGGCGTGCCGTGCGTGGCTCCTCGGAGGCCGCGACCTCACGACGCGAGGAGGACGCGCGCTCCAGCGCATACGCAAAGACCATCGTGAGCGCGGCCGCGAGCACCGTATCGCTGTCATCAAAGGCCTTCGCGCGGCGCTGCAGAACGACGACGCCCTCGGCGCGATGACCCACAAGCATCGGCACCGCGAGGAAGATCGGAAAGCGCTCCTCACGCAGCTCGGGGAAGCTCTTGTAGCGGTTGTCTTCGGGCGCGAGCACCACGGCCGCAGGCCTCAAGCTCTCGGCGACGTGACCCGTGATGCCCTCGCCGACGCGCAGGCGCACACGATTCACCGCGCCCGCAGGAAAGCCCACGTTGGCCGCCATGCGCAGCTCCTCACCGCGCGCCGAGCCATCGGCACTCGCGCGCTCACGCAGGTAGAGGCTCACGACATCGGCATCGAGAATCGCGCTCACCTCCGAGCAGAGCGCAGCGAGCACCTCGGCGAGGGGGCGCGGACGCGAGGCCTCATCGACCAGGCGAAGCACGCCCGCAAGCCGCGGATCCTGCCCGCGGTCTTCGAGGTCCATCGTGGCCAGCTCGGCGACATCGACCCCGCTCCAAGTGGTTCGTGCCGAGGGCGATGCAGGTGCCTTTTTGTTCACGCGGCGAGATGTAGCCCGCGAAGCTGGTGGCGGCATCAGCGCGCATCGTGGTCTCGCGTGTTGTCACGAAGCGGCCCTTGCGCGTGTTGCGCGAAGAAGGGCAAGAGCCTCTGGTGAGCGCAGACGAACGCATCGGAGTCCTCGACCCGTCTTCTGAACTCGACGCGCTCGTTGCGTTGCTCGATCGTGCCTACGGCCCGGGCCCAAGGCGCGCGCGTGTGCTGCGCATGCTCGCGGTGGATCCGACGTGCGTGATCGTCTTGCGCGAGGGCGGAGAGATCCGCGCGTGCTCCACCTTCGTCGCGTATCCGGACGGAGGGTTTGGCTGGGTGGGCCTCGTCGCGACACTGCCGGAGCACGAGCGAAGAGGCCTCGGGAGGCGGCTCACGGAGGCCGCGATTGCAGCGCTCAAGGCGCGGGGCTGTGCACCTGTCCTCGATGCTTCCGACAAGGGCGCGCCGCTCTACCCGCGCATGGGGTTTCACGACGCGGGGCTCGCACGCACGTTGGTGGCCGATGACCCTGACGCAACGCTTGAACGTGCACGCAAGAAGACAGCGCGCCGCGCCTCAGCGGCCTCGATCGAAGAGGTTGCGCATCTCGATCGCGAGGCCTTCGGTGCGGACCGAAGCGCGCTCTTGGCGGTCATGCATGCGCGCCTCGCCGTGCGCGATGCGCTGGGCGCGGTGACCGGCTTTTTGTGTCTGCACGAAGGCGCCATCGGGCCTGTCGTCGCACGCGACGCGGAGACACTTCACGCGCTTGTCGCGAGCCTTCCGGAGCTCGCTTCCGGCGCGTCGATCTCTGTGCCGCCCGAGACGGAGTCTCTGGACGCTTGGAAGGATCTGGGCTTCCGAGAAGTGCGCACGCTTCGTCATATGCGACGCGAGCTCGCCGTGCTTCCGGGCCATCGCGCGTGGCTCGCGGCGATGGCGAGCTACGCGGAGGGGTGAAGGGCTCAGAGAATGATGTCGCAGTCGATGCCATCGATCGCTGCGCCGTCGTTCATCTCGTTGCACTCGGTGATGGCACCCACGCCCATGCCGTCGTCATCGACGAAGGCGACGAAGGCGTAGGGAGGCGCGCCCATCAGCGGCGTGTCGATCGAGACGAGCGTGCTTGCGCCAGGAAGCAAGGCGACGGTGGTGGTGCCGACGCCGATGAGTGCGCCGCGTGCTGCGAGCGTGCCGCTGTAGAACGCGACGCGAACGCCGGCGGGCACACCGAGCGCACCGAGGTTCGCGACGCGTGCGCGCAGGGTGGCGCGCTCGGGGCAGTTGGTGAGGTTCACCTCGAGGCCTGTGATGGCCAGGTCGGGCGCGTTGTAGACGCCCTCGCCTTGAACGTTCTGGCGGTAGTTGTTGAGGCCAGGCGTCGACCAGTTGTTCGGCTCATCGCGCGGGATGGCGCCGGACTGGCTCACGTTCGTCACGTGGTAGGCGTTCTGATTCCACACGCGGCGTGTGCGCATCCATTGATCGCGCGCATCGCCATAGAGAAAGAGCCCGCGACGAAGGCCCGTGTAGCCCGCACCGCAGCCGGGGTTCACGCGGTTGTTCGAGACAAGGAGGATCTCGCTGTTGCCATCGCCATCGACATCGGCGACGAGCGGGTACTCGTGAATCGTCGCGCTGCTGCTGGGGATCTGCAGCTGCACCATCCCGTCGGTGCCGCGGTAGACGCGCACAAAGCACTCGTCGTCATAGACGACTTCCGCGATGCCATCGCCCTCGAAGTCAAAGACGCTTGAGCCCGTCGCATTGCTCGACACGTCCTGCGTGGGCATCGACCAGAGCACATCCATCGGGCCATCCGGGTCGTAGACCGAGTAGCTCCCGGCGCCTGCGACACCGATCTCCGCGAGGCCGTCTCCGTCGAAGTCCGCAATGGTCGGAGGGCCTCCGCGACCGCCTCCGGGGATCGTCACGGGGCCCCACTGCACAACGCCGGTGAGGCCATCGAGCAAGTACACGCGACCGCTCGCGACGAGTGCCACCTCGGGCTGCACGTCCATATCGAATTGGCCGATCGCGGGGTAGCCGTCGGGGGCCATCGAGGTCCACATCGGGGTGCCATCGCCGTGGAATGCGCGGCGACCTGGGATGACCTCCATGAGCCCGTCGCCGTCGAGATCCGCGATGGCGGAGATGCCGCCGGTGTAGCCGCTGTTGGTGCCCTCGCTGACGCCCGTGCCGCCCTGCCAGAGGAGCACGCCTGCGGCGTCGAGCACCGCGCCTCCGAGGATGACCTCGGGCCTTCCGTCCTCGTTCAAGTCGGCGAGGGAGGGCGCGCCGTTGTCGACGGCTGCGCTGTACGCGGAGCCGTCTGGGCGTGTGCTTCGCCAGAAGAGCGTGCCATCGGGATGAAACGCGAAGATGCGGTTCACGCCTGTCTTCGAGGCCGCGATGATCTCGGCGCGGCCATCGCCATCGAGGTCGCCTGCCGCGATCGAGGAGCGACCGTTGGTCTCCAGCGCCGCATCTGTGACGCTCCAGAGATGTGCGCCCGTGTCGCCGCGGTAGGCGCGCAAGATGCCGCGCTCCCAGCTGTCGTCGCAGGCGAAGTTCGCGACGACCTCGGGGATGCGATCCCCGTCGAGGTCGACCACGACCGGCGTTGAGATCGCATGCATGCAATCGGCGTCCTCGGTGGCGGTGGTCACGCTCCACTCGAGCGTCACGTCGAAGGGCCCAAAGACGGGCGTGGTGGAGCAGGTGACGGGGTCGAACTGCGGAAGGCAGCGGCCCAGCGTGGGCTCGCAGAACTCGCCCTCCTCACAGTCGAACGAGTTGCTGCACATGGCGCCTGGGTCCTCGCAGGCGCCCGAGATGCAGACCTGCGAGGCGCCGCAGCAGACGGAGAGATCGGCACCGCAGCGCACGCCGCTCGCGCACGCCGCGAGGCACGCTCCCTCCACGCACTCTTGGCCATCGCTGCAGCACTGCGCGGGCGAGCCACAGAGGATGGCGCTCGGGCATGTTGGTCCTCCGTCACTCCCCACATCGGGCCGCGATGCATCGGTGCCGCCGTCGGGCGTGATGCTGCTGTCGGGGCTGCTGCGACAGACGGTGTCGACGCACGTTTGCCCCGCAGTGCACTCATCGTTCGTTCGGCATCCGGGGGGCGTGCTGCCGCAGTCACATGCCGTCGCAAGGAGGGAGAGCGTGAGGGCCACGGAGGGGCCGAAGAATCGCGTCATATCGGAATCGTATACGAACCCCGCGCAGTCTTGCTTGACGTAGCTCGGCTCGGGCGCCGACTCTCGCCAGGTGCATGAAGCGACAAGCGCGGAGGAGGAGACATTCGAAGCGTTGTCCGATTGCGCGCACTGCCGTGTGGAGTCGTCGAGCCTTGAGCTGATCGCCTCGCGCGGAGGACGCGGCGTGGTGCTGGAGAAGCGTTGTCGCGTCTGCCTTCGCGAGGAGCGCGCTGGGTCTCTCGTACACGAGGGCGAGCGCTTCTTGAATGACCCAGCGCGTGCGCAGGCAGCGCTTCAGCGTTGGGCGTTGGTCGAGGGCGACGAGGATGTTGCGCGCTTTGTGCTCGCGCACTTCGGCGGCCTCGATGTGAATGCGGTGTGTGCGCGTCTCGCTGCAGGGGCGCGCGTGGAGACGAGCTTCGATGCGATTGCCTGGCTCTTCCCCGGCGTCGGTGCGGTCGGCGGTGGAGGCAGCACGGCGATGCCCGAGGAGCGCGTCTCGGAGGCGACTTCCACACGCGGCACAGCGCCCGACTCGATGCGCCCGATGGCTGTGATGCGTGCGCGCACAAGCCTGCCGCCGAGCATCCCGCTGACGCATGAGTCGATCCCCAAGCAGCTCCAGCCGCTGCGTGTCTCTGCGCGCGCGCTTGCCTCCGTGATGCTCTCCGATGGCGAGGCCACACCACGCGACCGCGCCTACCTCGAGCAGACGCTCTCGACCTGGGGCCATCCGCCGCTGGAGAACGAAGACCTCGCCGTCTGGCGCCCGCACGACCTCGGCTTCCCACACGACCCCGAGCTCGTCGTCGCAGCGATGTGCCGCGTCGCCTATCTCGATGGCGATCGGGACGCGACCGAGTGGCGTGTCGTGCGCGAGTTCGCACGCGCCTGGGGCGTCTCACTCGATGCCGTCGAGAAGCTCGGTGCCGAGCTGCGCACGGAGAACGAGCGCGGCATGCGCAAGGTCTTCTCCAAGATTCGATCTCTCTTCATTGCGTAACCGTCCACCCGAGCCGCGAGTTCTCTATGCAGACCCCCGATCGATACGCCCCCGATGCCGAGCGCGCTGCGCGTGTGGCGACGTTCAAGCAGCAGTTCGAGGCCACGGTCGCGAACACGGCACGCGTCATCAAGGGCAAGGATGACGTCATCAAGAAGGTGCTCCTCGCGATGACGGCGAAGGGCCACGTGCTCCTCAAGGATGTGCCCGGCACAGGCAAGACGATGCTCGCGCGTGCGCTCTCCGCCTCGGTCGCCTGCGACTTCAAGCGCATCCAATTCACGCCCGATTTGCTGCCGATGGACATCACCGGCACGAACGTCTTCAACCTGCGCTCGAAGAGCTTTGAGTTCCAAGCGGGCCCCGTCTTCACCAACCTTCTCCTCGCCGATGAGCTCAACCGCGCGACGCCCAAGACGCAGTCCGCGCTGCTTGAGGTGATGGCCGAGGGGACAGTCACGGTGGAGGGCACGACGCACAAGATGGCGCCTCCCTTCCTCGTCATCGCGACGATGAACCCGCTCGATCACGAGGGCACCTACGCGCTCCCCGCCGCGCAGATGGACCGCTTCACGATGCAGCTGACGATGGGCTTTCCACCGCCCGAGGCCGAGGTCGAGATGCTCGATGTGCACCTCGCGGAGAGGCCGCCGGTGGAGCACCTCAAGCCCGTCGTCGCGAAGGAAGACTTCCTCGCCTGGCAGGCCCTTGTGCCGCGCGTCTACATCGGCGAGCAGGGCAAGCGCTACCTCGTGACCTTGGCCAACGCGATTCGCTCCGATGCACGCGCACTCTCACCGCCCTCACCACGCGCCGTCATCATGCTCGCACGCACCGCCCAGGCGCATGCGATGAGCCAGGGCCGCGACTACGTGACGCCCCAGGACGTGCAGAGCGTTGCCGTGGATGTGCTCGCGCATCGCCTCGTGGTGAGCGGCTCGGATGTCGCGCATGGCTTCCTTCAAGAGGTCCTCGCGCGCGTTCCTGTGCCGGGCTGAGGCGCATGAAGTCGCGCACGCCCCATTGGTTCATCTCGATCTTCCGGGTGCTCTTTCACCTCGGCGGGATGCTCCTTTTGCCGATCATTGTCGGCTTCGTGGCCGCGCTCTTCTTGGAGGTCTCGCAGGTCAGCGAGACAGCGCCCTCGCTCCTGCTCTTCACGGCCGTCTATCTCTTCCCCGTCTTCTTGATGCAGCTCTTTGGCGTCACACGAAAGACGCGCATGGAGCTCGGGCAGCGCAGACAAGAGAGCCTCGCGCGCGGGCAGGGCGCTTCGATTCCTTTTGGCGAGTGGCTTCACGTCATCGCCCGTCACGCACGCGTGCTCACACCGCGTGGCTACTCGCTGCTCTTCGGCGGCCTCATCTTTCTCTTCGCCGCGCTCGGCATGCATTGGGGCGACCTCGGCATCGTCGCGACGATGGGCCTTCTCCTCTTCTACGGCGCCGTTGGTGTGACCTCGTTTCTCTCGGCCTTCCTCACGCAGCGCTTTGAGCGCGCGGCCGCGAAGAATCAGTCAGGCATTCAGCGCGAGATGTCGCCCGCCGTGGTGCTCTCGGGCGATGGAGGCGAGGAGCGCTTTCACCTGCGCGGCATTCCCGTGCCGCCTGGCTATCACCTGATCATCGAAGACGTGTTGCCGGATGAGCTCGGCACCGAGACGCGCCATGTCGTCGGTGCTGCGGTGCGGTCCGAAGAGGCGACTGTCGCCGGCAAGTTTCGTCGCAGCCCACGCGGCCTCTACCGCCTCGGCCCGGCGACGATTGGCTACCAGGATGTCTTTGGCCTCACGCGCGTCTCCGTCGCCTCGGCCGCATGTTGCGACCTCAAGGTGCTGCCGCGTTTTCGTGCACTCGAGGTGATCGAGCCACCGCGCAGCAAGCATCAGAGCCCCGATGTCGTGACGCGTCCGCATCGCTTTCCGAACGAAGACTTCTTTCGCTTCCGCGAGTACGCGCGCGGCGATGACACACGTCGCATTCACTGGAAGCTCTCGGTGCGCGCAGGGCGCCTCACGATGCGTCTTCCTGAGTCACGCGAGCAGAGCGTGCGCAACGTTGTCTTGGTGCTCGACACCTTCCTCGCGAAGCAAGGTGCCGCGGAGGATGCGGTGGGCCTGGCCGACGTGCTCGACAAGCTCGTCGAGACTTGGATCTCGGTCGCGCATGCCCTTGTCGAGCGAGGCGATGCCGTGACGCTGGTGGCCGCCGTCGATGATGGTCGTGGCCAGCTCCGCATCGAGACGATCACAGGCCGCACGCCGCGCACGCGCTGGCAAGACATGGGCGCCCGCGCACGCTGGCAGGACCGCTTCGATGTGCCCGCGCTCTTCGAGTCGCTCGGCCCCGCAGCCGACGGCATCGCCGTCTCCGCACGCTTCGATGCGCCACCTCCGCTCCCCTTCCAAGGCCAGCGCTTCACGTGGATCTACCACCCGCCCGAGGATGCCCTGGGCCCCGCAGAGCCGCCCTTCTGGCAGGTCTGGCTCGGTGGCAAAGGCATGATGCGCCTGCTCGGCGCGATGATTCGGTTGCCGCATCCGGTGGGCAGCGACGAGAACACGATGGGCGCGCGCTGGCGCTCGTATTGGTGGGAGCGCGGCCGCTACCAGGCCCGCAAACGTCTGCGCCTGCGCATCCGCAAGGGCGCGCAGTCGGTGCTCGCCTCGCTCGTGGGTCGCGGGGATGCGGTCTACCGCTTGGAGCCTGGTGCCACTGCACATCGCCTCGTCGGTGTGTCGAGTGGCGAGCGCGGAGGGACGCTGTGAGCGCGCCGTCTCGCGAGCCTCAACAGACTGCTGCGAGCGATTGGAAACGCGATGCGAAGGAGCTCGCACGGCCTGCGCTGACCTACCAGGCGTGGGTCCTTGTGATGCTCGCCATCTTCGACCTCACCCTGCTCGCGACGGACGGCTTCAGCCCCGAGTCCGCACTCATTCTCGGCGTGATCAGCTTCGGCACGATCCTCGGTGTGACGCTCGGGCAAGCGATGGCCATCGCGCGACTGCGCGGCTCCTTCCTCGGCTGCCTCAGTGTCTTCTGGACCATCATCGCCTGCCTCATCACCGCACCCCTCACGGCGCTTGGGCCGCTTGGTATTGGGCTTCTGGTGCTCGTCTGGCTCGTGCCCATCTTCGTCAGCGGCGGCGTCTGGAGCCTCGCCTCAAGCCGCGCGCTCTTCGCGGCCTGGGTGCCCGTCATCTACGGAACGGGCGCGATGTTCACCATCGTCAACCACAGCGATGCGCTTCACCGCTGGGAGTCGGGCGACAAGCTCGCCGTGTGGAGCATCTCCACCGCGCTCATCCTCTTCTTCACCATCGCGCTCCTCCTCGCCTACCTCGTGCAGCGCGAGCGGCATCGCCTGCACCTCTGGCGCTTTGGCTCGCGCTCGTTGCTTGCCGGCTCGGTGACGGAGAAGGGCGCGGCACGTCCGCGCCTCACGATGCTTGGCTGGCTTGCCGTCATCACCGTGGGCCTCTCGCTCACCGCAGGGACACTCATCATCGCGCCCTATCTCTTCCGAACAGGCGAAGAGGAAGGGGAGGGACAAAGTCAGGGCCAACAACGACAAACGCAGCCTCAACAAGGCCAAGGTCAGGGTCAACAAGGACAAAACCAGGAACCGGAACCCCAAGAGCCCGACCCAGGCCAAGACGCGCAGCGGGCGCTTCAAGCCATCGCGCAGGCGATGTGCCCGCTGCTGATCGGCCTCTTCCTCATGGCCGGAGCGACGGCAGTGTTGATTCGCCCCATTCGCCGGCTCGCTGTGATCGAGTACCTCCGCAAGGCGCCCATCCCCGTGGGCCCAACCACCCGCATCCGCATGGGCTGGCGCTTGATCGAGATAGGCCTCGGCGACCTAGGCTTCGATGCCGACGAGAGTGTCGATGCGAGCGCCTGGATCGAGCGCCACGCCGTGAAGCTCCAAGCGATCGATCCGGAGCTCCTCGTGCAGCTGAAGGATGCCGCGCGCATCCGCGATCGCATCGCCTACGGCCTCGGCATTGAGCCCGGCGACGTCGAGCGCTTCGCGATTCAAGCCGACCGCATCTTCGTCATCGCGACCAACCGCGTGGAGCTACAGCGCGAGGCGCAGAACATCTTCCGCGATGTGCATCGGTGAGGGTCATGCGGACGCGCTGCGTGAATGCGCGGATCAGCCGAAGAGCTTCTGCCAGAAGGATTTCGGTTTCTCGTCCTGTGCGCTTGCCGAGCCCTTCGCGTCGAACGCGATCCGCTTCACCTGCCGCAACCCCACGATCATCATCCCCTGCTCGGTGTGCACGTAGAGGTCGCGCTGCCCTTCGCCAATCGCGTACCCATGGTCGCGATTCCACGAGGTCATCTGCCCTGTCCGAACCGGCTTGCTGGGATGAATGCCTGCACCCGAGTAGAGCGCGGGGATGCGCCCAAAGAGCGGCGCTTCCTTCTTTGCGAACTCGATGTCCGCGGGCATCCAGAGCCAATCGAAGGAGGCCCCTCCTGGGTCGAGGGTGATGCTTCGAAGTTCGTCGTAAGCGAAGTCCACAACATGCTCTCCGACAAAGCACGGCACGGTGCTGCCAGTGAGTTCGTCCGAATCGGCGAGGTGTGTGAAGCGCGCTTGCCGGCCGTTGCTCCAAGTGAGCACTCCAGGGCTTCGTGCGGTCATCGCCTCGGCCTCACGGATCGCCTGCGCCGCCATCGTGGCGTCGCCCGATGCATGCATCGCTGAAGCCTTTGCGTACGCGATGGCGACCGGATGGGGTGCCCCGACGGCGCGACGTGCGCCCGCCGTCTTGGGATCGGTGCGTCGCGCTGCGAGGGTTGCCTCACAACGCGCACATCCGCCGAGCTCCCTCGCGCCGCCTGCGAGTTCAGGCGCGAGCACAACGAGTCGCGCGAGGGATCGCTGCGCGTCCTCAAACGCTTCGAGTCGCGTTTGCAGGTTGAACATCGTGAGCAGTGAAGAGGCGTCCTCGGGTTGGCGTTGGAGAATTGCAAGCGCCCCAGCGAAGTCACCTTCCGCGATCCGTTCGTCCGCACTCATGCGCGGTCCTCAGCTCGGGTCGACCACTTGAATCGGCCAGAAGGTGCCTACGCCAGTACCGATCCAGCCGACCATCTGCGCGAAGAGCACAAAGAGCGCGAGACCTATGACCACACCCACGGTGCGCGCGCCGCGCCGGCCCTCGTCGGTCCGTATAAGGCCCATTGCGCTGAGCCCATCGGGCAGTGCGGTGGCGAGGTGCCAGAGCACCGCAGCGAGGCCAAAGGCGTGAAGGCCGAGCGCCCAGGGAAGGCCCAATGTGCGTTGCATCGCGTCGTAAGACTCGATGGGCGCAGCACCGAGCAGCTTGGGCACCCAGAGCCAGATCACGTGCCAGCCGAGGAAGAGCAGCGCGAGGCTTGAGGCGAGCGGCTGCACCGCGCTGAGGCCATTTGCGAGTGCGCCTTCTTCGCGCGTCACGCGACCCGGAAGCGCCTTGCGCAGCACAAGCGCGCGCAGGTGCAGGCCCGCCCAAGCGACGATCGGCAACACGGCGAGTGCCACCTCAAGCGAGGTCGCGAAGCTGCCCGAGGTTGCGCGCATCTGTGCAAGCCAGGCGAGCCTTCCGCGAAAGAGGCTCCACTGCTCGACGAGGTGAAAGAGCGCCCAACCAAGCGGTGCAATGGCGAGCACAGCATGCGCGCGCTCCAGGCCTGAAAGCGGCGTGGGCTTGCTGGGCAAGGCGGGCTCAGCAGGCGCAGATTCGGTCGCGGTTGATTCGGTCGAGGGCTCCACAGCGCGAGCATACGTGAGCGCCATCAACCTCGCGCTTTTGTGGCTGAGGTGCCTTCGTGAAGTCCGATACCATGCGCCCCATGCGAATCCTCTACGGCGTGGTTGGCGAAGGAATGGGTCATGCGATGCGCTCGCGCGTCGTGCTCGAGCGTCTCTTCGAGCTGGGCCACGAGGTGGAGATTGTGGCCTCCGGTCGTGCCGTCGACTTCTTGAAGAAGCGCTTTGGCGACAAGAGCGAGGTGAACCGCATCCACGGGATGCACATCGCCTACGAGGACAACCAGATGCGTCTTGCGCGCACGGTGCTGGAGAACGTGCTCGCGGGCACGGCAGCCATCCCCTCGCAGGTCGCGGCCTACTTCGACATCATCAAAGACTTCAAGCCCGAGTGCGTGATCAGCGACTTCGAGAGCTGGACGTATTTCTACGCGAAGCGCCACGGCCTTCCGATTCTCTCCATCGACAACATGCAGGTGCTCAATCGCACCGCGATCGATGACGACGTGGTCGAAGGGCATCGCGCGGAGTTCGAGATCTCGAAGGCCTTCGTGAAGAGCAAAATGCCCTTCGCGAACCACTACTTGATCACAACGTTCTTCTTCCCGCCGGTGCGTAAGGAGAACACGACGCTCATCAAGCCCATCCTGCGTCCGGAGATTCTCCAGGCGAAGCGCAGCGAGGGCGGGCACCTGCTCGTCTACCAGACGGCCGAGGGCAACGATGAGCTCGCGCGCACGCTCGCCAGCACGGGCCTTGAGTGCCGCATCTACGGCATGCGTCGGTCGATCACGAGCGAGCAGGTCGAGGGCAACCTGCGCTATCGCCCCTTCAGCGAGACCACGTTCATCGACGATTTGGCCTCCGCCAAAGCCGTCATCGCAGGCGGCGGATTCACGCTGATGGGCGAGGCTGTCTACCTGCACAAGCCCATGCTCTCGGTACCCGTGCGTGGCCAGTTCGAGCAGGTGCTCAATAGCCGCTACCTGCAGAAGCTCGGCTATGGGCGCTACGCCGAGTCGCTTGAAAATCCGGCCGAGGTGCATGCGTTCGTGGAGCGCATCCCCGAGCACGCGAGGGCGCTGGAGGGCTTCATCCAAGAGGGCAATCAAGGGCTCTATGAGGCGCTTGATGTACAGCTGGATCGGGTTGCGGCTGGGCTCTACGGCTGAGCGCGAGTTCGCAAATAGACAAGTAAATACAGCGTGATGCGCGATTCGCGAATCGACTTCGTGCTCAACATTGAAACCCGTCGGACTACCACCTGCTTGGACAAGCTCTGCGAAAGTTGGGCTTCCGAGAAGATGCGTTCAAACGACGCAGTGGCACGGGGTCGAGATAAGGCACCTCGATGCGCCTCACTTCTGCGCGACCCAACGCGAGGCGTTCCAGTGGCGCGAGACGCTGTTGACACCCAATGCGCAGACGAAGCTGCCGGGAGGTCTGCGATGGTCTCGATGGACCTCTGCGTAGCTCCTGAGAGCCCCGTGAAGGTCTTGATGGACTTCTGCATCGCTCCCGGGAGCTTCACGAAGGTTTTGATGGACTTCTGTATAGCTTCTGGGAGCCCTGCGAGGGTCACGACGGACCTCTGCGTAGCTCCTGGGAGCCCTGCGCTCGTCTCGACGGACCCCAGCGAAGGCCACTCACGGCGTCGAAGGCAGCCCCGGCCCGCAGTCGTTGACGAGCTCGAGCGAACAAGCCGATGTCAGAGCACGCATCAGCAACTTCCAAACGAACTGCACATGCGCGACCGAGCAGCACTTCAGCCTTCGCTGGGATGAACCGCCTCGTCGAAGGACGCCGCTTCGACCGCGTGGGCGGCTCCGTAGGCTCCCGCACCGGCGCGTGAACGTACGCCGCGCGCATGCGCTACCGCTACGACGGAGCCAATCAGCGCACCGTCAAAGAGAGCTTCGAAGCGACCAGCATCAACACCGCATCGCGCGTCGCCCTCTTCGTTTTCCCGCTAGGGAAGCCAGTGACCAACGCCCCCGGCGATTTCGAGCGCCGAGGCCTCGTGCGCAACACGACGACGTACGACGCCGTCACCACCGGAGTCGACGCGACCGAGACGCGTTCCGCCGTTAGGCGGACCAGCCAACCAGCATGGTCGCTGGGGCGAGAATTGTGTGGGACCTACGCGCTCACCGACCTCTTGCAGACCTCAAGCGGCGTCGTCGACCTCGTGTCGGGCGAGCTTTTGGAACTATCGACATATTATCCCAACGGAGCGCGCGAGAACCTCTGGGCCTCGGATAGCAACGCCCCGCTTGAGCCGATGGGGTTCACTGGGAAGGAGGCCGATGAGGAGATTGGGCTCACGTATTTTGGCGAGCGGTGGTTGATGCCGCGCCTCGGGAGGTGGGCGAGCGACCATGGAGGGACGCAGCTCCAACGTCGCTCCGCGCCGACATCGCGCGCAATTCCCATGTTGATGTCCTGCTCGTCAGGCCACCGAACGGACCGGGCGCACGCCGATCGAATGCAGAAGACCGTCCCCGGCGCGCTGACGGAAGGCGGTCAGCAACATCCGCCACTCACCGGGGTTCTGCCACGGGTAGGTCGCGCCCGCGCCTCCGCGGATCACCCGGTCTTCGAAGGCCCCGACAGCGGGCGCGAGGTCGGGCGGCACCGCGAAGCGATTCTGGCAGAGCTCCGCCTGCACGCCGAAGCCCACGAGCCCGAAGTCGTTCCCGATCCTCGCGTGTCGCTCTGGATCGGGATCCTCGCTGCGGCCGAGCTCGCGCGAAACCTTGAGGTAGTGCTTCGTGTCCGGCACGACGTTGCCCTTGTAGGTGATCTCGCCGCTCCGCCCGCCGCGCGCACACCACTCCCACTCCGCCTCGCTCGGCAGGCGGTAGCCCTGTGCTGCGAACGCGACCTCGAGGTCCTCCGGGAGCGTGGAGGTGTCACCGCCCTCGCCCACGAACACCTCGCCCATCTCCCGCCGCCAGTCGTGGAGCGCGAAGTCGCCCATCGTGTTCTGCGCGAACAGACAGGGCTCCACGCGCACCCGGGTGACCGGCCGCCACGGCGACGCCTCGCGGAACAGGTCGGCCCATGCAGCCTCGTACGTGGGTGTGCCGCGGTGGGGCTCGGCGAGCGAGCGGAGGTGGGTGCGCTCAGCGTCGGAGAGGCCCATGTCGAAGGCGCCCCCGGGTACGAGAACGAAGCGGAACATCCCATCGAGGCCGCGGTACGACGCGAGCGGCAGATCCTCGCGGCGGAACGGCTCGACGCACTCGAACTCGAGGCCGTGCTCGGTGGCGATGGCGCGGGCGATCTCCTCGCGACGCGCGGAGGACGTGCTCTGCCAGGACTCGATCGTGCTGAGTTCCGAGATGGTCATCGTGCGGCGAATCGTATCAGCCTGGGTTCACGAATGGCCGCGGCCGTCGAGGCGTGCATCCTCCACGCGCCGCTGCTTCCGGCCGGAATGCGCCTCGATCGCTTCACCGACGACTCGCCCCGCATCCCGGAGCAAGCCCGCCCAAGGCGGAAACGTCCCCTCCGGAAACTCCCCGAGCACGCCCGTCTCGCGAAAGCGCGCTGATGCCTCGATGTGGAATGCAATCATATTGCGATATGCATCGCGCCGCGCCCACACAGCCTCGCGTGCACCAAACGCCCTGCCTCGATCAGGAGCTTTGTCGCCGAGTACACATCGAAACTTCTTACGCACTCTGAGTTCCAGGAGGCTTTGCCAGGCCATCTGAACGGTGATGCTGCGAGCCAGGCACGATTGCCCGAGATCAAGCGGCGCCTGATTCGGCTTGCAGCGCTGGCAGGCAGATGAATCTCACGCGGTGCAAGGCCGCTCGAAGACAAAGCGCAGCGAGGCGGGGACGCGCTCGATCGCCGACGGATCGACCGTGGGCCTTGGGGTCGAGAGCGTGTTCCAGAGGAGCAGGTTCTTGTTCTTCCATCGCTCGCTCTGGCCCAACGTGCGCAGCGCGGCGAGCGCCTTGGCGCTGTACGTGACCTCGCCCTCTTTGCCCGTGAGGCGTGTGAGCTGCGGAATCGCTTCGATCGACTCGGGCGTCGCGTAGCCGTAGCCAGGGCCAAGGGCATCGCCGTAGAGGCTGTAGTTCACGCGGTGCGAGCGGCGCGTCCACTTTGGGTCATGCGCTGCGAGGAAGCGGTCCGTGTTGCGGATGAGGTGGCCTACCGTGAAGCGATTGCAGGCGATGGGGAGCGTGATGCGCACGCCGATGATCTCGGTATCCCAGCCAAGCCATGAGGCTCCGAGCGCGAGTGCGGCGAGCGTGCCGGAGGAGCCTGTCGGCAGGAGGATCGCATCGGGCTTGGGCATCTCATGGCGTGCGACCTGCGCACCGAGCTCGAGCATCGCGTCGATGTAGCCGAGGTTCGCGAGCGCGTTCGCGGCACCGGGCCAGATGAGGTAGCTGTCTTTGCCCATCGCGCGCCAGGTGCGCCAGACCGAGGTGAGGTAGTTGCCTCCCCAGACGAGCTCTGCGCCTGCACTCACGTTGGTGAGAATCGCGTTCTGCCCAAAGCGCGTGATCGGCTGATCAAAATGGATGATGCGCACGGGCAATCCAAGCGCTTGGCCGAAGAGTGAGGTGGCCATCGCTTGCGTGGAGGCAATGCCGCCCGCGGTCACGATGCGCGTCTTGTTCTTGGCGAAGAGATCCGCGAGCACGAACTCATAGCGACGCACTTTGTTGCCGCCGTAGAGGGGCGAGGCGAGGTCATCGCGCTTCATGAAGACGCCTGTGCGGCCAAGCCAATCTGCAATCGCATCGCAGGGCTCGACAGCAGTCGGCGCATGCGCGAGCGGCATCCACGGGAGGGAGCGCAGGCCGCTGAACTCAGTGAACAGCGCAGGCTCGGTGCGACCTTGAGGGTGCAAATGCGAGGGGAGCTGCATCGCCTCATCGTGTCAGGTCGTGCGTGACTTCGCGCTTCGGATTGTGTGGCGCACGGGCGATGCTCAGGGCGTGCGAATTGAACGACTCGTCGCTGTGCTGCTCACGCCTCTTCTCGCGCTGGGTTGCGGTGGTGCTGCTCCGCCGGAAAGCGCGACGCTGCCAACGCCGAATGCAACAGAGCCCGCCGCGCTGGAGACGGTGGCAGCTGCGGCAGAGGAGCCCATCGTTGCCGAGCCCGTTGTTGCCCGGCCTGCGCCCGCGCCACACTCTCCGCGGAGGCTGAGCGGCGACGACGCGGTGAACTGTGACTATGAATTTCCGCGCGAGGATGTGCCGGATGAGCCGACGCTTTTCACGAGTGGCCCTCTCCGCGTGCGCGCGCAATCCCTCGTGCTCGACCGTGAATCCGACTCGCCCTCCGTGATGTATTGCGCTGCGGCCGAGCCGCTTCCAACAGGTTCGCGGCTTGTCGTTTTTGCGAGTGAGTACGGCGACAGTGTGGGCATCTGGGATGGCCGCTCGTTTCTCTGGCCAACCAGGGGCGCAGATGAGGAGCGTGCTCGGGAGAACCCGCCGGTGCGTGGCGTGGTGCTTCCGCGGCAGACGGTGACTGCCGTGCGTGAGATGAGCTACTGCCCCGTGAACCCCTCGCGCGCGTGTCTCGCTGCGGGTGATTTCGAGGCGCTCGTTGCGCTCTCGCCGCTTGATCCACATGGCCCGCGCTCAGGCTGGGACTTCACGGAGCGTGCGCTGAGGACATCGCGTGCAAGGAGTGGAGGGCGCGCGCTGACGGCCGATGCTTGTGGGCTTCGCGTCTCGATTCGCGGCGCAACCGACTGCGAGGGGACGAGCCTGGATGAGGTGTCCGCATGCCTCTCGGCGCAGGCTGCCGACTACGCTTACGCTGCCGAGGAGGCCATGTACGCAGAAGAAGCTGGCGAACCCTTCGAGCGCCTGCCTCCGGCGCCTGAGCTTGTGTTTTCGGATGGCGCCCGCGAGCTCGCCGTCAATGCCTACGACACGGCGCGCGTTTCCTGCGTCGAGGGTGTCCTCTTGTTGCCCAAACACGCGATGGGAGGGAACGGGTCCTCGCTGCGCGGATTCAACGCGCTTGAGGTGACCAACGGTCGCATCGTGCGCGCACGTCGGTTGACGATTGTGGACCACGAAGAGGCGAGCTCCGATTGCGGCAATGCGTGGGACGGCGTCGACCTGTTGCCCATCGTTGGTTCGGGCGTGTTGATCGGAAGTGTCGTGCGTGGCGCAGGCGCATCGCCGCGCTTTGATGTCTCGCGGGGCGATGTTGGCGAGGCGACATTTGTCGCAGCGGAAGAGGACCGAGAGTACGGCACGATGCCGCTTGCCTACCGCGTCACGCCTGAGGGCCTTGCGCCGATCGAGACAACCTCGGCTGCACCCGCCATCACAGTCTGCCCGTTCCGCGTCTCCGATGAAGATGGTCAGACGAATGTGCGGCCCGACCCCTCGACGCGTCGTGACCCGGTCGGGACGATTCCGACGGGCACCGAGATTCAAACCGTCGAGCAGCGCGGGCGTTGGTATCGCATCGAAGCGCCTGTCGCGGGGTGGCTCTGGTCAGGCAGCTTGTCGCGGCGCTGCACGCCGTAATACGTCATTTAATTCCGGCTTAACGCGCCCACGCGAGGGCTCCATGCTCCTCTTGAGGCATGCATTCGCGCTTCCTTGGCTTGCTCGCTCTGGCCTTCATTCCTGCATGCGCACGTAGTCATACACACGCTCCGTTGGCGGACGCTGGGGTTCACGTCGATGCGCATGCACTGGGCGATGCACCGCTGCCAACTCGATGTGCGGAGGGACGGCGTGAGTGGGTCATCCCTGCGCCCGCGCCGACGCGTGCGAACCACGAGAACAGGCTGCTCTCTCCGCGCGTGAATGCAGCGGGTGAGCGGGTGAGCGCAAGCGTCCTGGTGATGCGCAATCCCGGCGGTGGCATGGGCGTCTCCGAGCTTCGTACCTTCGCGCGTGATGGTTCGGATCCACACGCCCATTTCGAGAGCGAGACGCCGTACCTGATCGGCACGCGTTCGGGGCTTGAGGATTACCTGGGCAGCGGTGGATTCACGCGGGGGCGGCTCTGGGGCGAGCTGCGTCGCTTCGACGCGGCGTACTTCAGCGTGCTTGGGGCGAACGACGAAGACAGTGCGCTTGAGGATGTGCCCATCGAGGTGTCCATCGCGTCCGAGGTGGTGCTCTCCCGGCCCGTCGTGGAGCTTGCCCGCGAGGGTACGCGTGCGGTCTTTGTCCATACGCGGGTGGGCGTCGTGGAGTACCGCGTCGAAGCAGGCGCGCTTGAGCGCATCGGCACAACGCACGCGGGTGAGGTCATCATGAGCGACCTCTTCTCGCCGCGGCTCTCACCCAGCGGGCGCATGCTTGCGATGCAGGTGATGCCCGACCCAGCACGGGCAGGGCGAGAGGATCACGCGGTCGTGTTTCATGACTTCGACACGGGCACAGCGCGTCGCTTCGACTTCCGCATCTTTCCGCGCATCGACTTCGTGGCGTTCTTGGATGACGCGAGGCTCTTGATGATGGACCGCTCGGACGACCGCTCGCTCCTCGTCATGTCGGTCGCCGATGGCAGCATGCGACGCGTCGACATTGGCCTCCCCAATCTTGAACCGCAGCACGCGACCGATGCCTTCGATGTGAGTGCTGACGGCGAGACGTTCGTGATCAGCGAAGACGAAGGCAGGCAGCTGCGCGTTGTGCACTGCGACCCGGCGCTGCGCGCGCTGGCGAGCCGCTGAACTCAGTCGCAGCCGATCCGCGTATCGTCGATTGCGATATCATCGAAATAGGATTGATATGGGGTCGTTGCCGTCTGGTAGTTGCGCCAGCCGACCGCGAGGGTGTTGAACGCTTCGATGTGGGCGCGCATGTCGCTGCCGTACATCACAGCGAGGCTCGTCACCTCGGTGCCATCGAAGAAGAAGCGGTAGCTCTGATCAGCGGCGTTGATCTCCCACTCCGCGCAATGCCACGCGCCATCGTACGAGTGGTAGTCGTAGCTTGAGCCGACGCAGCACGAGTCATCGGGGATGTTGAAGAGGAATTGATGCGCGCCGCTGGTGGAGATGACGGTGTCGACCACGCGGCACTCCGTCGAGCCAAGCAGGCCCACCATCGTGTTGTGCACCACGCCGGAGCTCGGGATGAAGGCGGGCGCATCGACGCGATAGAAGACGCGGCCCCAATGGTGCCCACGCGCGGCACCAAGCATCGCCAGGCTGTGCTCTGCGCGGTGCTGACCCGACATCGCGACGGCCGAGCGCAGTGCTTGTCGTCCACCGTGATGTTGATCGGCCGTGACCGCGGGCGGCAGCCCGACGATTCCTCCGGGTGCGATCGGCACCGAGCCCAACACGCCTCAGCCCTGCATCAAGGGCGAGGGCATTGCAGGCCCGACCTCGCGTCTCTACTCGCGCCTCGCGGGTGTCGTGACGGGCGCGACGGGCCTCTACGGCGGCGACTCCGAGCGCGGCGGACCAGGCAACGCAGGTGGCTGTCCGCTTGAGGGTGACTCGGGCGGCGGCGGTGGTGGTGGCGGTCGCGCAGGCGGCGTCGGCTCCATCGGCGCAGGCACGAGCACGGACCCCAACCGCGCGCGTCCCGGCGAGGGCTATGCGGATGTTGCGCGGCTCATGTTTGGCGGCGGCGGTGGCTCAGGCTCGCTCGATGATCCGGCTGTGCTCGCGGCCGTCAGCGGCCAGGCGGGTGGCGGCATCATCTACATCCGTGCGGCGTCGATCTCGGGCACCGGCGCAGTACGCGCCAACGGCGACAGCGGCACGATGCAGCGCCAAGAAGGCGGCGGCGGCGGTGGTGGTGGCGGCGCGATTTTCGTCTACACGAACACCATGTCGTTCGCGACGGTGAACCTCATTGCGCAGGGCGGTAACGGCTCAAGCACGATGACCGGCGACGATGGCGGTGGCGGTGGTGGCGGTGGCGGATTTGTCGTCATCGCAACGCCAGGTGGCTCGGCGATGGCCTCGATCAACGTGACCGGTGGCGCAGGTGGCGCGGGCACGACGGCCGACGACACGGGCGCAGGCGGCACGGGAGGCTTTCAGCAGATCAGCGCCCCTCCGCTTGGCTCGCCATGTCCTCCCGAGTGCGCGACCGCTGCGCAGTGCGCGGATGGCAACGTCTGCACGACCGACACCTGCACCGCAGGGCGCTGCTCGAATCCGGCGGTTGTGGCCGGCATGATGGGCGGCTGCGGCGCGGGCCTCGTCTGCTCCGGTGCACCGACCAACATGTGCATCGCGCGCTGTGGTGACCGCATGGTCATCGCGCCCGAGACCTGCGACGACGGCAACGTGGCGGCGGGCGATGGCTGCAATGCGACGTGTCGTCGTGAGGTCATCATCTTTGTGCCGACGGACGGAACGCTGACGCGCGACAACACGCCGACGATCAGCGGCACGTCCGACCCAGGCGCTGCGGTCACGGTGATGGTGGGCACGCAGACGCTCACCACGACTGCGAATGGCGCGGGCGCTTGGACGGTCACGGCAGCGACGCTGGCAGATGGCCCCTACACGGCCACGGCACGCGCGACGGACTCGGCGGGCGGCATGTCGAGTGACACGGCGACGTTCAGGGTCGACACGGTCACGATGGTCGCGATCACGGCGCCCGCGATGTCCTCGACGACGGCGGATTCCACGCCTGAGATTCGCGGCACGGGCGAGGTAGGCGCTACGGTCTCGGTGCTCGTCGACATGGCCGCGATCGGCACAGCGACGGTCGCAGCCGATGGCACGTGGACGTTCACGGTGCCCACGGCACTCGGGGATGGTCCACATCGCATTGACGTCATCGCGACCGACCTCGCAGGCAACGTCGCAGACTCCACTGCGCCTTCGATGGGTGCGGCACCGGTGACCTTCACTGTGCGCACGCGTACGGTCGTCGACATCACGGCGCCTATCGGAACGACGCGCGACACCACGCCGGATGTCACGGGCACAGGCGATGCGGGCGCGATGATCGCCATCACGCTCACGGGCCCGATGGGCATGATGTTCACCGGCACCGCAACCGTGACGGCGGCAGGCACGTG